>DATLGI010000022.1:0-23728 GCA_035540535.1 Pseudonocardia sp.
GGCGGGGGCCGTGCGGATCACGGTGACCACGGCTCGGGCGGGACGGGGTGGCTGTTGCGGTCGACGGACAGGTAGATGCGCGAGCCCGCCGGGTGGCGCAGCTCCTCGGCGAGCTGCCCGATCAGGCCGGCGGTGCGGGCGAGCAGCGCGAAGCCGCGGAGCAGCTCGATCGGCAGGCCGAGGTCCGCCAGTGCCGCCCCGCACACGCCCGCCCCGTTCAGCGGCAGGGTGCGGCCCAGCACCTGCGGATGCACCCGGCCGACCGCGGCGAACAGGCTCAGGTGCGGCCCGAACCACCCCTCCTCGGCGGCGATCCGCATCAGGCGCGGCGTGCGCGGGTCGCCCTCCTTGTGCACGGGGTGTCCGAGGCCGGGGACGAACCGGCCCGCCTCCCGCTGCGTGCGCACGGTCTGCAGGGCGAGCGCGTCCCAACCCGCGTCGTCGGCCGGCAGCTCCGAGGCAGCGTCGAGCACGCCGTGCAGGAACCGCCCGGTGTCCTCGGTGACCCCGAGGAACCGCGAGCCGCCGCCGAGCAGGCCGGCGGCGAGCGCGCCCTGGATCGACTCGGGCGCGGACAGGAAGGTCAGGCGGGTGACGATGGCGGTCGGGGTGAAGCCATGGTCGGCCAGTGCGGCGAGCACGGCCTCGAACACCCGCACCTGCCCGGGCGTCGGCCGTTGCTGGGTCGCCAGCCAGAAGGCGAGCTCGCCGAACCCGACGTTGCCCATGACGTCCTCGGCGAGGTCGTGGCCGAGGAGCGTGATCGTCCGCAGGTCCGAGGCGCCAAGGGCCGTCGGGTAGGTCGGCGGCTCAGCCACGGCCGTCCTCGCGCGGCGCGGCGAGCCAGCACCGCAGCTCGGCGCCGTGCTCGTCGAGCTCCGGGGGCGGCAGGGCGTAGCTCGCGGGCGTCGCGGAGAAGCTGATCGGGTGCCGGACCATCGGCAGCGCCCGCTCCCCCTCCCCGACCTGCACGATCGGGTCGAGCTCCAGCCGCTGCGCCATCTCGAACCCGCCGTCGATGGTGTTGATCGGCCCGCAGGGCACGCCGGCGTCGACGAGCAGCTCGAACCACTCGGTCGCGCCGCGGGAGGCGAGCCGCTCCTCGAGCAGCGGGCGCAGCCGCTCACGGTTCGCGGTGCGGTCGCGGTTGCGGGCGAAGCGCGGGTCGTCGGCCACCTCCGGGATCCCGAGCACCGTGCACAGCGCGCGGAACTGCCGGTCGTTGGCCGCGGCGACGATGAGGTCGCGGTCGGCGGTCGGCAGCGGCTCGTACGGGAACACGCTCGGGTGCGCGTTGCCCATCCGGTAGGGGACCACACCCCCGGCGACGTAGGCGGAGCTGTGGTTGACCAGCCCGGACAGCGCGGAGGACAGCAGGCTGATCTCGACGTGCTGGCCCTCGCCGGTGGCGTCCCGGTGCCGCAGCGCCGCGAGGATCCCGATCACGGCGTGGTTGCCGGCCATCACGTCGAACACGGAGATCCCGGCCCGGTACGGCGGCCCCTCCGGGTCGCCGGTGAGGCTCATCAGGCCGGACACGGCCTGCACCATCAGGTCGTAGCCGGGGACCTTGGCCCCCGCCCGCGACCCGAAGCCGTTGATCGACGCGTAGACGATGCCGGGGTTGGCCTCGCGCACCGAGGCGAAGTCGAGCCCGTACCGGGCGAGGCCCCCTGGCTTGAAGTTCTGGATCATGACGTCGGCGCGACGGGCGAGCTCACGCCCGAGCTCGGCGTCGCCCGCGTCGCCCAGGTCCAGCGCGAGGGAGCGCTTCCCACGGTTGATCCCGAGGTAGTAGGTCGACACCTCGTCCCGCGTCGGCGGGGTCCAGGTGCGCGTCTCGTCGCCGGCCGGTGCCTCGACCTTGACGACCTCCGCGCCCATGTCGGCCAGCAGCATCGTCGCGTACGGCCCCGCCAGCACCCGCGAGAAGTCCGCGACCAGCAACCCGGCCAGTGGCCCCGTGGGCGGCGCGGCAGCGTTCATCCGATGCAGCCTCCGTACGTCTGGCGGACACACGTCCGCGACCGGAAGTCTCGCGCCGCCCGAGCACGCCGGTCAAGCGGGCGTCACGACGCCCCGATGGTCACATGCGGGACGGCGGCCAGCCGGGCGAAGTCGGCGCTGATGTCGCCCGCGGTCTGCAGCAGCAGCGGCAGGTACTCCTCCAGCAGCCGCTCGACCGGCGTCTCGGCCGCGTGGGTGTTCACGTTGATGCTCGCGATCACCCGGCCGGACCCGTCCCGCAGCGGGGCGGCCACCGAGCGGATCGCGTGGGCCAGCTGTCCGTCGGTCAGCGACCAGCCGCGGGCCCGGACGAGGCGGAGCTCGCGGTCGCGCTCGTCGCGGTCGGGTTGCCACCGGGGGGTCAGGCCGGAGCGGCTGGGCTCGGCGAGCACCCGCTCCAGCGCGTCCGGCGGCAGCGCGGCCAGCAGGACCTTGCCCAGCGAGGTCGGCAGCGCCGGGAAGCGGGTGCCGATCTGCACCGTCAGGGCCACGATCTTCGGCACGGCCACGCGCGCGACGTAGACGATGTCGGAGCCGTCGAGCTGCGCGACCGAGCACGACTCGTTCGTCCGGGCGACCAGCCGCTCCATGTGCGGGCGGGCGACCTCCCACAGCCCCATCGACCGGGTGTAGGCCACGCCGAGGTCGAGCACCCGCGGGGTCAGCGCGAAACCCGCGCGGTCGGCCCGCACGTAGCCGAGCTCGGCGAGGGTGAGCAGGATGCGCCGGGCCGTGGGACGGGCCAGGCCGGTGGCCGCGGCGACCTCCGCCAGGGTCATCACCGGCCGCCCGGACCGGAACGCGGCGATCACCTCGAGGCCGCGCGCGAGCGCGGTGATGAAGTCGGGACCGGCGCCCTCGGACGGCATCGACGACTCCCCCCGCAGCTCGACCGGCGGCGCACGGGCGTGCCCGTCCGCCGGCCGGACAGTACCGCGCGCGGCGCCCCGCGGATCCGCTTGACATCGGTTCGACGGCCGCCGAGAGTACCGACCGACGCGATGCTGACCGGCATGCGGACAACTGTCCGCACTCCCGGAGCGAGGAGGCCCCGATGAGCGAGCCGTTCGACGCCGGCCGGCCGGTCGTGCTGCGCGGTGGGCTGGTCCTGACGATGGACGACGTCCATCGCGTCCTCCCGGACGCCGACGTCCTGGTGGTCGACGACCGGATCGCGGACGTCGGACCGGAGCTCGCGGTGCCCGACGACACGGTCGAGATCGACGCGCGCGACGGCGTCGTCCTGCCCGGGATGATCGACACGCACCGGCACATGTGGCAGACCGCGATGCGCGGTTACGGCGCCGACTGGACGCTCACCCAGTACTTCGTCTGGTACTACCTCGAGTCCGGCAGGCTCTTCCGCCCGCAGGACGTGCGCGCCGGGAACCTGCTCGCCGCGATCGAGGCGATCGACGCCGGCGTCACGACCTGCGTCGACTGGTCGCACGGGCTGCAGACCACCGAACACGCCGAGGCCGCCGTCGACGCGCTGCGCGCGGTGCCCGGCCGGTTCGTCCTGGCCTACGGCAACATCGCGCAGGCGCCGTGGGAGTGGGCGAGCTCCCCCGAGTTCCGCGCGTTCGCCCGGTCGCTGGTCGACGCCGGCGACGACCGGCTCGGCTTCCAGATGGCCTTCGACGTCACCGGCGACCCGGCGTTCCCGGAGAAGGCGGCCTACGAGGTGGCGCGCGAGCTCGGCGTCCCCGTCACCACGCACGCCGGGGTCTGGGGGGCGACGGGCGACGACGGGATCCGCCTCGCCCACGAGCACGGCTTCCTCGACCGGTCGTCGATCTTCGTGCACGCCGCGACGCTGTCCGCGGACTCCTACCACCGCATCGCCGCGACCGGCGGATCCGTGTCGGTGTCCACGGAGAGCGAGCAGAGCGCCGGGCAGGGCTACCCGGCCACGTGGGTGCTGCGCGCCCACGACATCCCGGTGTCGCTGTCGATGGACACCAGCGTCTGGTGGAGCGGTGACCTGTTCTCCGCCATGCGCGCCACCCTCGGCGCGGACCGGTGCCGCGAGCACATGGCGGCGCACGGACGCGGCGACACGGTCACCCACTGCCGGCTGCGCGCCGAGCAGGTGGTGGAGTGGGCCACCCGCGGCGGCGCCCGGGCGCTCGGCCGTGACGCGAGCCTGGGCAGCCTCGAGCCCGGCAAGAAGGCCGACGTCGTGCTGATCAAGAACGACCACTCCCCGGTGTCGTTCCCGGTGCTGCACCCCTACGGCCACGTCGCGTTCCAGGCGCAGCGCGGCGACGTGCACACCGTGCTGGTCGACGGGCGCGTCGTGAAGCACGAGCACCGGCTCGTCGGTGTCGACCTCGCCGCGGCCCGCCGCGAGGTGGAGGCCACCGTCGAGTACCTGCGCTCGACGCTCGGCGAGGACGCGTGGGCGAAGGGCATGAACCCGGACGTCCCCGAGCCGAAGGTCCTGGACAACCCGTACACCTACACCGACTACCGCACCGCCGCGACGCACGGCCGCTGACCGTCGGCGACCTCCGGACGAGCGGTAGGCCGGCGAACCGCCCCGCCGGCCGTATCGGCGGTCGCCCCGGGACGACACAATGCCGTCGTGGTCACCGTAGCCGGGATACCGGCCCACCCGCTGCTGGTGCACGCTGTGGTCGTCCTGATCCCGCTGGCGGCGGCCGGCGCGGCCGCGCTCGCGGTGCGGCCGGCCTGGAACCGGCCGTACGGGCCGCTCGTGGCGGCCGCGGCGCTGGCGGGGGCGGTCAGCGCGACGCTGGCGAAGTTCGCCGGCGACCAGCTGGAGGCCGCCCTCGACGTCACGGCGGCCTTCGCTCCCGTGATCGCCGAACACGGGCGGCTCGGCCTGTTCACGGTGGTGGCGGCGTGGCCCTTCGCCGTGCTCGCGATCGGCGCGGCCCTGCTCGACCGCCGGGGAACCGGTCCGGCGCCGCGGGTCGGCTGGGCACTGTCGGCGGTCGCCGGCCTCGTGGCGGTCGTCCTCACGGTGCTCGCCGGGCACTCGGGCTCGGCAGCCGTGTGGGGCTTCGTCACGCAATAGGGTCCACGCATGCTGGCCCGCGCGTGGGGGATCGCCCGGTCCCTGGCGATGTACCACGGCATCCCGGGCAGGCACCGGCGGATGGCGCGGTTCTACGGCGAGTTCCTCGGGCCGGGAGACCTCGCCTTCGACATCGGCGCGCACGTCGGCAGCCGGGCCCGCGCGTGGCGGCGGCTGGGCGCGCGGGTGGTCGCGGTCGAGCCGCAGCCCGACTGCCTGCGCGTCCTGCGCCTGCTCCTCGGCCGCGACCCCGGCGTCACGGTCGTGCCGGCGGCCGTGGGTGCCCGGCCCGGGCGCGCCCGGCTGGGCCTGTCCACCGCGACGCCGACGGTCTCCTCGATGTCCGCGGACTGGATCGCCTCGGTGACCGCGGACCGCGGCTTCGCCCGCGTGCGCTGGGACCGCTCGGTGGAGGTGGCGGTGACGACGCTGGACGAGCTCGTCGCGGCGCACGGCGAGCCGGCATTCTGCAAGATCGACGTGGAGGGCTTCGAGGTCGACGCGCTGGCGGGGCTCACCCGCCCGCTGCGCGCGCTGTCCTTCGAGTACCTGCCGCCGGCGCACGACGCCGCCCTGGCCGCCCTGGACCTCGTGGAGCGGCTCGGCGCCGGTGGCTACCGCTACAACTACTCCCCGGTCGAGACGATGCGCTTCGCCTCGGACCAGTGGCTCGACGCCACCGGGCTCGTGCGACTCCTGCACCGGTTCCGCCCGCTCGGCCGCTCCGGCGACGTCTACGCCCGCCTCGGCCGGGCGTAGCAGACGTCCCAGGCGGTGACGATGTCGTCCGCGGTCAGGCACACGTACCGGTTGCGCAACGCGATGCCCTCGGCCACCCGGACGATCCCGAGATCGCCCACGGCCTCGGTCCCGGCGCCGATGATCGTCGGGGCGGTGCCGACGACGATGCGGTCCACCAGCCCGGCGCCGAGCAGCGACGTGATCACCCGGGCGCCACCCTCGACGAGCAGGCTGCGCACCCCGCACTCGCGGCGCAGCACCCGCAGCCCGGCCGGGAGGTCGACGCCGCCCGGCCCCGACGGCAGCACCCGCACCTGCGCGCCGCTGCCGCGAACCCGCTCGCGGTCGCCGTCGCCGGCGCGGTCGGTGGTGAGCACGACGGTGCCCGGGTCGCTGTCGAGCAACAGGGCGTGCGACGGCGTGCGCAGCGTGGAGTCGAGGACCACCCGCAGCGGTGAGGCGCCGGGCACGAGCCGGACGGTCAGCCGGGGGTCGTCCCGCAGTACCGTCCCCACGCCGACCATCACCGCGTCGCAGGCCGCCCGCAGCGCGTGCGACACCGCACGCTCCTCCTCGCCGCTGATCCACTTGGAGTCACCGCCGGCGGTGGCGATCCGCCCGTCGAGGGTCTGGGCGTACTTGAGGACGACGTAGGGGCGGTCGGCCGGCGGGTCGACGTCGCCGAGCAGGCGCGCGGCGTCCGGGGGCGGCAGGTCGGCACCGTCGACCACGGGGTCGCCGTTCACCGGGCGCTCCTCTCCGCCGCCCCGGCGGGAGCCGGCACCGCGTGGACCGAGGACGCGCGGCCGCGGGCGGGCCGCGGGCGCCGCAGCAGCAGCACCCCGAGACCGGGCAGGCAGGAGACGAGGGCGAGCGCGCCGAACACGACGGCGGCGGCGAGGCCCTGCGCCGCACCGAGCCCGGCCACGACGAACGCCCCGGCGGCGACCGCCTCCCGCGGGCCCCAGCCGCCGGCGCCCAGGGGCAACGCCATCGCGAGCAGCGCCAGGACGAGCAGCGGGAGCAGCTCGCCGAGCGCGGCCTGCACGCCCGCGACCCGCGCGGCGACGACGAACAGCGCGAGGTGACCGGTCAGTGCGGCCGCCGACAGCAGGACCACGCCGGGCCCGGTCCCGCGGGTGAGCACCCCCGCGCGGACGTCCGCCAGGCCCGTGCGCAGCGCCGCGCGGATCCTCGACGCGCCCGGCCGCCGGAGCGTCCCGTACCCGAGCGCGACCACGGCGACCGCCCCCACCGCCGACCCGACGGCGAGCCCGCTCCCGGGCGGCGGGCCGCCGAGCGCCGCGGTGAGCAGGGCGGGCTCGGCGAGCAGCACCCCCACCGCGACGACCACCAGCACCGCGTTCCCGGCGACCCGCTCCAGCACCACCGCGCGCAGGCCTCGACCGAGGTCGCCGGCGCGACGGCCGTGGTCGACGGCGCGGTGCACGTCGCCGAGCACGCCGGCGGGCAGCACCGAGTTGAGGAACATCGCCCGGTAGCAGTCGGCGACCGCCACCGGCAGCGTGAGCGGCAGCCCGAGCCCCCGCGCGACCAGGCACCAGCGCCCGGCGCCGCACACGGTGCTCAGCAGGCCGATGCCGAGCGCGGCGAGCACCGACCACGGCCCGATCGCCCGCAGCCCGTCGAGCACGGCGCCGGCGAGCACCTGGAGCAGGGGCGCCACCCGCCGCGCCGCCCGGACGATCGCGGCGCCCGTGCCGCGGGTCACGGCGAACCCGCCGGCAGCGCCAGCACGTCGACGTGACCGACCACGACCCGCAGCTCGCCGGCGAGCCTGCGCCGCAGGTAGGGACCGGCGTGCCGCGCGAGGTCCGGCCGCTGCGCGCAGGCGGCGCCGATCCAGCCGCGCAGCCACTCCTGCGCCAGCGCCCCGGCACCGGCGCCGCGCAGGCGCCAGGGGCTGGGCCGGGTCGCCACCGCGGCACCGCGGCGGGCGAACGCCTCGACGGCGGCGGCGCCCGCTTCCGGGCCGAGCAGCCGCCGGCCGCGGGTACGCCGCCGCTGGTGGGCGTCGAAGGCCGCCGCGAACTCCCCGTCGAGCGGGTCGGGCGGGGTGAGCCGGACCCGCCCGACCACCGTCAGCGTCAGCAGCGCGGCGCAGCCGGCCCCGGCGCACGCGGCCGCGAGCCCGTCGACCTCGCCGGCGGTGAGCAGGTCGAGCAGGGCGGACGCGGTGACCAGCGACGTGCCGGCGAGGTCCGCGGCGCGCAGGCGCGTGACGTCGCCCTCGCGGGTCCGCGCGGTGACGGCGGCACCGTCGGCGGCCGCGCTCGGCATCGCCGCGGCGGCGCGGGCGAGCAACGCGGCGTCGCGGTCGTGCAGGATCCACCGCTGCGGGCCGGGCAGCCGCGGCGCGAGCCAGCGTCCCATCGACCCGGTGCCGCAGCCGAGGTCACGGACCACGGCCGGCCCGCCGGCGGCCAGATGCGCGCGCAGCGGCTCGACCAGCTCGGCCGACCGGGCCCCGGCGTCGGCGTCCTCGCGCAGCGCCAGCCACTCCGGCCCGCACACCGGCGAGCCGGGCTCGCTCAGCCGGGCGTCCCACTCGCGTGCCGCAGTACTCCCGCCAGGCATCGGGCCGTCACCTCCCACCCGTCCAATGTGTCGCGCCGCCGCCGCGCCGCGCCGCGCAGCTCGGCCCGCAGCGCCGGCTCGGTCGACCACCGGCGCAGGGCCGCGGCGAGCGCCGGGACGTCGTCCGGCGGCACCAGCAGCCCCGGGACCCTGCCGTCGGGGGCCCGGCCGAGGGTCTCCGGCAGCCCGCCGGCCGCGGCAGCGAGCACCGGGATCCCCCTGGCCAGCGCCTCGGTGACGACCATTCCATAGGCCTCGACGCGTGACGGTTGCACCACCAGGTCCGCCCCGGCGTAGGCCGCGGCGAGCCGGGCGCCCGTCCACGGTCCCCGCACCCGCACCCGCCCGCCGAGCCCCCGGCGCTCGATCGCGCCGCGCACGGCGGCCACGTATCCGGTGTCCCGGCGCAGCGACCCGACGAGGTCGCAGCGCAACGGCGGGTCGGCGACGGCGGCGAGGGCGTCGACGAGCAGGTCCTGGCCCTTCGTCGGGGTGAGCGACCCGACGCACAGCAGCCGCGTCGCGCCGTCCGCGCCACGAGCGGGCGGCGCGGGGTCGACGCCGGGCGGGGCGACGTGCACCCGGCGGGCGGCGAGCCCGTGCCGCGCGACGAGCCGGCGCGCCGTCCACGGGCCGGTGGCCACGACCGCCCGCGCCGCGTGCAGCGTCTCCCGCTCGAGCGCCGCCAGATCGGCCCCGGCCTCCTCGCCGAGCGGAAGGTGCACGAGCACGACGAGCCGCAGCCGGTGCGCCTGCGGAACAACGACGTCCGGCACGCCGCACGCCACCAGCCCGTCCAGGAGCACGACCGCGCCGTCTGGCACGCCGGCCAGGGCGCGGTCCAGCGCGGCGCGGGCGGCCCGGTCGGGCCGGGGCCACGCCCCGGCGACGGGCGACTCGCGCACGGCCCAGCCCGCGCGCGCCAGGTCGCGGCACACCCGACGGTCGTAGACGTTGCCGCCGCTCGGCACGGCCGCGTCGTCGACGTCCGCGGGCACGACGACGTGCACCGCGTCCGGCGCCGGGCACCGACCGGCACCTGGCCGGCGGGAGTGCCGTTCGTCGCGAGCTGCGACTCCTCGCCCGGTCACAGGGTGCGCTCGTAGCTCGCCCACGCCACGTGCGACTCGTGCAGCACGACCGCGATCCCCGCCAGGCCGCGCGCCCCGTCGCCGAGCGCGCCGGCGTGCACCCGCTCGGCGAGCCGGTCGGCGATCACCCGGGCGAGGAACTCGGTGGAGGTGTTGACGCCGGCGAAGGCGGGTTCGTCGTCGAGGTTGCGGTAGTTGAGGTCGGCCAGCACGGCACCGAGCTGCTCGGTGGCCAGCCCGATGTCGACGACGATGCCGTCGGCGTCGAGCTCGGCCCGCCGGAACGTCGCGTCGACGACGTACGTCGCGCCGTGCAGCCGCTGCGCCGGGCCGAAGACCTCGCCGCGGAAGCTGTGCGCGATCATCACGTGGTCGCGGACCGTGATGCTGAACACCGGTGCTCACCCCTCCTCGTGGACGACCCGGACGCACAGCCCGGGCAGCTCGCCGCGGGCGAGGCGGGGCATCAGCCCGGGCAGGTCCTCGAAGCGGCACTCGTGCGTGATCAGCGCGTCGAACGCGGGGTCGGCGAGCAGCCGTAACGCCAGCGCCAGCCGGTCGCCGTGGCTGCGCCGCCCCCGCCGGGCCGGTGCGACCGCGCCGACCTGGCTGCAGCGCACCGCCAGCCGACGCGAGTGGAAGGACTCGCCGAGCGGCACGGTCACGCGGCGGTCGCCGTACCAGCTCAGCTCGATCACCTCGCCCTCGTCGGCGAGCAGCTCCAGGCAGCGGGCGAGCCCGGCGTCCGTGGCGCTGGCGTGCACGACCAGGTCGCACTCCCCCGCGGCCTGCTCCGGCAGGGCGAACCCGACCCCGAGGGCCTCGGCGACGGCCGCGCGCGCCGGGTCGACGTCGACCAGCTCCACCCGGACCCCGGGGAAGCGGGCCAGCACCGCCGCGACGCTGCAGCCGACCATCCCGGCCCCGACCACGGCGATCCGGTCGCCGACCAGCGGGGCGGCGTCCCACAGCGCGTTCACCGCGGTCTCGACGGTGCCCGCGAGCACCGCGCGCGCGGGCGGCACGTCGTCGGGCACCGGCGTCACGGCACCGGCCGGCACGACGTAGCGCGTCCGGTGCGGGTACAGGCAGAAGACGGTGCGGCCGAGCAGCGCGGACGGCCCGTGCTCGACCACCCCGACGTTGAGGTAGCCGTACTCGACGGGCCCGGGGAACTCGCCGACCTGGAACGGCGCCCGCATCACCGCGTGCTGGCTCGCCGGCACGCCGCCGCGGAAGACGAGGGTCTCGGTGCCGCGGCTCACCGCCGAGTAGCGCGTGCGGACCAGCACGTCGTCGGGTCCGGGCGGCGGGAGCACGACGGCGTGGATCTCGCCCTCGCCCGGCGCGCGCAGCCGGAACGCACGCGCGTTGCGATCCACGTCGTCCCTCCGTCGTCGTAGCAGGGCCTCGAAGGGGTGTATCAAGGCCCGGTGACGACCGTATCCCGGCTACGCACGGCTGAGCAGCTGGCAACCGGGGCCGTCGTCCAGGTCGTCCTGCTCGCCGCGCTGGGCGCCGGCGCCGGCCTCGGCCCGGTGGGGCTGATCGCCGGCGCCGGGTACGCCGTGGGCCTGTGCGCCCTGCTGGCCGCCGCCGCCCGCCGGGCGGGGGCCGCGGCGCTCGGTCCGGCCGACCTCGTGACGCTGGCGCGCGCGGTGCTCGTCGGGGGCGTGACCGCCCTCGTCGCGGACGGGCTCGCGGGCGGCGGCACCCCCGTGGCGGTCCTCGTCGTGCTCGCCTCGACGGCGCTGGTCCTCGACGCGGTGGACGGCCGGGTCGCGCGCCGCACCGGCACCGCGTCCGAGCTCGGCGCGCGCTTCGACATGGAGACCGACGCGGTCGGCGTCCTCGTGCTCAGCGTGCACGTCGCGACCCTGCTGGGCCCGTGGGTGCTGGCGATCGGGGCGATGCGCTACGCCTTCGTCGCGGCGGGCCGGGCGCTGCCGTGGCTGCGGGCGCCCCTGCCGACGAGCCACGCCGCGAAGGCCGTGGCCGCCGTGCAGGGAGTCGTCCTCGTGGTCGCCGGCGCGGACGTCGTGCCGCGCCCGGCCGCAGTGGCGCTGGTGGTCACCGCGCTGGTGCTGCTGGCGTGGTCCTTCGGGCGGAGCGTGGCGTGGCTGTGGCGGCACCGAGTCGGCGGGAACGGGGGTGGCGGGAACCGGCACCCCGTCGCCTCCGGCGTGGTCAGCGCGCTGGCCGGCGCCGGCGTGTTCGTCGCCCTCGTCGCGCCGGCCGAGGTGGGCCGGCTCGTCCCGGCCGCCTTCCTGCGGGTCCCGGTGGAGGCGCTGCTCGCCATCGCCCTGTTCCTGGTCCTGCCCGCACGGGCGGGCCGCGTGGTGGCGACCCTCGCCGGGGTGGCCCTCGGCCTGCTGACCCTGCTGAAGGTCCTCGACCTGGCCTTCTCGGCCACGCTCGCCCGCCCGTTCGACCCGGTGCTCGACCTGGTCCTGCTCGGCGCCGCCGTGGAGTTCCTCGCGGGGTCGAGCGGCCGTGCGGGCGCGCTCGGCGCGGCGGTGGCGGCCGTGGTGCTCGCCGTCGCCGTGACGGTGCTCCTGGCGCTGTCGGTCCGCCGCCTCGCGCGGCTGGCGACCCGGCGGCGGACCGCCGCGACCCGTGCCGCCACCGTGCTCGCCGCCGTCTGGGTCACCTGCGCGGTGCTGGGCGCGCAGATCGTCCCCGGGGTGCCGGTGGCCGCGGCGAGCGCGGCGGCGCAGGTCCACGACCGGGCGGTGCAGGTGCGCGCCGGCGTCGCGGACCGGCGCGCCTTCGCCGCGGAGGCCGCGGTCGACCCCTACCGCGACACCCCGGGCACCGAGCTGCTCACCGCGCTGCGCGGCAAGGACGTCGTCGTCGCGTTCGTCGAGAGCTACGGGCGCGACGCGGTGGCGGACCCGGAGCTGGCGCCGGCCCTCGACGACGGGACCCGGCGGCTCGCGACCGCCGGCTTCGCCGCGCGCAGCGGCTTCCTCACCTCTCCGGTGGCGGGCGGCGGCAGCTGGATGGCGCACGCCACGTTCCTCTCCGGCCTGTGGGTCGACAACCAGCAGCGCTACCGCACCCTCGTCGGGAGCGACCGGCTGACGCTGACCGGCGCGTTCGCGCGGGCGGACTGGCGCACGGTCGGTGTCATGCCCGGCACCACCCGGGCCTGGCCGGAGGGGGGGTTCTACGGCTACGACCGCGTCTACGACGCGCACGACCTCGCGTACCGGGGCCCGAAGCTCGGCTGGGCGCCGATGCCCGACCAGTACACGCTGTCCGCGTTCCGGCGCCTCGAGCACGGGCGGGCGGATCGGCCGCCGTTGATGGCGGAGATCGCGCTGGTGTCGAGCCACGCGCCGTGGGCGCCGGTCCCCGGGCTCGTCGGCTGGGCGGAGGTCGGCGACGGCGCGGTGTTCGAGGCCTGGGCCGGGCCGGACGTGACGGCGGAGGTCATGGGCGATCCGGGCCGCGCCCGCGCGGAGTACCGGCGCTCCATCGGGTACGCGGTGAACAGCATCGTGTCCTTCGTGCAGACCTACGGCGACGACGACCTGGTGCTGATCCTGCTCGGCGACCACCAGCCCGGCCCGGTGGTCACCGGCGGGGACGCGGGCCGCGACGTGCCGATCACGATCGCCACCCGGGACCCGGCCGTCCTGGACCGGATCGCCGGGTGGGGCTGGCAGGACGGCCTGCGGCCCGGCCCGCAGGCGCCCGTCTGGCGGATGGACGCCTTCCGGGACCGGTTCCTCGCCGCCTTCGGCCGGTAGCGCCGGGCGCGGTCAGTTCACGCCCGCGAGGTCCCGGTGCCGCTCGTACCGCTCCAGGGCGTCGTCGATCAGCTGGGCGTGGCTGTACCCCATGACGTCGTGGCCATGGCCGCCCTCCCCCGTGTGGACCTCGAGCCGGGAGTAGGTGGTGTCCCTCGGCCCCTTCCCGGGCGCGCGCACCGGGACGGGGACGTCGCGCGGGCTGATCCGGTAGTGGAAGGGGCGCCCGCCGGCGCCGTCCGCGACCAGTTCGACGCCGTCCGCACCGTGCTCGCCGTCGCTCGGGCGCGCCTGCGCGTCGACCCCGCGCGAGCCGAGCTCGGCCGCCACCTCGGCCAGCGCCGGGAGCGCGACCTCGTCGAGGTACCGCTCCGCCGTGGCCCGGTCCGGGAAGGTCGTGACGCGGCCGCGGCCGGTGGTCCTGGCGTCGTCGCGCGCGGCCTCGTCCCGCAACGCCTTGTACAACCCGATCATGACCAGCACCATCACGAACCCGAACGGCAGGCCCATGACGACGGTGGCGTTCTGCAGCGCGGGCACCCCGCCCACGATGAGCATGGCCGCGGTGAGCACGCCGGTGGCGACGGCCCAGAAGATGCGCACCCCGGCGCGACCGTCGTCCTGCGGGGTCCGCAGGTGCGACGACAGGTTCGCCATGACGAGCGCGCCCGAGTCGGCCGAGGTCACGTAGAACAGCAGGCCCACGAAGGTCGCGATCCCGGCGACCAGCGGGAACGCCGGGTACTCCATCAGCAGCGTGTAGAAGCCCCGTTCCGGGGTGTTCATCGCGAGCTCGCCGAACGCCGCGTCGCCGCTGCGGACGACGTCGATGGCGCTGTTGCCGAAGATCGACACCCACATGAGGATGTAGCTGAACGGGATGAGCATCGTCCCGACCACGAACTGGCGGATCGTCCGTCCGCGCGAGATGCGCGCGAGGAACAGGCCGACGAACGACGCCCAGGCGATCCACCAGGCCCAGAAGAACAGCGTCCAGCCGTTGAGCCACTCGACGGGGCGGTCGAAGGCGAAGGTCTGCAGGGTCAGGCCGGAGAAGCTGCTGATGTAGTCACCGATGTTCAGGACCAGCCCGTTGAGCAGGAACACGGTGTTGCCGGCGAGCAGGACGAAGGCGGCCAGACCGATGGCCAGCAGGACGTTCAGCTGCGAGAGCCGCTTGATGCCGCGGTCGATGCCGCTCACCGCGGACAGCGTCGCCATCGCCACCGCCAGCACGATCAACCCGATCTGCGAGGCGCGGCCCTCGGGGATGCCGAACAGCAGGTCCAGACCGAAGCTGAGCTGGACGACGCCGATGCCCAGCGAGGTGGCGACGCCGAAGATGGTGCCGAGCACGGCGGCCAGGTCGACGGTGTGGCCCAGCCCGCCGCGGATGCGCTTGCCGAAGATCGGGTAGAGCGCCGACCGGATCGCCAGCGGCAGGTTCATCCGGTACGAGAAGTACGCGAGCGCCATTCCCATGAGGGCGTACATGCCCCAGCCGCTGACGCCGTAGTGGAACAGCGTCCAGACCGTGGCCTCCCGCGCGGCCTCCACCGTCTCGCCGGGCCCGACGGGCGGCGCGAGGTACTGCGTCACCGGTTCGGCGACGGCGAAGAACATCAGGTCGGTCCCGATGCCCGCGGCGAACAGCATCGACGCCCAGGCGAAGGTGCCGTACTGCGGCGTGGAGTGGTCGGGGCCCAGCTTGGTGGTGCCGTACCGGGACAGCGCCAGGAACACCACGAACACGAGCACCGCCGTGGCGAAGAGGATGTAGAACCAGCCGAAGCCCTCCGACGTCCAGCCGACGAGGGTGCCGATGGTGTCCGCGGCGCTGGTGGGCGCCACCATCGCCCAGACCGCGACGAGCACGACGCCGACCGCCGACCCGAAGAAGACCGGGCGCTTCAGCCGGGCCCGGGGCTCCGCGTCGGCGCCGGTTTCGGTGTCGGCAGCAGGCTCGCTCACGATGCCACTCCCCGTGTTGATCGTGCTCTGACGGTCATCCGGAAGGGTAGAGCGGAATCACCCCGCGGGGGAGGTGTCACAGCGCTCGGCCGCCCGGCGCCGGTATCTGCGCGAACCCCGGATGTGTTGCACCCTGGAGACGAGGTCGCCGACGGGGAGGTCCCCATGCCGCAGCAGCTGCTCGAGCCCGACACCGCGGTCCGTACCAAGCCGCCCCGGCGTGGCCGCCCGCCGCTGAAGCTGCTCGCGGCCGTCGCCGCGGTGGCCTTCGCCGTGCCGATCGGTGCCCAGGTCGCGGGCGTGCTGCCGAACCTGAACGACCCGTTCGCGCAGCAGACCGTGGACCGCAGCCCGGCCCCGTTGATGGTCGCGCTGGCCGACCTGTCCGAGTACCACGCGGCCACCGGCACCTTCCAGGTCCTCGTCGACCTCGAGCGCGACACCCCGTACCTGCCCTCGGTGATCAGCGGTGAGCGCACCACGCTGTTCGCGGTCGGGGAGGTCGACGCGCTGGTCGACCTCGCCGATCTCGGCCCGGAGCGCGTGACGGTCTCCGGCGGGGCCGTGACGATCGCGCTGCCCGCGCCACGGCTGGCGCCGGCCGCGATCGACCCGGCCGAGAGCCGCGTCGTGGGGCGCGACCGCGGCATCGCGGAGCGGCTCGCCGGCCTGGTCGCGGACAACCCGGTGGACGACCAGGAGCTCTACCGGATGGCCGCGGAGCAGGTCGACGCCGCGGCGCGGCAGAGCGACCTCCTCGTCCGCGCGGAGACCAACACCCGCGAGATGCTGACCTCGCTCGCGGGCTCGCTCGGCTACGAGCAGGTCACCGTCACGTTCGACGCGCCGGCACCCGCCGCCGAGTAGGTCACCCTCGTCGCTGCGACCGTCGCAGCTCGGCGACGGCCTCCCGCAGCCCGCCGTAGGCGTGCAGCTCCGCGGTGACCGGGGCCAGCACCAGCTCGCCGGCGACGTCGGCGACCGCGGAGTTCAACCGCGATTCGACGCGGGCGCGCCGCCGCCGCGCGCCGATGCCGGCCGGCACCCGCGCCAGCAGGGCGAGCAGCAGGCCGGCGAGCACCCCGCCGATCAGCAGTACCGTCGGCAGCGGCAGCTCCCCCACGGCGGGGGTCGCCGGCTCGGGCAGCCGGAGCACGGTGAGCACGTAGAGCCCGGCGAGCCACAGCCCGCCCGCCACCGCGAGCGTGGCGAGCACCGCCTGGAGCAGCCCGACCGCCCGCCACCACAGCGGCGTGCGGCCGAGGCCGAGGTCGGTGCCGGCGACGGCGCGGTCGAGCGCGTCGGCCAGGTCCTCGGAGCGGGAGCGGGCGGCGGCACGGACGCCGTCCGGCCAAGGGTCGGGCAGGCCGTCGGCCGCCGAGTCGGCCAGGGCGCGCAGCGCGAGGTCCACCCGCGAGCGCTCGACGGCCGACGGCACGGGCAGCGACGTCCGCGCCACCGGGGCGTCGTCCTGCCCGCCCGCCGGCGCCGTGGGCGACCGGGCCCGGTCGAGGTGCAGTCGGCGCAGCGGGTCGGGGCGCAGCCGCCGCACCCACCGGGTGAACGGCGAGCCGGTGGCCGCCACCGCCCGGTGCACCGAGGCCCGCTGCACGGCCGCACCGACCGCGGGCACTCCGGCGGCCGCGCTCAGCGCCGCCTCCAGCGCGCAGGCCGTCGAAGGGTCGAGCTCCGTGCGGGCGGGGCCGGCGACGGCGTCGGCGAGGTCAGCGGCGACGGCGTCGAGGTCGGCGCAGACGCGCCGCAGCGCGGCCCGGTGCGCGGCGACCGCACCGGTCAGCACGGCCCGCAGCTCGTCGCGGCCGCCCGGCGTGACGGCGGACGTCGCGAGCACCGGGACGCCGTCGAGCCCGTCGTCGGCGAGCAGGCGCCGCACGTCGGCCACCGCCGCCTCCGCGTGCTCGGGGGGCAGCCGGTCGACCTGGTTGAGCACGACCACCATCACCTCGCCGTGGCGGGCGAGTGGGCGCAGGTAGCGGTCGTGGACGGCCGCGTCGGCGTACTTCTGCGGGTCGAGCACCCACACCAGCACGTCCACCAGCGCGACCAGCCGGTCCACCTCGAGCCGGTGCGCGACCTCCGTCGAGTCGTGGTCGGGCAGGTCGAGCAGCACCAGCCCGTGCAGGTTCTCCCCGTCCGGGCTCTCGACGTGGTGGCGGCGGGGCACCTCGAGCCAGTCCAGCAGCGGCCCGGCGCCGTCGGCGCCCCACACCGCCGCGTGCGCGGCACCGGTGGTGGGCCGGCGCACCCCGACCGTCGACACCTCGCCGCCGGCCAGAGCGTTGAACAGCGAGGACTTGCCGCTGCCGGTGGCCCCGGCGAGCGCCACCACCGTGTGCGCGCCGGAGAGCCGCAGCCGGTCCCCCGCGCGCCGGGCGAGCGCGCGTGCCGGCGCGAGCCGGGCCTCGTCGAGGCGCCCCTCGCCGATCTCCAGCACCCGGTCCAGCGCGCGCAACCGGATGGCGACGCCCGCCTCGGCGGCGCGGCGCTCGCGCTCGGCCACGGCCACCCCGGGCACGCGCAGCCTCACCGGGCGCGCTCCACCGCGGCCGCCGCCCGCTCCAGCGCGGCCACGTCGTCGGGGTCCGTCGCGTGCCGGTCGAGCAGCGCCACGTACCGCTCCTCCTCGCCCGCGAGCAGGGTCTCGACGCGGTCGAGCAGGTCGGCCCGGGCCCGGGCGGCGAGCGCGCGGACGGCCTGGTCGCCGAAGACCGCCTCGAGCACCTTCTGCGACAGGACGGTGGTGCCGCCGGCGACGGCGACCTCGATCGGCGGCGCGAGCGCGGAGGTCGTGGCGAACACCGCGATCATCACCAGCAGCCCGGTGGCGTTGACGCCGTACGCGGCGGCCCGCGCGGTGGTCCGCCGGCCGGCCCCCTCGCGGCGCACGAGGTCGAGCACGGCGCCCTGCCAGTCGCGCACCGTGCGCTCGGCCTCGGCACGGAACCGCGGCGACACCCGGTCCAGGCGCTCCTCGCCGGAGTCCGGGAGCCCGGGGCGCAGCAGCGCGGCGCCGGCTGCGCTCGACCGCCACGCCGTCGTCGCCCGCTCGGCGGCCTGCGCGGCGGCGGCGGCCATCAGCAGCGCCACCCCCGACTCCAGCGCGACGGTGAGGTCCCCACCGGGCCGCGGCCGCCCCGTCACCGCCGCCGTCAGCCGGTCCCGCCACCGCCCGACGCGGTCCTGCAGCGTCCGCAGCAGCTCACCGGTGCCGACGAACTCCTGCCAGCGGGCGAGCACCTCCCCGCGCAGCAGGACGCCGTCGCGCATCCCGGCGTCGACCTCCGCGAGCGCCGCGGCGTAGGCCGCCCGGGTGTCAGCCCGCAGGCGGGCGGCGGCGTCGAGCTGGGCGCGACCCTGCACGGCGAGCGCGGCGGTGCGCGGGCGGAGGCTGTCCAGCGCGCCGCCCAGGGTGCGGCGGACGACGGCGGCGCGCTGGGCGGCGTCGCGCGCCAGCTCACCGAACCAGTCGCGGACCGGCGCGATCACGGGGTCGGGCAGCAACCCGCCGGGCAGGACGGTCTCGGGCACGACGAACAGCGGGGCCTCGCCGAGGCCGTGGGCGACGAGCATCTCGCGCAGGTGGGCGGCGACCTCGTCCTCCGCGCCGGGTGGCACGCGGTCGAGCAGCACGGCCAGCGCGGTGCCCCGGGACGCGGCGGTCTCCAGGACGTCCCACGGCACGGCGTCGGCGTAGCGGGCGGCGGTGGTGACGAACAGCCACAGGTCGGCCGCCGCGAGAAGCTGCCCGGCGAGCCTGCGGTTCGCGGTGACGACGGAGTCGATGTCGGGGGCGTCGAGGAAGGCCAGGCCCGGGTCGAGCGCGGGCGACGGCACCAGCTGCAGCGTCTCGTGATCGGTGCCCGGGCCGGTGGTGCGGGTGAGGTCGGGGAGCACCCGGGTGTCGGAGAACCACCGCAGGTCGTCGGGATGGCAGACGAGCACGGGCGAGCGGGTGGTGGGACGGAGCACGCCCGCCGGCGTGACCGCGGCCCCGACCAGGCTGTTGACCACGGTCGACTTGCCCGCGCCGGTGGAGCCCCCGACGACGGTCAGCAGCGGCGCGTCGAGGCGGTGCAGCCGCGGGAGCACGTAGTCGTCGAGCTGGTGGACGAGCTCGGCCCGGGCGCCCCGGGCCTGCTCGGCACCGGGGATCTCGAGCGCGAAGCGGGTGGTGCGCGCCGCGTCGCGGAGCGCGACGAGCGCGGCCGCGAGGGGGGCGTGCGACGCCGACTGCATGGTGCACCTCGACCCTGTCCGGTCCTGCGCGGCACTGTCCGGTCCTGCACGGAATGTGCCCGGTCGGCCGGGACCCGAACCCCCGCGGCGGTGAGCTCGACGGGGTCGCCGGTGAGGTCGAGGTCGGGCACGGTCACGCGCCCCGACGCTACCCGCCGGGCGCCGCGCCCTCTTCGCGCGAGGTGGCGGCCATCCACGAGCGGGCAGGTTGTCCACAGGCACGACGGCGGAGCTGGTGCGGGTGCGGGCCGCCGGGCAACCTCGCGCCATGGATCTCGGCCGGCCCGGCCTGCACCTGCGCCGCGAGCTGCTCGCCCGCGGTTTCCGCGACGAGCTGAGCCGGTGCGGCGCAGCGGCCGGGCGTGCACGGTACGGCGCGGTGCCTACATCGCCTCGTCCGACGGGCGGCTGGGCGATCCCCTCGCCCGGCACGCCCTCGCCGCGCGGGCGGCGGTCGTCCAGCTGGCGCCGGAGGCCGTCGTCAGCCACGTCTCGGCCGCGGTCCTGCACGGTCTCGACGTCTGAGGTGAGTGCGGGCTGCTGACGCACGACCCCGACGCACACCGCAGCGTGACCGGGTGCGCATGTGGGACCACCTGAACGTGTGACCAGGCCGTGACGGGGAACACCTGCGTACATGGCATCCCCGGTCGAGCAGCGGACGCTGCCGCGCGCGCTGCTGGTCACGGCGGCCGCCGCGGTGCTGCCCGGGCTGGGGCACCTCCTGCTCGGGCGCCGGCGCACGGGCGGCGCGATCCTCGCCGTCGTCGCGCTCGCCGCCACCGGCCTCGGGATCGCGGTGGCGCGCACCGACGGCACGGAGTTGGCCGCGGGCCTGTTCTCGACGCCGGTGCTGGTCGCGGTCACCGCGGGATGCGCGCTGGTGGCGCTCGGCTGGACGGCGACGATCGTGCGGACCTACGACCTCGCGCGGCCGCGGCGGCTGGGGACGGGCAGGCGGCTGTGCGGCGGCGGCGTCGTCGTCGCGCTGTGCGCCGCGGTGGTGACGCCGCTCGGGGTCACCGCGAACGCCGCGGACTCCCAGCGCGCGCTGCTCGACGAGGTGTTCCCGAACCGGCCCACCCCGGCCGATCCGGCACCCTCCGACCTCATCGGTCGCCCCCGGCTCAACCTCCTGCTGCTCGGCTCCGACGCCGGACCCGACCGCACCGGCGCCCGCACCGACACGATGATGGTCGCGAGCCTCGACACCCGGACCGCCGAGGTGATCCTGTTCGCGCTGCCCCGCAACATCCAGCGGGCCCCGTTCCCGCAGGGCTCGACCGCTGCGCAGCGCTTCCCCGACGGCTTCCCGGACCTGCTCAACGCCGTCTACGGCTACGGCCACGCGAACCCCGGCGTCGCACCGGCCGGCCCGACCGCCGACCCCGGCACGAACCTGCTGATGTCGTCGGTGGAGGAGCTGCTGGGGCTGCCGCTGCACCACTACGTGTCGGTCGACATGGTCGGCCTGGCCGCCGTCGTCGACGCGCTGGGGGGCGTCACCGTGGACGTCGGCCCGCAGCGCCTGCCGATCGGCGGCGTCACGCCCAGCGGGCGGCTCGTCGAGCCCGAGGGTTACCTCGAGCCCGGCGTCCAGCACCTCGACGGTCACGAGACGCTCTGGTACACCCGCTCGCGGCGCAACTCCGACGACTACGACCGGATGGCCCGGCAGCGCTGCCTGATCGACGCGGTGCTGAGCCAGAACAGCCCGACGGAGCTGTTGCTGCGGTTCCGGGCCGTCGCGGCCGCCGCCGGCGGCGGGGTGCGCACCGACATCCCGCGCTCGATGCTCCCGGCGCTCGTGACGCTGACCGCCGAGCAGGGACCGCCGCGGGTGCGCAGCGTCGCCTTCGACCCGGACCTGCCCGCCCCCGGCGAACCGGGCGGGACCTTCCGGCCGGCGCGCCCCGACGTCGAGTACATGCGCGAGGTGGTCGCCGACGCCCTGGCCGCGCCCGGGGAGGCGCCGGTGGCCGACGCCGGGGAACCGCCCGGGACCGAGGGCCCGCGGACGTCCGCCCTGGCGGCCGGCGGCGGTCTCCCGGCACCCCGGCCGTCGTCGATCGAGCCCGCCCCGGCGTGCGCAGGCGTCGGCGGCGGACCCGACGACACGGACAGCTGAGCGGTACCCGCAGGCGCATGCCGGTGCCGCGGCCGGGTACCGGCCCCCGGGGGCTCGGCCGGCCTCCGCCGGGCGGACCACCCCGCGGAAGGAGAACTGCCACGTGGAGACCGAGCCGACGGTCACCCAGAGCGTGCTCGGCGCGCTCGCGATCACGGTGGTGCTGGCGGTGCTGCACCTGGCCGCCCCCCGCATCCGCGAGCTCCTGCCGGAGCGCTCGACCGCGTCCTTCGCCGGCGGCCTCGCCGTCGCCTACGTGTTCCTGCACCTGCTGCCCGAGATCGCCGCGGGCAACGAGGCCGTCGGGGAGGCGCTGTCGGACGTCCTGCGCCCGACGCCGCTGACGGACCTGGGGATCTTCCTGGTCACGCTCGTCGGCTTCGCCGCCTTCTACGGTCTCGAGCGGCTCGCGCAGCGGGCCCGAGAGCCCGCCGGCGTGCACCGGGAGGGGACCACCCGGACCCGGACCGAGCCCTCCGCCGGGGTGTTCTGGCTGCACCTCGGGTCGTTCATGGTCTACAACGCCCTGATCACCTACACGATGGCGCTGCGGGTGCGCACCGGGATCCTGTTCGCCCTGCTGTTCACCGTCGCGATGGGCCTGCACTTCGTGCTGACCGACCGCGGGCTCGAGGAGCACCACCCACGGCGGTTCGACCGGCGGGGCCGGTTCCTGCTCGCCGGAGCGCTGCTGGTCGGCTGGGTGGCGTCGGCACTGCTCGCCCCGACCAGCACGCTCGTCGTCGCGCTGCTGACCGCGCTGCTGGGCGGCTCCATCCTGCTCAACGTCTTCAAGGAGGAGCTGCCGGCCGGGCCGCGATCGAGCTACCCCTGGTTCCTCGCCGGGCTGACCCTGTACGCCGGGCTGCTCGCCCTGGTGACCGTGCTCGGCGAGTAGCGGGCGTGGTAGGACGGCGGGATGAGCCCCGACGACACCCGCGCGGGGGTGGCGCTGACCAACCTCGACGCGCCCCTGTTCGACGGGGCCGGCGCGACCAAGCGCGACCTCGTCGACTACCTCGACGCCGTCGCCGGGCGCATCCTGCCCGAGCTGCGGGACCGCCCGTTGTCGGTGATCCGGGTGCGGCCCGGGCAGGAGCCGTTCATGCAGAAGAACCTCCCGCGCCACGCGCCGGACTGGATGCGCTCGGTCACGGTCTGGGCGGAGGCGTCGCGGCGCGAGGTGCGCTACGCCCTCTGCGACGACCGCCGCACCCTGCTGTGGTTCGCCAACCAGCGTGCCGTCGAGTACCACCCGACGCTGGTGCAGGGCACGCAGGGCCGGGTGACGCACCTCGTCCTCGACCTCGACCCGCCGGCCGGGGACACGTTCGGGCACGTCGTCGCCGCGGCGGGGCTGGTGCGGCGGGCGCTCGCCGATGCCGGGCTGGCCGGGGCGGTGAAGACCAGCGGGGCGAAGGGCCTGCACGTCGTCGTGCCGCTCGACGCGCGGGTGGGCGTCGAGGACGCGGCGGCCGCGACGCGGGCGCTGGCCGCGCGGGCGGAGCGGCTCGACCCCGACCTGGCGACCACCGCGTACCTGCGCGAGGACCGGCACGGGAAGGTGTTCGTGGACTCCACCCGCGCCGGCGGGGCGACCGTCGTGGCGGCCTACAGCCCCCGCGCCCGCCCCGGCGTGCCGGTGTCCTTCCCGGTGGCGTGGGACGGGCTCGACCGGGTCACGCCGGCCGACTTCACGGTCCGCACGGCCGTCGCGCTGCTCGGTGACGGCGACCCGTGGCGGGAGCGGCTGCCGGCCCCGCAGCAGCTGCCCCCGGACCTGCTCGGCGAGGGGCACGCGATCCCGGTGGCCCGGGTGCAGGCGATGCACGAGGGCAAGCGGCGGGCCCGCGCGCGGCGGCGGTAGCGGGACCACTCACACGAGGCCACGCGGGTCCGTCACGGGCCGGTGTCGCGTTCGTTGACGACAGCGATGCCGTCGGCTCCGCGCGCGATCCAGGGGGAAACCACGCCATGACCCAGATGCCGTCCCGTCCCGCCACCGCCTTCGGGGGACGGCCCGTGCCGCTCGCCGCGACGGTCGCCGCCGCGATGGCGGCGGGGTTCCTGCTCGGCTCGTTCACCACGGCGCAGAACGCGGTGGATCCGGCTGCCGTCTCGGTGCCCGCGCAGGCAC
>DATLGI010000023.1:0-39258 GCA_035540535.1 Pseudonocardia sp.
AGCTGGCGGCGCTCAAGGCCGAGAACGAGCGGCTGCGGGCCACGATCACCGAGCAGGCGGTCGCCCTGCACCTGCACGAGGGAAAAGCGCGTTGGGACTGACCGCCGGCCCTGTCCCGCCGAGGGTGGACGAGTGCGTCAAGGCCGGCCTGCTTGACCTGATCGACCACGCCGGCGAGGCCGGCTGGTCGACCCGGGCTGCGGCCGGGTTCCTCGGGCTCGACGAGGTCCGCGCCGGGCGCTGGATCGTCCGCCGGGCCGCCGGTCAGCTCGCCGACCGCGCACCGGGCGGGCATCCGCTGCACGGGTTGCTGGGGCACGAACGCTCGGCGGTCGTGGCGCTGTTCGAGGCCTGGGGCGAGATTGACCGATCGCATCGCAAGCTGGCCCATCGCGGGTCCCGGCTCGGGCTGGTGCACGTCTCGGAGTCCACCGTGCGTCGGGTGCTGGCCGCCGAAGGCTGCATTCTGCCTGGGCAACCGGCCCGTGCGCCGACCCCGCGGACGCCCTGGCCGGACTGGCTGGAGTGGAAACCCAGACTTCACGCATTTCTCCGCCGCGCGCCGGGCCGCGCTGGCGATCATCGACGTGGTGTCGCGCCGCTGGATCACCACCCTGGTCTGTGCCGAGGAGAGCTCGGTGCAGGTCGAGGTCGCGTTCACCGCGGCGCTCGCGGCCGAGGACCTGCTCGACGCCGCCGACGCCCGTGCGACCGCGGCGCTGCGCGCCGCGCTGCTGTCCGGCGACCGCGACAAGGTCGCGCAGCTCACCGGCGCCGGGGGGCAGCTGCCGCTGCTGCTGGCGATCTCCGACAACGGCCCGCAGATGGGCAGCCACAGCACCCGGGAGTTCCTCGCCGGGGTGGCCATCGCCCAGCAGTTCGGCCGCCCGCACACCCCGGAGGACCAGGCCTGGATCGAGACCCTGTTCGGCCACGTCAAGGGCGAGTGGCCGCACCTGGAGAAGATCAGAGACCCCGGGGAGCTCGAGCGTGAACTCGACCGCCGGCGCGCCGAGTACAACACTGAGATTGCACGCCGGCATCGGCTACGTCACCCCCGACGACGAACACGAAGGCCGCGGCGAGGGCATCCGCCAAGCCCGCCGCGACGGGCTCCTCGCCGCCCGCGAAGCACGCATCAACTACCGTCGAACCACAACCAAGGACCAACGATGACCACGACCCGCTCCTGGCTGGGTATTTCATCGCCCGACTGCTTCATTTACTCAGACACACCTCACGCCCACCCGATGCGGACGGCGCCGCGGCGGTCACCGGAGCGCACGTCCTGCCCCGTCACCCACGGCCCCGCCGCCGCGAGCAGGCCCGGAGCCAGGTGCCAGGTGGTCGTCGGCCGCCACACCGCGAGCAGCACCCACGCCACCAGTACCACCCCGGCCCACCCGGCCCCGGTCCAGCCCGACGGGGCGGCGGCCACCGCGGTCGGCTCGGGGTCGTCGGGGAACTCCGCCCGCAGTGCGGCGAGCACCTGCGCGACCGACGGGTTCACCAGTGCCTGCCGGCCGATCACGACCGTCGGCACCGTCTCGTCCCCGCCGGTGGCCTTCTGGACCCGGGCCGCGGCGGACGGGTCCGCCCAGATGTCGTGCTCGACGGTCGCGACGCCCGCCCTGTCCAGGCCCCGACGCAACCTCGAGCAGAACGGGCACCCGGGCCTCCACAGCACTTCGACCCTGGGTACCGACTTCGTGTCCATCTGTTCCTCCGGTCCGGCTCGTCGCCGGTTGATCGAGTGCAACCGGCCAGGGAAACCCCGGCCGGGCGGACGACCGGTTCCACCCAGCATTCCGCCGTCGTCATCCGGGCATCGTCATCCGGGGGTCGTCGTCGAGCCGGACCCGGCACGCGGCGGGAACCCGATGCTCGCCACGCAGAACGGCACCAGGAAGTTGACCGCGACCCGGACCCACGTTTCGGCCCCGGCCGCTCCGCCGAGCAGCACGCTGCACTCATGCGCCGGGAACCCGCTGATCCGGCATCGGATTCCCGGAAGGGGAATCGCGGCGGGCCGTCCGGGGTTCCGACCTCGTGATCGACGACGCGGCCACGACGCCCGACCCGGGCCGTCGCACGTCCGCGGCCGCGTTCGCCCGCTACGTCGAGCCGGAGGTCCCGGTGCTCTACCGGGTGGCCCTGACCATGGCGGGCCAGCCCGCCGACGCCGAGGACCTCGTCCAGGACACCCTCGTGCGCGCCTACCGCGCCATCGACCGCTTCGACGGCGCCCACCCGCGCGCCTGGCTGCTGACCATCCTGCGTAACACCCACCGCAACCGGGCCCGCACCCGCATCCCGGCGCTGCTGCACGACGACGAGCAGTCCGCCGGGTTCCTCGACCGCGGTGGGGACGCCCGCAGCGCGGAGGACATCGTGGTCGACGCCCAGTTCGAGGCCGTCGTCGCCGACGCGCTCGCCGCGCTGCCCGCCATGCACCGCACGGTCGTCCAGCTCGTCGACGTCGACGGCCTCACCTACGCCGAGGCCGCACTCGCCCTCGGGGTCCCGCGGGGCACCGTGATGAGCCGGCTCCACCGTGCTCGAGCCCGCATCCGCACCCGCCTGGTGGCCGCCGGGCTCGTCCCCCACCGGAGCCGACCGTGACCCTGATGTCGTTGCCCGAGATGGCCCGTTGCCTGCGCACCTCCCGGGCGCTGCAGCGCTACCTCGACGGCGAGGCCGACGACCTCACCGCCGCCCGGATCGCCGAGCACCTCGAGACGTGCCGCCGCTGCGGCCTGCAGGCCCGGACCTACCAGGCCATCAAGGAAGCGCTGCGGGCCGGCTCCCGCGACGTCGACGACCTTGCCCTGCGCCGGCTGCACGCATTCAGCCGGTCCCTGGCCGACACCGACGACGCCGGCTGATCACAGGCAGACCCTGAGGCGCGGCCCGGAGCCTTCTCGATGCTTCGCCCATCGGCCGCATAGCAATGAGCGACGGAGGACCATCGCGGTGACCCGCACACAACAGCTGCTCGTCAACGGCCGCTCTGGCTGATCCTGCTCAAGGTGGTGGCGCTGTTCGCCATCGGCGTGGTGCTCACACTGATCGATCATGATCATCGCCGAGCGCAAGGTCGTGGGCCGGATGCAGCAGCGTCCCGGCCCCAACCGCACCGGACCCGGCGGATGGTTGCAGTCCCTCGCGGACGACCGCGGTGAAGGGCACCACGGGCACCAGCCGCACCCCGACAGGGAGGCGAACATGCAGCCGATGACCGTCGGCCGAGTCCCCGCGCTGGCCGGGCTGAGTCCGAAGGCCGTGCGGCTCTACGGAACAGGGGGCTGCTCCCCGGTGCGGAGCGCACCGAATCGGGGTACCGGCTGTTCACCGCCACGACCTCGACGTGCTGCACTTCCGGCAGGCCAAGGCCCTCGACCTGACCCTGTACGAGATCAAGGACGTGCTGCAGCTGCAGCGGGCCGGGGAACAGACCTGCGCACGCGTCACCGGCCTGCTCGAGAGCACCTCCCCGGAATCGACCGCAAGCTCGCCGACCCCCGCGGCTGGGGTCGCGCGCAGCGGACCGCCCGCAGCGCCGCCGACACCGCCCTACGCGAGGGCCGCGACGCCGTGGTCTGCCGAATCATGGAGCAGGCACCGACCGACACCGAGACCCTGCCCGGTGGGCACATCTGACCGGCCAGGCCGCCGAGTCGTGTCAGTCCGCTGACACACGGCGGTTGTCGCATGCCAGGTCGGGCACCTGCAGGTGAGCAGGCCGCGCGCCGCGACCCCGACCACGAGGAGCTCGACGTGAGCCCGACCGCCACCGCCCTTGTCCTGACCGGCCCGCAGAACGGACTGGCTCGAGCGGTACAAGCCCTACCTCGATGACGGCGCGACGCTCATCACCAGCCCGCACGAGGCCACGAACTTCGGTTTCCTGGCCGGCGCCGTGGTCACCACCCAGGCTTCGGTCCAGGAACTCAAGGGCTGACCGGGCCACGGAAGGACCGAATCCGATGACGGCCGGGCTCCGCGTCGCGAGCGCGTATCTCGCGGGCGTGGAGCCGGATCGGGTATGACCCGCCGGGTCCTGCCGCACACCACCGACGCCCGCATAGGGCAAGGACCGAGGAACGGAGAACGGAATGTCAAGAGTCGCCATGATGGGCGGCGGGATGATGGCGGCCATGGGGATCTGGGCCGTCGTCCTGATCGCCACCGTGCTGGCCGTACTGGTCGCCGCGGTGCTCGCCAGCATCTGGCTCGTCCGCCGACTGCGCCACGACCGTGACGACCAGACGATGCTCCGGGACGGCGCCGACGCCGCGGACATCCTGCAGCGGCGCTACGCCGCCGGCGAGATCGACGATGACGAGTACCAGCGTCGACGGTCCATGCTGAGCAGACCGTAGTGCGACCGGAAGCGGGCAGCACCGCTCCCCCTCCGACGACCCCCTGCTGGCATGATCGGACCATGGCCTCCAGCGGACCCCGATGAGCGCCGGACCGACGTTCCCGCAGGTCGAGTACGCCGAGTCGAGCGGCGCCCTGCGGCGGTGCTACGACGACATGCAGTCGGTCCTGCGGGTGCCGTGGGTGATGTTCGCCGCGCGCAGCCTCGCCGTGTTCGGCGGGTTCGTCCCGGCCGCCTGGCAGGCGGCCGCACCCGTTTTCGGCACCGACCGGGTCGAGCGGGCCGCCGACGAGCTGCGCGCCCTCGCGGTGCTGCCGGTCGCCGACCCGCCCGACCCGCGCCCGCGGCTGGCCGGGCTCGGGTTCGGCGAGCCCGGGATCGGCGAGGTCCGTCGCGCCCTGGACGCGCTGAACTACGGCAACGTCAAGTACCTGTTGCTGATCACCGCGTGGTGCGAGGGCGTCCAGGGACGGTCCAGCGGGGGCACCGCGCCCGACGGACCCGAACCTGCAACCTTGCCGGCGGGCCCGCCGGAGTCGATGGCGGCGCTGCACCTGGTGGACCCCCGCGACGCGGACGAGCGAGTGCGGCGGCTGCTCACCCGGGTCACCGATCTTCACCTGCACCACGGCCCCTCCAGCGACTTCCGGGTGCTCGCCGCCTGGCCGGACTTCCTGGAGGTCGCCCTGGACGACGTCCTGGGCCCGGTGGTGCGCAGCGCCCCCTACGAGACCACCGCCCTCGCCCTCCTGCAACGCGCCCGCGACCACGTCCGGCGGTTCCCGGCCGCGGCGGGGCTCTCCCCCGAGCAGGCGCTCGCGGTGTGCACCGAGACCGAGGTCGCGGCGATCACCGGGCTGCTGTTCCTGTTCCAGCGGTTCATCCTCGACGTCACCATCGACATGGTGCGCTGCACACAGGCCCTCGACGGGCGCGACGCCGCGGTGTCATCGCCGTTCTCGGCGCGGTAAGGCGGCAGGTCGGCCGTGGTCCGCTCGGTGACCGTCGGCCTGGGCTCGATCCCGACAGGCCCGGCCGATCGAGACCGCTCCCGCCCCACGACCAGCAGTCCCAGCAGCGCGACGTCCAGCTCAGCGCCGACCATCGGGGCGCTCAGGGCCGCCCGGTCGGGCTCACCGGTACTCGGGGTTGGGGTGGTCGAACCGGGCGCCCGCGGCCCAGGCGTTCCGGTCGTTGCCGTGGGACGGGATCCCGCCGGCGGCGCGCAGCATCGCGGCCAGGTGCATCAGGTTCCAGGTCATGATCGTGGTGTTGCGCCGGGTGAAGTCGTTCTGCGGGCCGCCGGAGCCCTCGTCGAGGTAGCTCGGGCCCGGCCCGGCCTCGCCGATCCAGCCGGCGTCGGCCTGCGGTGGGATCACGTAGCCCAGGTGCTGTAGCGAGTACAGGACGTTCATCGCGACGTGCTTGATGCCGTCCTCGTTGCCGGTGACGATCACCCCGCCGGCCTTGCCGTAGTACGACGACTGCCCGGCGTCGTTGAGCTCCCCGGAGTTGCCGTAGAGCCGCTCCACCACCCGGGTGCACACGCTGGACTTCTCCCCCAGCCAGATCGGCGTGCCGAGCACCAGGATGTCCGCGGCGCGGACCCGCTCCCGCAGCGCCGGCCAGTCGTCGCGGTCGGCGCCGTGCTCGGTCATGTCCGGCTGCACCCCGGGGGCCAGGTGGTGGTCGACTGCGCGGACCTCGTCGACGTGCACCCCGTTCGCGGCCATGATCGCGGTGCTCATCGCCATCAGGCCCGCGGTGTGCGAGCGGCCCGGGGACGGGGTGAGGGTGCAGTTGACGAACAGCGCGCGCAGGCCGTCGACGGCGGGTCGGGTCACGGGGGGCTCCAAGGTCACGGGATGTCGGTGATGCGGGTGCCGGGGTGGAAGGCCGCCCAGGCGAACCAGAACGTGTCCACGTGCTCGACCGGGTCCAGCCGCGCTCCGACCAGCGGGCCGTCGACGGCCTGACCGAGCACGTTCCAGCTCGAACCCGTCTCGGCATCGGTGAAACGGCCTTCCGGGGACCGGGCGAAGCTCAGGCGCCGCCCGTCGAGCACCGGGTCGAAGGCGCCGGTCGCGCCGATCGTGCGGCCCTGCGTGATCTCCCGGGTGTCCAAGGCCGACCGCAGCCCGTCGACCGACCACACGACGAACGGCCGCCCGGCCACCTCCAGCTCGACGACGCCGGCCTCGACGAGGGCCGGCAGCGGCACCGCGACCGGGTCGGTGTCCCCGCCCAGCCCGGTGACACGATCCTTGGGCGGCAGCCTGGGATCGGGCTCGCCGTCGAACAGGAACGGCTGCGATGACGGATCGTCGTAGCCGGTGTAGGGGTTGGCGCCGTAGTCCCGGTCGACGCCGGTGTCGCGGCTGAGCACGAACCCGTCCGGGTTCGCGTCGCGGAACTGCGCCCAGGTGATCGTCTGCACCGGGACTCGCTCGAGTTCCTCCCCCGCGAGCACGCTGGCGATCGCGCGGCCCTCGAGCTGAAAGCACAGCGACTCGGTCTGCCGGTCGTACATCACCAGGTCGGACTGGTCGAGCGGCCGGGAGCGCCGATCGTGGGTGCCAGCACCGGCTCGTCGTCGGTGAGCCAATCCACGTCGGCGGCCCGCTCGAAGGTGGGTGCGTCGACCGGGGGGATGCCGTCCGGCGGCGGCCCGCCGGAGATCACCCGGGCCGGGTCCACCAGCGGCGCCGGCAGCGCCGGGTCGTCGATGCGGTCCAGCGCCGTCGTCACCAGTGCCGCCCTCATCGGACCGCCGCCGTCCTCATCGGGCCGGCTCCTCCCGACGCGCCGCACGGGACCGGCGCGCGAGCACCGCCGCCGCCCCGATCGCGGCCATCGCGGCGGCGATGCCGAGCAGCCCGGCGGGGCCGAACCCGCTCACCCAGCGCGCCACCGCAGACTGCACCGACACCGCTGCGGAGATCACCGGGTCCGACGTGGTGGCCCCGGCGAGCACCCGGATCTCGAACCAGCCGTACCACGCGACGTAGGCACCCGCCACGACCAGCAGGACTCCGCTCCCGCGGCTGATCAGCGCCCCCACCCGGCGCATGGACCCGACCACCGAGGTCCGCGCGGTGACCACCGCCAGGGCCAGCACCAGCACCACGATCCCCATGCCCAGCGCGTAGGCCAGGAACGCCGAGGCCACCCCCAGCGCACCGCCGCTGCTCAGCGCCCCCGCCGTGACGGCCAGGAACGGCGCGATCGTGCAGGACAGCGAGGCCAGCGCGAAGGACACGCCGTACCCGATCTGGGACCACCAGCTCGCCGCCGTCGGCGCCGACCCGTGACCGGCCAGTCCCCGGATCCCCAGCTGCCGCCCGGCAAGCAACCAGCCACCCAACCCGACCAGCACCACACCCATCACGACCGTGACGATCGGCAGGTAGCGCTCGATCGACAGCGCCAGCGGCGCCAGCACGGCCCCGGCCAGCCCGAACACCGCCACGAACCCCACGCTCATCCCGGCGGCGAACCGGGTCGCCCGACGGATCGCCGCCGCCCGCCCACCGGCTGCCTCGTCGGCGACCAGCAGGCCCAGATACGCGGGCAACAGCGCGAACCCGCACGGGTTGAAGGCCGCCACGGCACCCGCGACAAGGGCGAACGCCAGCGCTGCGGTGCTCACCGCCTCACCCGGCCAGCAATTCGTCGACGGCCTGGCGCAGCGAGTCCGGATCGAGGCTCCCGGTGAAGGTCCGCGCCGTCCCGTCGGCACCGATGAACGCGAACGCCGGTTGGGAGAAGACGTCGAAGCGCTGCCACAGCGCGCCGTCGCCGTCCACGACATGGGTCAGGCCACCGGTGCCGGTGTCGTCCACGAACTCCTGCATCTCCCCCACCGGGCCCCGTCCGGGCATCCCCAGGAAGGTGACGCGTCCCTCGTACTCGGCAGCGACCGCCGCCACGCCGGGTCCCTCGACCCGACACGTGGGTCAAAACGGAGCCCAGAACCACAACACCACCGGAGTCCCGGCCAGGGTGCCCGCATCCAGGGTCGAGCCGTCGAGGGTGGTCCCGGTGAAGGCGAGCGAGCCGGCCGCCGTGGCCTCCTGCGCGCTCCCGGCGCCGGGACTCGGAGCGGGGCCCGCACCCGAGGAACACCCCGACAGGCCGAACGTGAGCGCGGCGAGCAGGACGAACCCGCCGCGGGTCGATCTCGAGAACACGGTCACGAGCGCGGAAACCCTTCGCCTCCTTCATTGCTTCCATCCGATCGGCCACCGGTCGCGTCGCCGCGCACGGCGCCGTCGGCGAGCGCCGCCAGCCCCACCCGGTCCCGGATCCGGATCCGGCCGCGGTGCAGCGACACCAGCCCGCGCTCGGCGAGCTCGCCGAGTGCGACCGACCAGCAGGTCGTGGACCAGTCGGACTGTGGGGCACGGGTGCAAGTCCCCCTCGGACACCGAGAACGTGCAGCTACCGCAGGCGGGCGGGCGTCTCCACACACGTCACGCGCCGAACGATTCAGCGTCGGCCGTTCCTCGCCGCACCGGTGCACGGCGACCCGAGCACTACCTCGGTCCCGGAGACGTCCATCCGGTACCCCTCCTGCGCCGACCACTGCGCGGCCACGCTGAAACGGTCCCCACGGATCAGCGTCTCGCGCCATTCGACGGGCTGGTCGCGCAGGCAGCCGATCCGCTGCACCTCCATCACCGCCGTACCTGTCGGGATCTTGAGCAGCCTGCGGGTCGCCGCCGTCGGGACCGCAGCGGTGATCACCTCGCTGCCACCGGTCAGCCGGGTCCCGGTGAGGCGGGCGAGCTCGTCGTAGAGGCCCGAGTGGGAGAAGTCGGCGTCGAGCAGCGGACCCGCGATCGACCGTGGCAACCACGCCCTGTCCAGAGCGAGGGGCTCGGAGTCGGCCAGTCGCAGACGCTCCAGGTGGACGAACTCGGTGGAGGGAGGACGTCGCAGGCGCTCAGCGACCTTCTCGTCCACCGCCACCTCCAGCGCCCGGACCACGCTGCGCTGTTCGAGGCCCACGGCCTCGACCGATCTGAACAACGAGTACAGCGCACCCAGCGGTTGCTCGATCCGCGGCTTGCGCACCCACGTGCCGCGACCACGCCCCGAGTCCAGGATGCCTTCGTCGCGCAGCCGCCGCAGGGCGTCCCGAACCGTGTGCCTGCTGACCTCGTACTCCGCGACGAGCTCGTGCTCGCCGGGGAAACGGTCCTCGAACGCGCCCGATCGCATCCGCCGGCGCAGGTCCGCCTCGATCTGGGCCCACAGCGGAAGGGGGTTCGTGCGGTCCACCGGCCGTGCCTTGACGCCCCGTGCCATGCGCACCTCGTGACGAACTCGCTGAATGTGGAATTGACCGGACGATGTTACCGGACAAGGTGGTGCAGTCGTCAGGTCGATTCGATCACTGTGCCGCAGGGCGGGACACTCGTCGACGTCGTACGAACACCGACCGAAGGTACGGTCATCGGCATCGACGTCCGGAGGTGACCATGGCGCGACCACGACCCCCACTTCGGACGTGCACCGTCCTGGTCCTTGCATGACCCGCGACGGCGGGAACCCTGCTGGGAAGGCGTTCGTTCCCGGAGCCGCCGAGAACGAGATCGCGCTCCTGCACGCGATCATCGACGCGGTCTCGGCCGGTCCTGACGTGGAGCCACTGGCCGCCGCCGTCGCCAGGCTGATCACCGAGGCCACGGCCACGGACGTCTGCTTCGTGCACGTCCTCGACGACGCCGAGCGCTCCCTGAGTCTCGCCGGAGCGACGCCGCCCTTCGACGCCGCCGTCGGCCAGGTGCGGTTGAGCCTCGGTGAGGGCGTGACCGGGTGGGTGGCGCAGCACGGGCGCCCCGCGGTGATCGTCGAGCACAAGGAGCGCGACCCGCGGTACGTCCGGATCCCCGCGTTGCGCGGCTCGGACTTCGTCTCGATGGCGAGCGTGCCGATGGCCGGTGACGCCGCCGGGCTGGTCGGCGTGCTCAACGTGCACACCGTCGTCCGCCGCGAGTTCACCGAGGCGGACATCCGGCTGCTCACCGTCATCGGCAGCCTGGTGGCCGGAGCGATGCACTCGGCACGCCTGCACCGCCGACTCGTCGCCCGCGAACATGCTCAGGAGCGCTTCACCGAGCAGGTGATCACCGCACAGGAGACCGAGCGCCGCCGGCTGGCGGGCGACATCCACGACGGGATCTCCCAGCGCCTGGTGAGCCTCGCCTACCACCTCGACGCCGCCCAACGCGCCCTTCCCGACCGGCCGGTCGACGCCTCCGAGCAGGTGCGGTTGGCCCGTGGCCTCGCCGATCTGAGCATGGACGAGGCACGAGCCGCGATCGGCGGCCTCCGCCCCCCGGTGCTGGACGACCTCGGCCTCGCAGGTGGGCTCACCAGCCTGGCACGCTCCCTGCCCCACCTGCCCGTCTCGGTCGACGTCGCTGAGATCCGCCTGCCCGAAGCACGAGAGCTCGCCCTCTACCGCATCGCCCAGGAGGCGCTGCAGAACGTCGTCAAGCACTCCGGAGCCGCCCATGCGCGGCTGACCTTCGCCGTGGCCGGCACGACCGCCCGGCTGGACATCGTGGACGACGGATGCGGTTTCGACGCCGCCGAGAAATCCGATGGCTACGGGATGCACAGCATGGCCGAACGCGCCGATCTCGTCGGCGGCACCCTGACCGTCCGGTCCCGACCCGGCGAGGGGACCGCGGTCAGCGTGACCGTGCCGGTGCCGACCGACGCGGGCGACGCTCCCTAGGAATCGGCCGGGTCTACCGCCGACCACTCCGGCCGGTCGAGCACGTGTCGGACCAGGAGTTCGGCCGACGCCGTCGCCCGTCCGGCGGACACGAGATGCCACGGCCGCGCCAGCGGGGTGCCCGGCACCGGCAGCACGACCAGCCGGCCCGACTCCAGCTGCGGCGTGACCGCCTGCTCCGACACCAGCGTGACGCCCAGGCCGGCGACCGCGGCCGCCACGACCGCCCCGTGGGACCCGAGCGTCAGGCGCGGTGCGTCGGCGCTCACCTCGGAGAGCATCGCGAGGCAGGTGGCACGGGTCCCCGAACCGGGCTCCCGCAGCAGCCACGCCGTGCGGTCGGCCGCGAAGCCGGCTGCGGTGGCGGGCGAGCAGACGGCGACCAGCGTGTTCGCCAGCTCGGCCCGGACCCGTCCGGGATGCTCCGCAGGCGGGCGGCCGGCCACGACCAGGTCGACCTCGTGGTTCGCCAGCATCGGCCACACGCCGTCCCGGGACCGCACCTCGAGGTGGAAGTCGACGCCCGGGTGGACGGCGCGGAACGAGACGAGCAGGTCGGGCAGCACGTGCTCCCCCGCGGTCGTGACGGCGGCCAGCCGGATGAGCCCGTGCTCGGGATCGGCCTCGCTGCGCGCCGCGGCGACGGCTTCGGCGTGCAGGCCGAGGATCCGGCGGGCGTACCCGGCGTACCGCTCGCCCGCGACGGTCAGCCGGACGCCCCGGCCGTCCTTCGCGAGCAGTGGCACCCCGACGTCGCGGGCCAGTGCGCTGATCGCGGCCGATACCGACGGCTCGGTGACACACAGCGCTTCCGCCGTCGCCCGCACCGAGCCGCACTCGGCGAGCCGGACGAACACGCGGAGCCTCGCGTTGGTGGTCACCGCCGGATGATGCACCACGGCCGGGCCACCAGCACTCCCCCGCGACGTCCTCCCGGGCGGGAGGCCGAGCCCGGACCGATCGCCACGGTCACGGCCCCGACTCGGGAGGGCGGACGGCCCTGTTCGCCGGATCGCCGCCCTTCGGACCCCGCGCCACTGCGGCCGCCCCGCCGGCGAAGACCCTGCTCCCGGCGAAGTCGTCGTGCTCGAACGTCGTGAGCGCGTCCCGGCCGACGACCGCGTCCCCGGCCTCGAGCAACCGCCGGGCATGCCGCAGGCGGGCGCGTTCGAGGGCGTTGCGCACGCTGCGGGCGTTGGCGAACCACGGCTGGGAGACCCGCTGCTCCAGGTAGCCGGCGAAGGTCTCGCGCGCCTGCGGGGAGAACCGGTAGCCGATGTCCGCGGTCATCAGATCGGCGATCTCCGCCAGCTCGCCCACCGAGTAGTCCGGAAAGGTGATGTGGTGGGCGATCCGCGAGCTCATGCCGGGGTTGGCCTGGAAGAACGTGTCCATCCGGTCGGCGTAACCGGCCAGCACCACCACGAGGTCGTCGCGGTGGTTCTCCATCACCTGCAGCAGGATCTCGATGGCCTCACCCCCGTAGTCGCGCTCGTTGTCGACCTTGTAGAGGTAGTAGGCCTCGTCGATGAACAGCACGCCGCCCATCGCCCGCTTGACGACCTCCTTGGTCTTCGGAGCGGTGTGCCCGACGTACTGGCCCACGAGGTCGTCACGGGTCGCGGTGACCAGGTGGCCCTTGCGGAGGTACCCGAGCCGGTGCAGCAGCTCGGCCATCCGCAGCGCGACGGTGGTCTTGCCGGTGCCCGGGCTGCCGGTGAAGGACATGTGCAGGTTGGGCTGCGGCGCGGTGATCCCGAACTTCTCGCGGGCGCGGTCGATGAGCAGCAGGGCGGCGAGTTCGGAGATCCGCTCCTTGACGCTCGTGAGCCCGACCAGCTCCCGGTCCAGCGCGGCGAGCACGTCGTCGGTCCCGGTGGCGGCCCGCAGCTGTGCCAGGTCCACCACGGCGTCCTCGGGCAGGACCCGCGCGGCCTCCTCGGCCTCCTCGGCCTCCCGGCGGAGGTCCGCCGCGGTCGGCATTCCGAAGCCCGACCGCGGCGGACGCCCGTTCACCGCACCGCCCCGGTCAGGATCGGCCATAGCGTTCGCCGACCGGCTGCTCCGCGGCGTAGGCATGGGTGGTGTACCTGATCTGCCGATCCCCCACCTCCTGACGTTCCAGGCGGAACCCGGGCTCCACCTCGGGGCGCTGCACGATGAACGACAGCGCGGTGGTCTGCCGGCCGAGCCGGGCGTCGTAGGCGTTGACCTTGACGTAGTGATTCGGGTACGCCTCGCGGCAGGCGGTGACCTCCATCATCACCCCGGCGGGGTCCTTCAGGTCGAACATCGGCAGGCCCCACATCTCCCAGTAGGTGTTGCGGGGGTGCGGGTCGTCGGTGAACTCGACCGACAGCGGCCAGTCGTTGTCGAGGCAGTAGCCGATCTGGGCGAGGATCTCGTCGTCGGTCAGGTCCGGCAGGTAGGAGAACGTGCCCTGCGTGATGCGCATGTCGCCGCCTCTCAGACGGAGGTCGGAGTCGCCACGACGTCGGGGACGTCGGTCGACTCGTAGTCGAAGGAGATGTCGCCCCAGGTGGACAGCGCGACGTCGAGCGCGCGGCTGTGCTTGGCCGCCGCGCGCAGGATGTCCTGGCTCTCCTTGAGGAAGTCCTTGCCCTCGTTGCGGGCCTTGATCATCGCCTCGGTGGCGACCCGGTTCGCCTCGGCGCCCGCGGAGATGCCCATGGGGTGCCCGATGGTGCCGCCGCCGAACTGCAGCACCACGTCCTCGCCGAGGTAGTCGAGCAGCTGGCCCATCTGGCCGGCGTGGATCCCCCCGGACGCCACCGGCATCACGCCGGGCATCGAGCCCCAGTCCTGGTCGAAGTACAGACCCTTCACCGGGTCGGCCTTCACCTGGCCGTTGCGCAGCGTGGCGTAGAACCCGGCGGTGGTGTTCGGGTCGCCCTCCAGCTTGCCGACCACGGTGCCGGCGTGGAGGTGGTCGACGCCCGCCATCCGCATCCACTTCGCGATCACCCGGAAGCTGACGCCGTGCGACTTCTGCCGCGTGTAGGTGCCGTGCCCGGCCCGGTGCAGGTGCAGGATGACGCCGTTGCGGCGGGCCCACTTCGACATCGACTGGATGGCCGTGTACCCGACCGTCAGGTCGATCATGATGATGACGCTGCCGATCTCCTTGGCGAACTCGGCGCGCTCGTACATGTCCTCCATGGTCCCGGCGGTGACGTTGAGGTAGTGGCCCTTGACCTCACCGGTGGCGGCCTGCGCGCGGTTGACCGCCTCCATGCAGAACAGGTAGCGGTCGCGCCAGCGCATGAACGGCTGGGAGTTGATGTTCTCGTCGTCCTTGGTGAAGTCCAGCCCGCCGCGCAGGGCCTCGTACACGACACGGCCGTAGTTGCGGGCGGACAGGCCGAGCTTGGGCTTGGTGGTCGCGCCGAGCAGCGGGCGGCCGTACTTGCCGAGGTACTCGCGCTCCATCACGATTCCGTGCGGCGGGCCGTCGAACGTCGCGAGGTAGGCGACCGGGATCCGCATGTCCTCCAGGCGCAGTGCCTTGAGCGCCTTGAAGCCGAACACGTTGCCGATGATCGACGACGTGAGGTTCGCGATCGATCCCTCCTCGAACAGGTCGATCTCGTAGGCGATCCACACGATCCACTGGCCCGGTGTGTTCGGCACCGCGTCGACCTTGTAGCACTTCGCCTGGTAGTGCTCGTGGTTGGTGAGACGGTCGGTCCAGACCACCGTCCAGGTCGCCGTGCTCGACTCCCCGGCCACCGCCGCCCCGGCCTCCTCCGGGTGCACGCCGTCCTGTGGCGTGATCCGGAAGGCGCACAGCACGTCGGTGTCCTTCGGCACGTAGTCCGGCTGCCAGTAACCCATCTCCGCGTACGGAATGACTCCTGCGCTCCACCTGTCTGCCATGGCTACAGCGTGACGCCCAATCCTTCGGATGTCTATTCAGAGTTATCGGGTAAAAATTAGCTCAAACACTATGAGTCCGGGCCGCCAACCGGCGTTCCGTCAGCCGCCAGATCATCGGTGTGAAGATCAGCTGCATCGCCAGGTCCATCTTCCCGCCCGGGCAGACGATCGTGTTCGGCCGCGACATGAACGAGTCGTGCAGCATCGAGAGCAGGTACGGGAAGTCGATTCCCTGCGGGCGGGCGAACCGGATCACCAGCATGGACTCGTCCGCGGTCGGGATCGTCCGGGCGATGAAGGGGTTCGACGTGTCCACCACGGGCACGCGCTGGAAGTTGACGTGGGTGCGCGAGAACTGCGGCGCGATGTAGTGCACGTAGTCCGGCATCCGCCGCAGGATCGTGTCCATCACCGCCTCGGTGGAGTACCCGCGCTCGGCCTTGTCCCGCTGCACCTTCTGGATCCACTCCAGGTTGATCACCGGGACGACTCCGATGAGCAGGTCGACGTGCTGCGCGACATCGACCTTGTCCGTGGCGACGGCACCGTGCAGTCCCTCGTAGAACAGCACATCCGCGCCGGGCGGCAGGTCCTCCCACGGGGTGAAGGTGCCCGGCTCCTGCCGGTACGGCGCCGCCTCGGCTTCGTCGTGCAGGTACCTGCGCACCTTGCCGGTGCCGGTCTCGCCGAAGATCCGGAACAGGTCCTCCAGCTCCTCGAACAGGTTCGAATCCGGCCCGAAGTGACTGAAGGTGTGGTCGCCGTTCTCCAGGGCCGCGGCCATCCGGCACTTCATCTCGGCGCGGTCGAAGCGATGGAAGCTGTCGCCCTCGACGTACGCGGCCTCGATCTGCTCGCGGCGGAAGACCTGCTGGAAGGTGCGCATCACCGAGGTGGTGCCGGCGCCGGAAGCGCCCGTGACGGCGATGATGGGATGTTCTGTCGACATGTCCGTGCCCGTTCCTCTCGGTTCTAGCCGTGCGTGCGGAACAGGCCGCGGGTCCTGAACAGGGGGGATTCCCGGACCGGGTCGAGCCGGCCGGCGTAGTGGTCCTCGATGCGCTCGACCTCGTCGCTCGCCCCGAACACCAGCGGGATCCGCTGGTGGAGGTGCTGGGGAACGACGTCGAGGATCCGCTGCCGTCCGGTACTCGCCCGACCACCCGCCTGCTCGACCAGGAACGCCACCGGCGACGCCTCGTAGAGCAGGCGCAGCCGACCCGGCCTCGCCGGGTCCTTGGTGTCGCGCGGGTACAGGAACACCCCACCTCGGGTGAGGATCCGGTGCAGCTCGGCGACGGCCGAGGCCACCCAGCGCATGTTGTAGTCCTTGCCCCTGGGCCCGGACCGGCCCGCGAGGCACTCGTCGACGTAGCGGCGCACCGGCGGCTCCCAGAACCGCTGGTTCGACGCGTTGATGGCGAACTCCGACGCGGCATCGGGAATCCGCATGTCCCGGTGGGTGAGCAGGAACTCCCCCAGCCCCGGGTCCAGCGTGAACCCGTGGACACCGGTGCCGACCGTCAGCACCAGCACCGTCGACGGCCCGTAGATCGCGTAGCCTGCGCAGACCTGCCGGGACCCGGGTTGCAGGAAGTCGGCGACCGCCGCGTCGACGCCCGGCTCCGGCGCCCGCAGGACGGAGAAGATGCTGCCGACCGCGAGGTTCACGTCGATGTTGGACGAGCCGTCGAGCGGATCGAACACCAGCAGGTACTTCCCGCGCGGGTACTGCGGCGGGATCGGGTGCGGGGCGTCGAGCTCCTCGGACACCATCCCGGCCACGAGCCCGCCCCACTCGTTGACCCGCAGGAACAGGTCGTTGGCGATGACGTCGAGTCTCTGCTGCGTCTCGCCCTGCACGTTGGCCGTGGCCTCGGCGCCCAGTACCCCGCCCAGCGCCCCGTAGGACACCCGATACGCGATGGCCTTGCACGCGAGCGCGACGTCCAGGATCAGCGCGTTCAGCTCCCCGCTCGCCGAGGGGTGACGCGAGCGCTCCTCGATCAGGAACCGGGCGAGCGTCGTCCGATCGGCGACCATCACGTTCTCCTCACGCTGGGCCCGGCCGGCACCGCTACCGGAAAGCCGGACGGACAGGGCGGGCTCGATCAGCCGAACGTAGGCGCGACCGCGGGCCGCGCCATCCCCCTCGAGGTGGAGGGCGGGGGGTGGTGGCGGTGCGTCGGCCCCGCGGCGACCGAGCGACCGGCGAGTCGACGGGCCGGGATCCCGGTGCGGCCCGCGGGAGTTCCCCGGCCGGTCCCCGCCGCACTCCCCCCGTGCGGTGATGCGGTGTCGCGGTCGGGCCGGTTCGGTTCGACGGAGTCGACGGGGGTCGAGGGCCCGTCGTCCGACGAGAGGACGATGTCCGATGGCCGATCATGCCGCGCCGCACGCAGTCGCTCCCGCACCCGACCGGAACCTGGCATTGGAGCTGGTCCGCGTGACGGAAGCGGCGGCCATGGCGACCGGGCGGTGGGTCGGACGCAACGACGCCGCCGGCGCGCTCGCCGCCGCCGTCAACGCCGTCCGGGCCATGATCGGAACCGTCGAGATGAAGGGCACGGTCGTCATCGGCGGGGGCACGGACGACGACGAGGTGTGGCTGGGCCGCGGCGACCGGGTCGGCGACGGCAGTGGCGGTCGCTACGACGTGGCCGTCGACCCGGTCGACGGGATCACGTTCACCGCGAAGGGCCTGTCCCATGCGATCTCCGTGCTGGCCGTCGCCCCGAGCGGGGCGATGTTCGACCCGTCGGTGTGCATGCGGATCGACAAGCTCGTCGCCGGTCGGGAGGCGCGCGACCAGCTCGACATCCGCCAGTCGGTGGCCGAGAACGTGCAGCGGCTGGCCAAGGTCACCGGCCGCCATGTCGAGGACGTCACCGTCGGCATGCTCGCGCGCACGCACCACGAGGAGCTGGCCCGTGAGGTGCGCGATGCGGGCGCCCGCATCCGCTTCCTCACCGGTGGCGACGTGTCCGCAGCCATCATGGCCGCGAGCCCCCGGACCGGGATCGACATGCTGATCGGCCTGGGCGGCACCGCCGAGGCCGTGATCGCCGCGTGCGCGGTGAAGTGCCTCGGCGGCGTGCTGCAGGGACGGCTCGCTCCTCGCGACGCCACCGCGGAGGTCCGGCTGCAGACCGCCGGCGTCGACCTCGACGCCGTGCTGGAGTGCGACGACCTCGTGCGCGGTGATGACGCGTTCCTCGTGCTCACCGGGGTCACCGACGGAGACCTGGTCGCCGGTGTGCGGTACGGGCCGGACACCGCCACCACGGACTCACTGGTGATGCGTGCGCGCAGCGGCACCGTCCGCAGGATGCAGAGCGACCACCGCCTCGACCGGCTCGCGCGCTACAGCGCTGTGGACTATCGACACTGACGCCGGCTGAACCACCTCGGGTCCGGGTGACCGGCGGCCGGCCGTCAGCGGAACAGGCCCTCGCGCAACGCCACCGCGACCGCGCCGGCCCGGTCGGGCACCTCCAGCTTGCGGTAGACCGCGCGGACATGACTCTTGACGGTCTCCTCCCCGACCACCAGGCGCCCGGCGATCGCCCCGTTGGTCAGCCCGGCGACGATCAGGGCGAGCACCTCGCTCTCCCGCTGGGTCAGTCCGAGTCGGGCCCCGGGCCAGAACTCCCCGGCGTCGATGCGGGCGGCGGATGCGGCCACCCGGCCCGCCAGCGTCGCGTCCACCGCGATCTCACCGTCCTGCACGCGGTGGAGCTGGCGGACGAGCTCCTCACCGTCGACCTGTTTGAGCAGGTAGCCGCGCGCTCCGGCGCGCAGGGCCTGGAACAGGTACTGCTCGTCGTCGTAGACGGTGAGCATCACGATTCGCCGGTCCGCGTCGTGGGCCAGCAGCGTGCGGCACAGGTCCAGGCCGCTGTGCCGGCCCAGCCGGACGTCGGTGACGACGATGTCGGGGTTCAGGTCGACCGTCGCCCGCACCCCGCCGTCCGCATCCGCGGCCTCCCCCACCACACGCACGTCGAAGCCGGCGAGCATGGCCTTCAGACCGGTCCGGACCATCTCGTGGTCGTCGACGAGCACGAGACGGAGCGGGCGGACGACCATCCGCCGATCGTAACTGTCCGGACAATCGTTCCCCGCCCGTCTCCCCCCGCGCGGGGAACCGGCCGGGCCGCCGTCCTCCTAGCGTCGGGTGTCGAACGAAGGAGCGACCCACATGACCGACCCGGCCATCCGGATCGTGCCGTCCGTCCTGCCCGCCGACTTCTCCCGCCTCGGTGAGGAGTGCCAGGCCCTGGAGAAGGCCGGCGTCGACCGCATCCAGTGGGACGTGATGGACGGCCGGTTCGTCCCCAACCTGACGTTCGGACCCGACGTCGTCGCCGCCTGTCGTCCGCTCGTGCAGATCGGCTTCGAGGCCCACCTCATGGTCGTCGACCCCGATCCGATGCTGCCACGCTGGGTCGAGGCGGGGTGCGAGCTGGTCATCGTGCACGCGGAGGCGTGCCGACACCTGCACCGCAGCCTGGAGACCGCACGCGCGGCGGGTGCCCGCGCCGGTGTCGCACTCAACCCGGCCACTCCGCTGTCGGCCGTCGAGCACGTCCTGGACCTGGTCGACCTCCTGCTCGTGATGACGGTGAACCCGGGGTTCGGCGGCCAGTCGTACCTGTCGTCGATGGAGCCGAAGATCGCCGCCGCCCGCCGGATGCTCGACGACCGTGCACCGCACGTCGAGTTGGAGGTCGACGGCGGCATCGGTCCGGTCACGATCGCCGCGGCCGCGGCTGCCGGCGCCCGCACCTTCTGCGCGGGCAGCGCGCTGTTCGCCGACCGCACCGACATGGGCGGCGCGGTCGGCCGGCTCCGCTCGACCGTCGAGGAGACCCTCCGGAGGTCCGCCGACGACTCGGCCGACTCCCGGTAACCATCGGCCGGGGAGCCGGCCCCATCGGGAGGGTACGACCCGTCTTGATCTTGCTCGTCCACCGGCTTCGAGCACTGCTCCGGCGCCGCTCCGCGGGGCCTGCGTCCTTCCGCTACGATCAACGGGAGAATCGACCCCGCTGGACGCCCCGTCCGGCAGACGGCCCCATGCGGGCGAGCTGTCCGGTCCGCGGCGTCGATCTCCCGCAGACCGTGGGTCCGGACGCGTCCGAAGGGGAGCCACTTCGGCCCTCTCCCCGGCCGTGCCGGGCACTCCGGAGGAGGAGAGTTCGTGGCTCGACGAGGCCAGCCCCAGACGAGGGCTCGCCGTACCGCCCCGCGCGACCGTCGTCGCGGCCGCGGCCGCGACGACGTCAACTCGGTGCTCGCCCGCGCCGTGGGGGAGATCGAAGCAGCCCTCCGGAGCGGTCGGGTCACGCCCGTGACGCGCACGAAGGTCCAGGCCGTCGCACTGCTGCTGCGCGATGAGCGCGCCCGGGTCCGGGCGGAGGAGCACAGCAGCGAGACGCAGCGGGCCGAGCAGCTCAAGCGCCTCGACGGCATCGCGACGACCCTCGCGAAGAGCGCCGTCCGGGATGCCGGGCTGCTGACGCTGCTCGCCGAGGACGCCGTCGTCTCCGACGAGGCCCGATCGCTCAAGCGGGACATGCTGAGGACCGCGGGCATCGAGCCGGGTGGCGACGAGCTCCCGCCGGGGGAACCCCCGGCCGCCGCCACCGAGCACCGGGCGGTGCCGCGGTCGGTCATCTCGCGGCACCTGGCCAACCCCTTCCTCGCCCCCGACGTCTCCGCCGCCCGGCCGCGCGCACCTCGTCCGACGCGGCTGGCCACGTGGGAGCTGATCGGCCCGCTGCTCAGCTCGTTCGAGCGCGCCGGCAGCGGAGCCACGACGTGCATGGCCCTCCCCGCGCCGACCTCCCGGTACACGCCGCGCGGCCTGGAGCTGATGCCGCACCAGGCCCGGCTGGTCGGCGCGGCCGCGGCCGGCCACCGGACCTTCCTGCTCGCCGACGAGCCGGGCCTGGGCAAGACGGCCCAGGCGCTGCTCGCCGCGGAGGCGGCGAACGCCTATCCGCTGCTGGTCGTCGTGCCGAACGTCGTCAAGACGAACTGGGTGCGCGAAGCCGGGATGTGGACACCCCACCGCTCGGCCACCGTGATCCACGGCGACGGTGACACGATCGACGGATTCGCCGACGTCGTCGTCGTCAACTACGAGGTGCTCGACCGCCACGTGGGATGGCTCGGCGACTTCGGCCTGCGCGGCATGGTCGTCGACGAGGCGCACTTCATCAAGAACAGGTCCTCGAAGCGCTCGCGGCACGTCCTGGCGCTCTCCGAGCGCATCCGGTCGTTCACCGCGCGCCCGCTGCTGATGGCCCTCACCGGCACCCCGCTGATCAACGACATCGAGGACTTCCGGGCGATTTGGCAGTTCCTCGGCTGGATCGACGAGACGAAGCCGCTCGCCGAGCTGATGAACGCGCTCGCCGAGACCGGCCTGACACCCGCCGACCCGGGGTTCTACGCCGCGGCCCGCCAATGCGTCGTCGATCTCGGCATCGTCCGTCGCCGCAAGGTCGACGTGGCCGCCGACATCCCCGCGCGCCGCATAGCCGACCTCCCCGTCGAGCTGGACGGGCCGGCCGGTCGGTCGATCCGAGCGGCCGAGCGCGAACTCGCTCGCCGGATGGTGTCGCGGTACGAGGAGGCACTGGCCGGCCGGCGGTCCGGTGCCGTCGTCGAGGGCATCGACCGCGACCTCGTGCGCCAGGTCGCCAGGTGGGAGCAGAAGGACGCGACCACCTCGACGACCGGCGAGAACGTCTTCAGCATGATGCGGCGCATCGGCCGGGCCAAGGCCGGCCTCGCCGCCGACTACGCGGCCCAGCTCGCGCGCAGCGCGGGCAAGGTGGTCTTCTTCGCCAAGCACGTCGACGTGATGGACGTCGCCGAGGACACGTTCGCCGAGCAGGGGGTCCGCTTCTCGTCGATCCGCGGCGACCAGGCGCCCGCGGCGCGGCAGCGGAACATCGACGCCTTCACGGGCGACCCCGACGTCGTCGTAGCGGTCTGCTCGCTCACCGCGGCCGGCGTGGGCCTCAACCTCCAGGTCGCCTCCGACCTCGTGCTCGCCGAGCTCTCCTGGACCGCCGCGGAGCAGACCCAGGCCATCGACCGCTGCCACCGCATCGGCCAGACCCAACCCGTCACCGCGTGGCGCATCATCGCCGCGCAGACGATCGACGCCCGGATCGCCGAGCTGATCGACAGCAAGGCCGGCCTCGCCGCCCAGGCGCTCGACGGCTCGGAGGAGGAGGTCGGGTCGTCGGCCGACGTGCAACACGAGGCGCTCGTCGCGTTGCTGACCGACGCGCTGTCGGCGGCCCCGACGCACCTCGAGAGCTGACGGGCGACGACAGTCACCAGACGAAACGGCGGAGGAGTCCGCGGAGATCCGCCGGTTGCGGCGCGAGGTTGCCGAGCTGCGCCGGGCCGATGCGATCCTCGAGGGGTCGGTCATCCCCCGCCGCCGAGCCCCGCTTGCCTGGCCCGCAGCACCGCCTCCGCCCGGTCGATCGCGTGCAGCTTCGCGACCACGTTCGACACGTAGTTTCGGACCGTCTTCGCGCTGAGACCGAGCCGGCGGGCGATCGCCACGTTGCCCATCCCGACAGCGACGAGCTCGAGGATCTCGTGCTCCCGGTCGGTCAGCTCGGGAAACAGCGGGGGGCGGCCCCTCCCGGCGGTGTCGTTCGCGCCGAGCAGCCGGCGCGCCACCGACCCGGAGAACACGATTTCACCTGCGGCGACCGCGCGCACCGCGGCGACGATCCGCCCTGGCTCGGCGTCCTTGAGCAGATAGCCCCGAGCGCCCGCCCGGAACGCAGCGACCACGGACTCGTCGGTGAGCATCGTCAGGACCAGCGGCGCCACCCGCGGCGCGGCCACGCCCAGCCGCCGAATCAGCTCGACGCCGTCGATCCCGGGCAGATTCAGGTCGACCACGGCGACGTCCGGGGCCGTCCGCGCGATGACGACCAGCGCCTCCTCCGCGGTGCCCGCCTCCCCGACGACGCGCAGGTCGGACTCCGTCTCCAGGCGCATACGCAAACCGAGGCGGAACGTCGGGTGGTCCTCGACGAGCACGACCGTCACCAGCTCGGGCGGGCCGCCGGCGGGGTCGGCCGCAGCGGAATCGGCCGGATCGGTCACAGCGGGATCCTGACCCACACGGCCGTCCCGGCGCCGCCCGGGCCTCGGCCGAACTCGACCGTGCCGCCGAGCTCCTCGGCGCGGTCGCGCATCCACGCAGTCCCCATCCCCGCGCCGTCGGCGGCGCCGTGCCGCCCGCGGCCGTCGTCGGTGACGAGCAGCTCCAGGTCGGCCTCGCCGACTCGCAACCGCACGCTCGCCCGCGACGCGCCGGCGTGCCGCACGACGTTGGCCAGCGCCTCCTGCGCGATCCGCAGCACCGCGACCTCCACCGCCGCCCGCAGCGCCACCCCGTCCCCCTCGACGTCGACCTCGACGGGCAGCCCGGCGGCGGAGAGCCGCTCGCCCTCCCGCTGCAGCGCGCCGGTCACGCCGCCCGCGTCGAGCGCCGCCGGTCGCAGGTCGTGCGCGATGCGGCGGACCTCGGTGATCGCGGACCGGGCCTGCGCGTCCAGGTGGGCGAGCAGTTCGGCGGCGTCGAGGTTGCGGGCGGCGGCGAGCCGCAGGGTGTCCACGGTGAGCAGCTGGCCCGCGAGCAGCGGGCCGACGCCGTCGTGCAGGTCGCGGCGCAGCCGGCGCCGCTCGTCCTCGCGGGCGGACACCGCGGCGGCACGGGCGGCGCGCAGCTGCTCGGCCTCCTCCCGAGCACGCAGCACGAGCACCACGAAGGGCAGCACCTCGGCGAGCAGCCGGCGGTGGTGCCGGTCGAGCCGGCTGCTGCCCGGGGGCGGTGCGAGCACCAGCGCGCCGAGCTCGCTGCCGTCAGCGTCGACGATTGACTCCCGGTGCAGCGGGCCCGCGGAGCGGCCGTGTTCCCACAACCTCGTCCCGTCGACGGCGAGCACCGCGGCGGCGGGCAACCCGAGCCCGCGCGCGATCGTCTCCGCCAGGTCGGAGGTCGCCGGCTCCCGGGCGCGGGCCAGCGCGGCGACCGCGGCCGCCAAGCCCTCGCCACCGAGTAGACGCCCGCGGATCCGGTTCCGCAGCCGGAAGGCCACCGCCGCACCGCCGAGAGCCAGGGCCGCGACCAGCACCGCCCCGACCGCCGAGGCCGTGGCGCTGGTGAGGACCGCGCTGGCCGCGGCGACGAGCCCGATGTAGCCGCCGGCCAGCCCCACGACCGCCCCCGTGTAGAGCGCGGTCCGACGCAGCACGACATCGGCGTCGCCGAGCCGGTAGCGCAGCAGGGCGAGGGCCAGCCCGGCGCCCAGCGCGAGATCGGCGAGATACACCAGAAGCACCGCCACCGGCTGGTAACTGGTGATCAGGCCGAGCGGCTCGACCAGCGCCACGAGCAGCGCATTGGCCACGATGACCACGAACGCGGCGAGGACCCACTTGGTCTGCTGCCGGGCCGCCCAGTCCGACACCCGCCGGTAACGATGCACCTGGAACACGAGCAGCACCAGGAAGGCCAGCCCCGCGGCCAGCGGTGCCGCGGTCGCATCGAGGAACGCCTCGCCGCCGATCGCCTCCCCGACCACCTCGCCGACGCCGATCACGGCGACCAACGGCCACCACCACCGGAACCACCGGGGGTGCCATCGGCCGTCCGGGAACAGCCCGAAGAACACCGGGACCAGCACCTGCACCGCACCGTCACGAGCCACGTCGAGCAGCAGCGCGGTATCGCTGTGGGTCGTCAACGCCGCCGACAGCGGGGCGATCCCGGACAGCGCCAGCAGCGCGGCGGCGACCGGGACGAGCGGGCCAGGCCGGCGCCGGTACACCATCAGCAGCACCGCCACCGCTGTGAACAGGGCGAAGACCAGCCAGGCCAGCCCGGTCACCGCCACGGCGTACGCGCCGAGCGGCAGCCCGAGCCGGTCGAGGACGGCCAGGGTCTGCGGGGTGGCCCGCTCGAAGACCGGGCAGATGCCGACCGGGCAGGGTGTCTGCATCTGGTCGTGGAACGCCGGCGTCGCGAGCACGGCCCAGACGAACAGCGGCAGCACGCCGACGACGCAGGCGGCTCGCCTGCGCCGTGCGGTCGTGCTGGTCACGGGATCAGATGGTTGCCGACGTCCGGGTCCGTGCCAAGGCCACGCCGAGCACGAGCGCGAGCAGGAACGGCGCGAACGGCGGAACCAGCCACACCCCGATGACGACGAGGGACCCCAGCACGGCGACGACGACCCCCGTCCGCCGCGCCAGGCCCCGCGCCCGGAGCACCGGGACCACGGCTACCAGCGCAGCACAGCCCAGGCCCGTCAGCGCCACGACCGCACCCCGGCTGACGTCCTCGGACCCGGTGACCCCGCGCTCGAGCAGCGCCGAGGCGACCAGCATGACCAGCATGGCGAGGGTGGCCGCGGCGGCCAGCACGGTCGCGGCGGCTGCGAGGGCCGGCCGCCGCGCGTGCCCGGCCTGCGCAGCGGCGCGCACGCCGAGGAACAGCAGGACCGCGGCCACCAGCAGCGGCAGCGAGATCAGCACCGTTTCGAACCAGGTGACGTCGGCCCGGATGGCGGCGACGACGTCGGCCGGCAGCTCGTTGACACCGACGCCCAGCCGTTCAGCGGCCGCATCCTCCTCCTGGATCGTGCCGGACACGAGCCCGCTGACAATGATTGCGGCGAAGCCCAGGAGGAAGGCGAGCGCGCTGCCGCAGAGCAGGCGGCCGGCGCGGCGGACGCGCGCGGTCTCGGTCTCGTCGAGCGGTCCTGCGGAGTTGGGATGCGTGGTCGTCACGGAAGCCTCCAGGAGTCGGGAACACCCGGAACGGTGGCCGTCCCTGCATCCCAGGCACCAGGGACGGACCGTCCTGCGTCAGCCCGGACACGATGCGGCCAGCTGCCCGACGTCGGGCTGGGCGCTCGGCGAGCAGGGTCACCACGTCGTCGAGTTCCTTCAGCCGGTCGCGGCCAGGCGTTCGAGGACCCCCCGCAGCGCCCGGGATCGGCCTCCATCGCGTCGAGGACGTCGATCACCAGCGCCGCCACCGCCGGGGCGTCCTGCGCCAGGTCGTCCGTCTTGTTCTGCTGCAGGGCCTGCAGCCCCAAGACGGCGGCGAGGACGAACGCACCCGCCGGCAACACGACCGACAGCAACGCCGCCAGCACCGCCGTGCCCTTCGGCCGGCAATAGAACAGCGCGACCGTCGCCGCGAGGAACGCCAGCAGCGCGCCGGCGGACCCGGCGAGCAGCAGGGAGAACCACCAGGCCGCCGCGCCGACCGGATTCGCCGACACCAGGTCGACCGCGTCCAGCGTCAGGTACGTCGTGATCCCCACGACTGCCGCGGCGACGACCGTGACAAGCAGCGTGAGCAGGGCGAAAGCCCGGCCCCGAGCGCCGCGCGACGTCGGTCCGGCCTCGGGCACGTCGGGGTGAACCCCATGGCGCATCATCGCCGGGCAGACGATCGACGCCCGGATCGCCGAGCTGATCGACCGCAAGGCCGGCCCCGACGCACGTCGAGAGCTGACGGGCGAGCGGCGCTACGCCGGCGGTTCGACGATCTTCCAGTAGGAGTCCTTGCGGACGATCCTGTCGCCGCGAAACTCCCAGTGATCGCACCCGCGGACCCGCACCGGCCGACCATCGGGTGTCGTGCCGGTGAGAAGCCATTCGGAGACGCCGAAATCGCCGCTGACCCAGTGCCGGTCGTCGCCGTAGTGGACATCAGGCAATCCCTTGAAGCGGGTGGCGAGGCCCTCTCGAACCGCCGCCTTGCCGGCGAAGCGCCTGCCCCAGGGTTCGGGTCCCCTCGGCATGTCCAGCGAGCAGTCCTCGACGAAGAAGTCCATGATCGCGTCCAGATCGTGCGCGTTGAACGCGTTCGCGATCGCCTTCAAGGTCTCCACCGAGGCCCCGCCCGCGTCTGCCGTCACCAGCCCTCCCCGGTGGATCTGCTCACGTCCCGCATCACGGGAGGGTACGCCCGTTCACGCCCATCCCGGCAACACCGACGACCTCGACGCCGTCACCTGCCGTCACGCCGGCGCCGCACGGTCGGCGCGACCCGCTACCTTCTGCCCATGTCGAACGACGATGTCGACGTCCTCGGGATCCTCGAACGGCTCCCCCAGCTCGGCGAGGCGCAGATCTGGGAGATCGTCCGCCGCTGCCGGGTCTTCCGCGCCCACCCGGACGGCGAGGACCAGGTCGTCGAGCTCGAGATCAGCCGCGACACCGCCGGGCGCTGGCTCGGCATCGCCCGCGACGAGGCCCGCGACCTCACCGCGCAGGGCGTCCCCATGCCCGGCCTGAACGGCGCGCTGAACATGGTGCCCTGGTACGTGCTCGACGACCCGGCGAAGCCGGACGCGAGCTGAGGCCCCGGTCCCCCAGCAGGCGTGCGGGTCAGCGGGGGTAGGGGTGCGCCATCAGTTCTCCCGGGCCAGCCTGCGGTTCGTGGTCTCGATCCGGTGCACCGTGCTCGCCTCCAGCACGGCCGCCTGCTCCTGGCTCAGGCGGTCGCACAGCCACTGCCAGTGCAGGGCCACCTGATCGCCCGCCGCGACGTCGGGCAGGAAGCTCAACCCGTCGACGGCGACCGCGACCTTCTCCTCCGACGGCTCCGCCAGACCCAGCGCCGAGCCGTCCCACTCCAGCCGCCGCGAGGCGACGACGATCTCGTCGCCGTCCCGGGACAGCACCCGGCCCCACCGGATCCGGCAGCTGTCGAGCACGTGCAGCGGGTGCTCGGGCACGCTGCCGGTCAGCAGCCGCGACCACGGGTACACCCCGAACACGTGGAAGCCGTGGTCGGGCGCGGCCTCGGCCAGCAGCTCCGGGGTCAGATGCGCCCAGTAGTGCCCCGCCCGCGGCGCGATCTTGGCCAACAGCGCCGCGCCGAACTCGCGGGCGCCGACCCGCTCGCCCACCCCGCCGCCGAGCCAGTAGGCCTCGACGAGGGCCCGGTCCAGCGGGTCCGGCGTCCCCGTCAGCTCGGCGAGCACCTCCAGGTAGTGCCACGCGCCGGAGAACCGCCGCGCGGCCGCCCGGACATCGGCCTCCGAACCCACCCCCGCCGCCGCCAGCGTCCCCGACTCCGGCGGCCCGCAGTAGCCCAGCTTGTTCGGCGCGTAGGCGTACCGCGCGAACAGCCGGGCCCCGGACGGCGCGGTCATGCCCCCGACTGCCCCACCAGCTGCGCGGCGTCGCGGTGCATCCGGCCGAAGTTGTAGTAGGCCGCGCAGGCCCCCTCCGGCGAGACCATGCACGTCCCGATCGGCGTCTCGGGGGTGCACGCGGTGCCGAACACCTTGCACTCCCACGGATTGAGCACGCCCTTGAGGACCTCACCGCACTGGCAGGCCTTCGGGTCGGCGACGCGCACACCCGGCATGTCGTAGATCCGCTCGGCGTCGAACGCGGCGAAGTCCGAGTTCAGCTTGAGCCCGCTCTGCGAGATGAACCCCAGCCCGCGCCATTCGAAGTGCGGGCGCAGCTCGAACACCTGCGCCATCAGCGCGAGCGCGGCGGGGTTGCCGTGGTCGCGCACCACGCGGCCGTACTGGTTCTCCACCTCGCAGCGGCCCTCGCGGATCTGGCGCAGCAGCATCGCGACCGACGCCAGGATGTCGAGCGGCTCGAACCCCGCGACGACGATCGGCTTGCCGTAGACCTCGGGCACGAACCGGTACGGGCGGTTGCCCACCACCGTCGAGACGTGTCCCGGGCCGAGGAACCCGTCCAGGCGCAGGTCCGGGGACTCCAGGATCGCCTTGAGCGGCGGCACGATGGTGACGTGGTTGGAGAACACGCTGAAGTTCGTCACACCCAGCTCGCGCGCCCGCACCAGCGTGACGGCGGTCGACGGCGCCGTCGTCTCGAACCCGACGGCGAAGAACACGACCTTCTTCGTCGGGTTGTCCACCGCGAGCCGCAGCGCGTCGAGCGGCGAGTACACGAACCGGACGTCCGCCCCGCGCGCCTTGGCCTCCAGCAGGCTGCCCTTCGAGCCGGGCACCCGCATCATGTCGCCGAAGGAGGTGAAGATGACGTCGGGCTGCTCGGCGAGCCACATGGCGTCGTCGACCCGGCCCATCGGGATCACGCACACCGGGCAGCCGGGCCCGTGCACCAGCTCGACCGACGCCGGCAGCACGTGCTCCAGCCCGTGCCGGTAGATCGTGTGGGTGTGCCCGCCGCACACCTCCATGAACTTGAAGCGGTCGGTCCCGGCAAGATCGGTGATCGCGGCCAGCAGCAGCCGGGCTGCGGCGGGGTCGCGGAACTCGTCGACGAATCTCATGGCGCCGTCCTCTAGACGATCGATGACGAGTCGAAGGCCTCGAGCTCGTCGGTGTAGGCCTCGCCGAGCTTCTGCACGGCCTCGAGGGTGAGCCGGGCCTCCTCCTCGTCGATCTTCGCCATCGCGAAACCGACGTGGACGAGCACCCAGTCGTCGGCCAGCGGCATCTCCTTCTCCAGCAGCTTGATGCTGATGGTCCGCTGCACGCCGCTCACCTCGACCAGCGCGAGATGGTTGGCCGGGTCGACCACGTCGACGATCCGGCCGGGGATTCCCAGGCACATGACGCTGCTCCTCACAGATCCGGCGGGTTCAGCAGATGCGGGGTAGGGGGTCGCCGACCAGCATGTCGACGATCCGGGTGCCGCCGAAGGAGGTCCGCAGGGCGACCGTGGACCCGATCTTGTCGGTGATCTCGCCGATCACCACGGCGTCGCCGCCGGCCGGGTGCGCGTGCATCGCGGCGAGCGCGGCGTCGGTCTCGGCCGGGTCCAGCACGGCGAGGAACTTGCCCTCGTTGGCGACGTAGAGCGGGTCGATCCCGAGCATCTCGCAGGCACCGTTGACGGCCGGGCGGATGGGCAGCGTGCGCTCGTCGAGCACCACGCCCAGCCCGGTGACCTGTGCCAGCTCGTTGCAGACGGTGCCGACCCCGCCGCGGGTGGGGTCGCGCAGCCACCGGGTACCCGGCGCGGTGGCCAGCAGGGTCTCCACCAGATCGCTCACCGAGGCGGTGTCGGAGGAGATGTCGGCGGTGATCTCCAGGTCGCCGCGGGCCAGCATGACGGCCATGCCGTGGTCGCCCATCGGCCCGGAGAGCACCACGCGGTCCCCCGCCCGCACGCCGTCGGCGGCGAGCCGGCGCCCCGCCGGGATCACCCCCACCCCGGCGGTGGTGACGAACAGGCCGTCGGCGGCGCCCGTGGGCACGACCTTCGTGTCCCCGGTGACGATCCGCACCCCGGCGGCCGCGGCGGCCGCGGCCATGTCGGCGACGATCTCGCGCAGCTCCGCGATCGCGAAGCCCTCCTCGATCACGAACGCGGCCGAGAGCCAGGACGGCACCGCGCCCGACATCGCGAGGTCGTTGATCGTGCCGTGCACCGCGAGGTGCCCGATCGAGCCGCCGGGGAACCGCAGCGGCTGCACCACGAACGAGTCGGTGGAGAACGCCAGCTTCTCCCCGCTGGGCAGGGTGAGGACGGCGCCGTCGCCGAGCTGCTCGAGCTCGGGGTTGCGGAACGCCTCGACGAAAACCGCGTCCACCAGCGCGGCCGACGACTTGCCGCCGGCGCCGTGGGCCAGCGTCACGATCTCCTCGCGCAGCCGGGGCCGCCGCTTGCGGAACGCCTCGATCCGCTCGATGACCTCGTTCTCGCCGAACGTCGGTCCGGACGACAGGTACTGCTCGACGCTCATCGCTGCGTCTCCCCTTCCAGGCACGAATGCACCTCGGCCCAGAGCCGGTAGCCCAGGAGGGCCTGTGCCTCCTGGATGCGGTGCACGCTCTGCGAGCGCACCACGAAACACACGTCGACGTCCGGGCTCGCGGCGAACTCGCCGCCGTCGTAACCGGCGAAGCCGACGGTGTACAACCCGCGGCGGCGGGCTTCGGCGAACGCCACCGTCAGGTCCCTGGAGCTGCCGCTGGTGGACATCGCGACCGCAACGTCGCGTCCGCCGGCCCGCGCGATCAGCTGCCGCGCGAACACCAGCTCGAAGCCGACGTCGTTGCCCAGCGCGGTGAGCACCGCCTGGTCCGCGGTCAGCGACCACGCGGGCAGCGGCCGCGCCCCCGCCGCTCCGGGTGGCCGGGCGAACAGCCCCGCGAGCGTCGCCGCGTCCGTCGAGCTGCCACCGTTTCCGAAGGTGAACATGCGCCCGCCCGCGACGAAGCGGCGGGCCAGCTCGGCGCCGGCCGCGGCGACCTGCTCCGCGCACTCGGTCAGGGTCTGCGCGCGCAGCGCGGCGCTCTCGGCCGACTTCGCCCGGGCCGACGCCGCCAGGTCGCCCAGCAGGCTGTCCTGGTCGCGCTCCTCGGCGTCGAGGAAGGGGTACAGGAAGTCGGTCGACCCCCCCGTGTCCCCCCCGGAAGCGGGTGCACTGGCCGCGCCGGCGCCCGTCATCGCCGTACCTCCGGTCGATCGTCGTCGAGCCGGGTGATCGCCATGCCGGCGTGCACCAACAGGAGGTCCCCGGGGGCCACCGGGTCGGCCAACGTCGTGTCGACCCGCTCCTCGCCCTCCGCGGTGCGCACCAGCGCGCCGTCGAGCCCCGATCCGGGCAGGACGACCTCGCCGAGGCGCCCCTCGTCGGAGCAGGTGATGCACACCTCGTCGGTGCAGTCCGAGACGGACGGCGCCAGCAGTCCCGGGTGCTCGAAGCAGACGTGGGTGAGCTCCCACAGCAGGTGGTAGAGCAGCACGAACCCGCCGGTGGCGGGCAGCCGCGGGTCCGGGTCGTCGAGCCAGAGCACGTGGTCGGCCGCGCCGCGCGCCGGACGGGTGCCGCTGCCGATCCAGAGCGTCGACGCGCCCCAGGCCGGAGCCCGGCGCATGATCGAGCGGACGGCCGGCTCGGCGGCGTCGGCGACGGCCAGCACGACGTCGCCGGGGCGCACCGAGACGCGGGTGGTGGCCACCAGGTCCGGGCCGGTCAGCGCCACCGCGGGCAGCGCCCTCTTCCCGACGATCACCGGGTGCACGAACTCGACGGCCACGTGGTGCGCGTGCGGCTCCCACGCCGGCGCGAGGCACCACAGCGTCGCGCCCGCGGCGAACCGGCGGGCGAGCATCAAGGAGGCGCCGGCGAGGTCGGCGGACAGGGCCTCGTCGATCAGGCCGCCCTCGACCAGGCCTGGCGTGCTCACGTCGCCACCTCGCCGCTGCACTTCTCGACGATCCTGCCCGGGACTCCCGGAGTCATGTCGGTTCCCCCTCCTCGCCGGCAACCGCCCGCGCCACGGCCGCCTGGCCGAGCGCGAGCCCGCCGTCGCCGGGCGGCACGACGTGGTGCGTCAGCACCGTGAACCCCGCGTCCCGCAGCCGGTCCGTGCACTGTTGCAGCAACAGCACGTTCTGGAACACCCCTCCGGTCAGACCGGTCTGCCGGATCCCGTGCGCGCGGCCCGCCGCGCTGACGGCGGCGACGACGGCGGCGGCCACCGCGGCGTGGAACGCCGCGGCCAGCGCCGGCACCGGCGTCCCCGCCCGCAGGCCTGCGACCAGCCCGCACAGCACCGGCGTCGGGTCGAGCTCCCCGTCCGCGCCGAGTACGAAGCGCAGGTCGGCGCCGGGCGCCGCACCGTCGGCCAGCACCTCCAGCTCGATCCCGGCCTGCGCCTCGTAGCCGATCGCGTGCCGCACCCCGAGCAGCGACGCGACGGCATCGAAGAGCCGGCCCATGCTCGTCGTCGGCACGCAGGCGGTGCCCCGCGCGAGCTGTGCGCGCAGCACGCGCAGCTCGTCGGCCGAGCAGGCCGCCACCGGCGGCAGGTCCGGCGACCAGTCGATCCCGGCCGCGGCGAGGTGTGAGAGCGCCATCCGGCGCGGGTGGCGCACGGCGCCGTCCCCACCCGGCAGCGCGACCGCGCGCAGGTGCGCGGTCCGGGTGAAGCGGTGGAGGTCGGTGCCGACGACGAGGATCTCCCCGCCCCACACCTGCGGGTCGCCCGTGGCGTCGTCGACCCCGTGCCCGGTGCCGTCGAAGGCGACGCCGACGATCGGCTCGCCGAGGCGCCCGTGCTCGGCCAGCAGCGACACCACGTGCGCGTGGTGGTGCTGGACGAGGTGCAGCGGGCGGTCATCCGCGGCGCGCTCGGCCCAGGCGCGCGTCAGGTAACCGGGGTGCCCGTCGGCGGCGAGCCGCTCCGGCGCCCCGTGCAGCGCGGTGAGCTGGGCGACCGCCCGCTCGAACGCGGCCATCGTCTCCAGCGTGCCCATGTCGCCGATGTGTGCCGAGAGGTAGGCGCGCCGGCCCGCGGTGAGGCAGAAGGTGTTCTTCAGCTCCCCGCCGACGGCCAGCACCGCGGGCCCGTCCGCACCCAGGTCCACCGGCAGCGGCGCGAACCCGCGCGAGCGGCGGATCGGCAGCTCGCGCGCCGTGCCGGCGTCGGTGACCACCCGGACCACCGAGTCGTCGCACGGCACGTGGATCGGCCGGTCGTGGGTGAGCACGGCGCCGGTGTCGCCGACCAGGCGGGGAAGGCGCTGCGCGGCGTCGTCGTCGGTGTAGCAGATCGGCTCGTCGGACAGGTTCGCGCTGGTCATCACCAGGGCGCCCGGCGCGGGACCGCCCGGGCCGGGGGCCAGCAGCAGATGGTGCACCGGGGTGTAGGCCAGCAGCACCCCCAGGTGCGGGCTGCCGGGCGCCACCGACGTCGCGACGGGAGCGTCCGGGCGCCGGCGCAGCAGCACGACGGGCCGGACGGGCCCGGTGAGCACGGCGGCCTCCGCGTCGGAGACATCGACGTAGCGGCGGGCGGCCGCGAGGTCGGCCACCATGATCGCGAACGGCTTGCCGCCGCGGGCCTTCCGCGCGCGCAGCGCGGCCCCGGCGTCCTCGTCGTCGGCGGCGCACGCCAGGTGATAGCCGCCCAGGCCCTTCACCGCGACGGTGGCGCCGCCCGCGAGCAGGCGCTGCGCGGCCGCGAGCGCCTCCTCGGCCCCGTCCACCCGGCCGTCGGGCCCCTCGCAGCGCAGCCGGGGCCCGCAGTCCGGGCAGCACACGGGCTGGGCGTGGAAGCGCCGGTCCGCGGGGTCGTGGTACTCCGCGGCGCACCGGGCGCACATCGGGAAGCCCGCCATCGTCGTGGCCGGTCGGTCGTAGGGCAGCGCCCGGATGATCGTGAACCGCGGGCCGCAGTTGGTGCAGGTGACGAACGGGTGGCGGTAGCGGCGGTCGGCGGGGTCGAACAGCTCGCGCACGCAGTCGTCGCACACGGCGACGTCGGGCGGGATCGGGGTCAGCGGCCCCTCGGCCGGGCGGCTCTCCGCGATGCGGAACCCGTGCTCGGCGACGGGCGCGGCGGGCTGCGCGCGCACCTCGGCGACCTGCGCCAGCGGCGGGGCCTCCGCGACGAGCCGGCGCGCGAACTCGTCCAGCAGCGCCGCGGGGCCCTGCACCTCGACGAACACCGCCGCCGCGTCGTTGCCGACCTGCCCGCTCAACCCCAGCTCGGTGGCCAGCCGGTACACGAACGGGCGGAAGCCGACGCCCTGCACGACGCCGGTGACGGCGAGGCGGCGCCGGTCGAGGACCATCTGGGTGCTCACGGCCGTCGCCGCACCAGCACGGCCCAGGTGTCGCCGGCGCGCGGCTCGTCCCACCGCGCCGGCAGCTCGTGCGGCGGCGAGTGCGACGCGAGCCGATCGTCCACAGCCACGTGCGCCTCCTGGACTCGGTCGATGTGACCAGGGCCATACGCTAGGTGGCGGACGTCGTGGTGCCTAGCACCTGCGCGCGCCCGCTGTCGGCGATTCCGCCGGCGTGCTGGCCCGGGTGCGCAGGTCTGCGCCATGCTGGGTCGACCGCGGCCGCCCGGAGGTGCCGTCGGAGACCGGGTGACGCCGAGCATTGCCGGAGGGAGGAACCTCGTGCACGAGCTGTCCATCTGCAAGTCGATCCTGGACATCGTCGACCGGCACGCCGCCGGGCGCGAGGTCCAGACCGTCCACCTGCGCGTCGGCGCCCTGCGCCAGATCGTGCCCGACACCCTCGTCCACTGCTGGTCGCTGGTGAACGAGCAGACCGCGCTCGCCGGTTCCGAGCTGCGGGTGGAACGGGTGCCCGCGGCGATCCGCTGCCGCTCCTGCGCGCACGTCCAGACCCTCGACGAACCGATCCTGGTGTGCGACGGGTGCGGGGGCACCGAGGTCGAGATCGTCGCCGGCGAGGAGTTCCTCATCACCGCACTCGAACTCGCGGAGGCCTGACCCCATGGGTCGATTCCACCGGCACGACGACGGCACCGCGCACACGCACGAGCACGGGGACGACGGGCACGGGGACCACTCCGGCTACCGGACGGGAGCCGAGCGGGTGGAGGTGCTGGAGCGCATCTTCGACGAGAACGACCACACCGCCGCGGCGAACCGGGCCGACCTCGAGGCGGCCGGCGTCACCGCCGTCAACCTCATGTCCTCGCCCGGCGCGGGCAAGACCTCGCTGCTGCGCGAGACGCTGCTGCGCCTGCGCGGCTCGGTGCGGGTCGGGATCGTCGAGGGTGACATCGAGACCAGCATCGACGCCGACCGGCTCGCCGGCCTGGGCGCGGAGATCGCGCTGCTCAACACGTCCAACGGGTTCGGCGGCGAGTGCCATCTCGACGCGCCGATGGTGCGCTCCGCCCTCGCCCGCCTCCCGCTACCGGAGCTGGACCTGCTCGTCGTGGAGAACGTGGGCAACCTGGTCTGCCCCGCGGAGTTCACCGTCGGCGAGCACGCACGGGCGATGGTGTTCTCGGTGACCGAGGGTGAGGAGAAACCGCTCAAGTACCCGGTCATGTTCCGTTCGGCCGACGTCGTCGTCGTCAACAAGATCGACCTGCTGCCCCACCTGGACTTCGACCTCGCGGCGTTCTACCGCAACCTGCTCGCGGTGAACCCACAGGTCACCGCGATCGAGACGAGCGTGCGCACCGGCCAGGGCATCGACGGGTGGTGCGACTGGTTGCGGGCGCTGGTGCGGCGTCAGCCGGCGCGGCGGTAGCTCGGGCGGTCGGCGGGCTCGACGTCGTCGCCCGGCGAGGCCGGCTCGGGGAACCACTCCACCGCCGTGGCGGCCGCGGGCAGGTGCCACACCACCGTCTGCGGCTCGGACGGCGCGGCGGGCAGCTCCATGACGACGATCTCCGGGAGCTCGGTGGTGGGCACCTCGGGCTCGACGAGCTCGACCACGGGCGCGCCGTCCCCGCACTCGAGGAGCACCTCGGCGGCGAGGCCGTACCCGATCGGCTGCAGCACGGGATCGAACGCCAGCGGATCGAAGGCCTGCGGCTCGACCACCGACGAAGCCGGTTCGAACGTCGTCATCTCATCCCCCTGGAGCAGGCACGTGCACGGATGTTGCAGCGCTCGGTACGAACCTCGTCACGAAGGGTAAGACGCAGGGCCGTTCGGAGCAACACATCACGGTGCCATTACGACGAACGGTCGCTCGACCCGGCGCCCTCGCCGCGCGGAACGCCGGATGGCCCCGACCGCCCCGGGTATACCGGCGGATGTGGTTCGACTCCTGGAGCGACATCGGCCGGATACTGCTCGTCGGTCCCCTCGCCTACCTGGCGCTGGTGGCCGTGCTGCGGGTCAGCGGCGCGCGCACGCTGTCCAAGCTCAACGCCTTCGACCTGGTGGTCACCGTCGCCCTGGGCTCGACGCTTTCCACGGTGCTGCTGGACTCCGCCGTCAGCCTGACCGAAGGGGTCGTCGGGCTCGCGCTGCTGGTCGCCCTGCAGTACGCCGTGAGCCGTTCCTCCTACCGCTGGCGGGCCGTGCAGCGGGTCGTGAAGTCCGAGCCGGTGCTGGTGTACCACGACGGTTTCCTGCACGGGCCGATGCGGCACGAGCGGGTCACCGAGAGCGAAGTGCACCAAGCGGCCCGCTCGTCGGGGCACCCCTCGCTCGGCGACGTGGACGCGGTCGTCCTCGAGACCGACGGCACGCTGAGCGTCCTGCCCGCGTCGCCGGGCCGGCCCGGCGACGGGTGAACCTCAGCGTCGGAGCGCGGCGGGGTCGAGGTCGTCCTTCAGCCCGACCCCGGTGATGCCCAGCCGGCGGGCCTCGGCCACCAGGTGCACCAGCTGCGCCACCGCGCCCGCGTACCCCAGCCCGCCCGCGGGTCGAACCGCCGCGCGACGGCGTACGCGCGCGCCTCGCACGTCTGCTGGTCGACGCCGTGGTGGGCGTCGGCGGACAGGGCGCTGCCCTGCCCGGGTCTCGAAGTACATGACGTTCTCCCCGACGGTGCCACGCCCAGCGAGAGCGCCGCATCGTTCGCCTCGGCCAGCACCGCGAGATCCACCCCGAACGACCGGTTCGCCGCCTCTGTGCCCGCCACCGACTGGAACACCAGGTCCCCCGGAGCCGCCGCGCCGTGTCCGGCCACTACGGACCGCGCGGCTACCAGCTGCGCGCGCAGCCGCCGCGGGCGAGTGCGCGCGGTCCGGTCCACGCGACCCCGCACCGCCCGGGCGCGACCCGGGGTCGGATTCCACCGACGGAGGCACCGGGCAGGATCAGCGCCGTGACCGCGTCCCCGCCACCCGCCCGGCCGCCCGGCGCGCGACACCGGCACCGCCGGCGCGAGGCTCCCGTCGCCGCCGCCGGAGCCGGCGTCCAGGCCGCGCACGGGCACGGCCACGCGCACGGGCCCGCTGCGCCGGCGGACCGGCGCGTGCGCCTGGTCATCGCCGCCCTGCTGGTGCCGGCCGCCCTGGCCACCCTGGTCGGGCTGGTCCTGCTCTACCCGTACGGCGGCGGCCCCGCACCCGCCGAGACCGCGGCGCGGATCGCGGGCACCGTCACCGCCGCCGCCGTGACGGACTGCGACCCCGGCAGCGGGGACGGCGATTGCGTCGCGCTCACGGTCCTGATGACCGGCGGCCCGTTGCCGGGGCGCGAGATCGTGCTGCCGGTGTCGATCGTGCGCGGGGAGGCGCTGTTCGGGGCGGGCGACGACGTCGTGCTGTCGTGGTCGGGTGAGGAACCGGCGAATCCGGACTCGTACCAGGTCGTGGACTTCCAGCGCGACGTTCCGCTGGTGCTGCTCGCGCTGCTGTTCGCCGGGGCGGTCGTCGCACTCGGCCGATGGCGGGGGCTGGCCGCGCTCGTGGCGCTCGGCCTGACGGGCGTCGTGCTGCTGGTGTTCGTGCTGCCCGCGATCCTCGCCGGGCGCGACCCGCTGACCGTCGCGATCGTCGGCGCCGGCGCGATCATGTTCGGCGTCCTCTACCTGACGCACGGGTTCTCCGCGCGCACGTCGACGGCGGCGCTCGGCACCCTGCTCAGCCTGCTGCTGATCGGGTTCCTGGGCGCGGTGTTCGCCGCGGCGGCGCGGCTGACCGGAGCCGACGAGGACACCGCGAACCTCGCCGCGGCGCTCGGCGGCGTCGACGGCCGCGGGCTGGTGCTCGCCGGGCTGGTGATCGGCGCGCTCGGGGCGCTCGACGACGTCACCGTCACCCAGACCAGCGCGGTGTGGGAGCTGCACCGGACCGACCCCGAGCTGGGCCCGGCGGCACTGTTCGGGGCCGCGATGCGGATCGGCCGCGACCACGTCGGCGCCGCGGTGAACACCCTCGTGCTCGCCTACACCGGCGCCGCCCTGCCCCTGCTGCTGGTGTTCGCGGTCGCCGACCGGGGACTGGCCGACTCGCTGACCACGCAGGTGATCGCCACCGAGGTCGTCCGAACGCTCGTCGGCAGCATCGGGCTGGTGGCCTCGGTACCGCTGACGACGGCGGTGGCGGTGGCGGTGGTGCGCGCGCGCCAGTCCCCGTCGGCCGCCGCGAGGGCCGCGTGAGAGCTGACCGGCGGGCGCTCCAGCGCGACCACGATGTTCTCCGGGATCCGTCACCTGGCCGGCCGTGCCACCGGAGACCGGAGTACCGCCCGGGCGGCGGCTCCGTCGAGGAGGGCGCGCCGGGCACCTCCGGCCCACCCGCGGCGCGTTCTCCCCGCGGCGGATCCCGCCTGACACGATGGGGGTACGCCGCATCGCCGGACACGAGGGGGTCGCGATGACGGATCAAGGAGGCGGGGGACCACCGGGGAGTGTGCCCGACCGCGATCGGGGCGGCCCGCCGCACCCGGGGCAGCCGCACCCGGGGCAGCCGTACCCGGGGCAGCCGTACCCGGGGCAGCCGTACCCGGGGCAGCCGTA
>DATLGI010000024.1:0-20453 GCA_035540535.1 Pseudonocardia sp.
GCAGCTTCGTCGGCGGCTCCGGCGGGGACGAGCTCACCGTGGACGCCGTCGAGTTCTGCCGCATACTCTCCGGCCGGGCGGCGGGCGCCGGCCTGCTCACCCAGCAGGTCCCGTTCTGACCCGGTCCGACGCGCGGTGTCGAGGTGGTCCTGGACCTGCGCCAGCGTCGTGGCGGCGAGGTTGCGGATCCACTGCGGCTCGGCCGCGGTGCCGCCGGCCGACCCGGTGACGAGGTAGCTGCCGTCCTCGCCGCACCGTCGACCCTCACGACCCTCCCAGGACGACGGGCAGTTCGGTCAGCCCGCGCAGCACCAACCCGTCGCCGTGTCCCCAGTGCAGCTCGGCCGGGTCGACCGCCAGCCGCATCGCCGGGAACCGGGTGTGCAGCGCGCCGAGCGCGATCCGGCCCTCCAACCGGGCCAGCGGCGCGCCCAGGCAATGGTGAACGCCGTAACCCAGCGCGATGTGCCCGCCGTCGGCGCGGTGGATGTCGAACAGATCCGGGTCGCGGAAGCGTGCCGGATCCCGGTTCGCCGCCGCCAGCGAGACGATCACCTGCGCGTATGCGGGAATCTCCACGTCGCCGAGCCGGACCGCTTCGGTGGTGTAGCGGAATGTCGAGTGCGGCACCGGGGCGTCGAAACGCATGGCCTCCTCCACCACGCGGGGTGCGAGACCCGGGTCGGCGACCAGCGCGTCGCGCTGCTCCGGATGGCGCAGCAGGGCGACGGTCGCGTTGCCGATCAGGCTGGTGGTCGTGTCGTGCCCGGCGACGACCAGCTGGAAGATCGTAGACATCGCCTCCTGGCGGGTGAGCGCGGCGCCGCCGGCGACGAGGTCGGTGACCAGGTCCTCGCCGGGCTCGGCCCGCTTGCGGTTCAGCAGCGCGCCCAGGTACCCGACGATCGCCTCCGCTGCCGCCACCGCGTCCGGCCCGGGGTTCGGTGCGAGCAGCGTGCGGAACCACCGGCCGAGGTCGGCCCGGTCCGGCTCGGGGACCCCGAGCAGCTCGCTGATCACGGTGAACGGCAGCGGGAACGCGAACCCGGCCACCAGATCGACGACTTCGTGCGCCGCCGCCAGGTCGTCGAGCAGGCCGTCCACGATCGCCCGGACCCGGCCCTCCAGCCCGTCGACACGCCGCCGGGTGAACGCCGGCATCGCCAGCCGGCGCAGCCGGGTGTGGTCGGGCGGGTCGACGGCGAGCATGTGCCGGGCCAGCGCCGGCCCGGGCAGGCCTTCCGCGACGACCTCCCCGCTGCGCGCCAGCGCGGCGTGCATGTCCTTCGACAGCCGCGGGTCGTTCAGCGCCGCCCGGGCCTCGTCGTACCCGACGACCAGCCACGCGGGATGCCCGTCGGCCAGCCGCACCTGGTGCACCGGGCCGGCCGCGCGGATCTGCGCCAACAGCGGGAACGGGTCGTCACGGTCGTGGTCACCCCACGAGTCGAGCGCCGGGTGTCGCAGCGACATGCCCATCGTCGTTGACCTCTCGGAAGCCGGAACACAACAGGTCGATCACCGCGAGGTGACCGTCGAGGACCTTGCAGACCGCGGTCTGGGTACAGACCCAGCGGCGCGGTCCCTGCCCCACGCGCAGGCGGTAATGGATCAGCAGGCGGTCGCCGACCTCCTCGCCCGCCGATTCGACGAGCTGCACCGTGTCGAAGCCGGCGAAGAAGCCGTGGAAGCGGGCCGCGACGTTCTCCCGCCCGTGCGCCTGCAGCGGGCCACCGGGCAGCAGGGCGCGCAGCCGCACGGTCTCGGTCAGCGCCGGGGCCAGCCGCTGGGGGTCGCGGTGGGCGACGGCCGTGCCGATGCGCTCGGCGAGGGGATGGTGCTGCACGAGGTCCTCCTCCTTCAGCTCGCCCGCCGGGCGAGCGTGTCCAGGTGCGCGACGAGATGGTCGACCAGGTCGCGGGCGTCCGCCCCGGCGCCGTCGATCAGCGTCGATCTGCGCCGGCGCAGGAACGGCAGGCCCAGCACGTACAGCCCGGGGGCGGCGGTGACACCGCCGTCGTGCACGACGCGGCCCTTCTGGTCGAACACGGCGGCGTCGAGGAAAGACAGGTCCGGACGCAGACCGGTGGCCCAGACGACCGTCTCGATCCCCTCGGGACCGAGCCGGGCCGACAGGACCGGCGCGGGCACCTCGGTCGCCGCGAACCGCTGCGGCGGGCCCGCGTCGACGCCGGCCCGGGCCGCCCAGGCGTCGATCGTGTCCAGCAGCCGACCCAGCTTGAGGTCGGCCAGCGCGCACACGTTCGCCAGCGACCCTGAGAACTGTGCCGTCGCTCCGTCCCGGACGCCGGCGAGCCGGCCGACCAGGCGGACGCCGAGCCCGCGCAGCGCGTTGAGGTCGAGCGTGCGGGGCGCCCCGGCGAGCTGCATGGACGGCAGCGCGCGCGCCCGCGCCAGGTCCGGGACCGCGTCCCAGCGCTCGTCGAGCAGCCCCGACGCGTCCATCCACCACAGGATGTCGCGGCCCCGGTAGGTCCGCGGCATCCGCACGTGTTCCCCGACGGCCAGGGTCACCGGCCGCCCGGAGCGCGCCAGCTCGTCGGCGATCTGGATCCCGCTCGCCGATGCGCCCACGACCAGCACGCCGCCGTCCGGAAGCCGGTCCGGGTTGCGGTAGTCCACGGCGGTCACCGCGGTGATCCCGGCGGGCAGCGCCACGACCGGTCGGGCCGGTACGGCGGCCGCGCCGGTCGCAACCACGACGGTCCGCGCGTGCCAGCTGCCCCGGTCGGTCCGCGCCAGGTAGCCCTGGTCGCGAGGCCGCACCGAGGCGACCGTGGTGCCGGTCAGCACTGGCGCGCCCGTCGCGTAGTCCTCCAGGAGCCGGACCACCTCGGGCACTCCGAGGTAGCCGTGCGGGTCGTCGCCCGTGTAGGCGCGCCCCGGCAGCCGGGTCATCCAGTTCGGGGTGAGCAGGCGCAGCGAGTCCCACCGCTGGGTGCGCCAGGAGTGCGCCACCTCCCCGCGCTCGAGGACGACGTGGTCCACCGATCGCTGGGCGAGGCAGCGACTCACGGCCAGCCCGCAGTGGCCGGCCCCGACCACCACCGTGGTGGTGTGCCGCATGATCAGCTGATGGTGACGGTGACGGCGGTGGGGTTGGTCATGATGTCGTAGACCGCCGAGCGCTTCTGCGACTGCGCGACCAGCGCCTCGACCTCCGCCCGGGTCGCGTCGGCGTCGATGGTGTAGTCGACGCACACCCCGCTGAAGCCGTTGCGCACGTCCGGGTCGGCGCCGAGGATTCCGTGCAGGTCCATCTCCGCTGTCACGCCGGCCCGTACCGAACGCAGCTGGATGCCCCGCTGCTGGGCGACGGCGGCGATACCCGCGGTCAGGCACCCGCCGAGGGCGACCAGCACGTACTCCACCGGCGTGATCCCGTTGTCCTCGGCGGCGAACTGCAGCGGGTGGTCGATGTCGAACGCGAACTTCTTCGAGTGCCGCTGCTCCGTCCCGAAGCCGGAGAACGTCTCGACCTCGGCCTCGCTGTGCGTGCCGTTGACCCAGGTCACGTTCGACCGCCACTGGAACCGAGCGATCTCCGGCGCGTCGGCGAACGCCTCCCGGGCCCCGAGCAGGGCGGCGACGTTCACTCCGTTGTCGGCGATGGACGTGGTCATGATGTGCTCCTTCGACGGATCCTGCGAACAGGGAGAACGCTAGGAAGGCCCGGGGTTCCGGCGCGTCGGAAGCGCTACCCATCTGCGCACCGGCGGCTGCCCATGTCGGTGCGGTCGCGATACCCACGCGATCGTCGGTGTGTGTCGAGGGAATGGCGCAGTACTTTCCCTTCATGCCACTGCTGGAGCGGGAGGCGGCGCTGGCCGAGTTGGACGCTGCGCTGGTGGCGGCCCGGGACGGGCGGGGACGTGTCGCACTCGTCAGCGGTGCGGCCGGCATGGGCAAGACGTCGGTGGTGCGCGCGTTCCTGGCCGGCCTCGACGCCGACGTCGGGGTGCGCGAAGGTGCCTGCGACGACCTGCTGACGCCACGTCCCCTCGGTCCTGTGCACGACCTGAGCCGCCAGGCCGGCCCCGCGTTGTCCCGCGCGTTGGCGGCGGGTGACCCGCAGGCGATCTACACCGCCCTGCTCGACGAGCTCGCGGGTGGCACCGACCGCGCGGTGACCGTCGTGCTGGTCGAGGACGTGCACTGGGCGGACGACGCGAGCCTCGACGCGCTGGCCTTCCTCGCCCGCCGCGTCGAGCGGCTGCCGGCGCTGCTCCTGCTCACCTACCGCGACGACGAGGTGCCGGTCGCGGCGCCGCTGCAGCGCGTGCTGGGTGGCCTGCGGGCCCCGGTCGCGGTGCGGGTGGCGCTTGCCCCGCTGTCGGTGCGGGCGGTGGCGCAGCTCGCGGGCGAACCGGGCGCCGGGCAGCGAGTGCACGAGTCGACGGGCGGCAACCCGTTCTTCGTCACGGAGCTGCTCGCTGCCGAGCACGGGGGGCTGCCCCCGTCGGTGAGCCAGGCGGTACTGGCTCGGGTGGCGCGGCTGCCGAAGCAGACCCGCGCACTGCTCGAACTGCTCGCCGTAGTGCCGGCGCGCGCCGAGGCCGAGTTGCTGGACGCGGTGTGGCCTGGATGGCCCGAGCAGGCGGCCGCGGCGGAGGAGCGCGGGGTGGTCGCGGTGCAGGGTGACGTACTGGCGTTCCGGCACGAGCTGGCCCGTCGCGCGGTCGAGGAGGCGCTGCCCGGTTCGCGGGCGCGCGGGCTGCACGCCCGGGTGCTCGCGGCGCTGCGGGCCCGCAGCGCCGACCCGGCCCGGTTGGTGCACCACGCCGAGCGCGCCGGGGACGCCGACACCCTCGTCGAGGTCGCGCCGCTGGCCGCGCGTGCCGCCGCGGCGGCCGGCGCGCATCGCGAGTCCGCCGCGCACTATCGGCGGGCGTTGGAGCTGGGCGACCGCTACCCCGAGGCCGAGCGGGCCGAGCTACTCGAGGCGTTCACCGTCGAGGCGTCGATCACCTGCCGGATCGGCGAGGCGATGGCTGCCGCCGAACAGGCGCTGGCCCTGCGGGAGGCGCGCGGCGAGCGGTGGGGAATCGGCCGCAACCTCCGCTGGATGAGCGCGCTGTCCTGGTTCGCCGGGCGGCGGGCGGACATGGAACGCCAGCTCGCCGCGGCGCTCGAGGTGCTGGAGACCCTGCCGCCGGGTCCGGATCTCGCCTTGGCCTGCAGCGACCTGGCCCTGCGCATCGGGCTCTACGGCGGCCGTCGCGAGGAGGCCGATCGGACGGCGGACCGCGCGGTGTCCCTCGCCGAGGCCGCAGCCGACCCGGCCGTGCTCGGCCACGTGCAGGGCAGGATCGGCTTGCTGCGCGCGGTGCTCGACGCCGATGACGGCCTGCTGCGTCGTTGCCTGGACCGGGCGCGGATGGCCGGGTCCCACCTCGACGTCGGCATGGCCTACCAGGGCCTGGCCCAGGGTGCGGCGGTGCGCCGCGATCGGGAGGCCGCCCGGCGGTGGATGGCCGAGGGCATCGAGTACCTGCGCGCACGTGACGTCCCGGGCCCGCTGCTGTACCTGCGCGGTCTGCAGGCGGCCTGGGAACTCGCCGACGGGAACTGGGGGGCTGCTGAGACGTCGGCCGGCTGGGTGCTGGCCCAGCCGGAGGGGCGCGGGATCACCGGGCTGCACGCGCTGGAGACGGTGGCCCGCCTGCAGGTCCGCCGGGGGTGCCCCGACGAGGACGCGGCCACGCTGCGCGAGATGTGGACGGTCGCCGAGACGTGTGGCATGTTGCCGCACGTCGCGCCGGCTGCGTGCGTGCTGGCCGAGCATGCCGAGCTGACCGGGGATTGGGCGGGGGCGGTACCGCCGCTGCGCGACGCGCGCGCACTCGCGCGGCGGCTGGGCCTGCCCTTGGTGGCGAGCGAGGTGGGGTTCTGGCTCTGCCGCGCGGGCGATCTCGATCCGGCCGAGATCGGCGAGCCGGACCGGGACGACCCCTACGCCCTCGCCGCGGCGGGCGAGTGGCGGTCGGCGGCAGCCGTCTGGGAACGGCTGGGGTGCCCTTTCGAACGCGCCCGCGCACTCGCCGACGCCGACGACGAGGATGCGCTGCTCACCGCGCTCGACATCGCGGCCGGCCTCGGCGCGGAGCCACTGGCGGCCCGGATCCGGGCGGGGCTGCGTGCCCGCGGCGTTGCACGGGTGCCGCGAGGCCCGCGAGCGGGAACGCGAGCCAACCCGGGCGGCCTGACCTCCCGGCAGCTCGACGTGCTGGAGCTGCTGTGCGAGGGCCTGACCGATGCCGAGATCGCCGAGCGGCTGGTCGTGTCGGTGAAGACGGTGAACCATCACGTCAGTGCCGTGCTCGACAAGCTGGGCGTCGCCAACCGGCACGAGGCGGCCCGCGTCGCCGAACGGGCGCTGTGAACCCGCTGTCAGCCGACAACGGACACCAGGTCCAGGGCCGCGAGCAGGTCGTCACGCTCGAGGTACGGGTCTGCCCGTGGCAGACCGCCCGATCCAAGGTGATCCGCTGTAGTCGCGACATGGCCGAGCGGTACCGCTCGCGACAAGTGGGACAACGCATGTTGTCGATACCACAACGGGTGTAGTGTCTTGATGGTGTCGACCCGTCGAGTGGTGTTGCTGGATGCCGCCATCCAGATCCTGGGCGAGCGCGGAGTGCGGGCGGTGACGCACCGGGCGGTGGACGCGGAGGCCGGGGTGAGCGCGGGGGCGACGGCCAACTACTTCTCGACCCGGGACGCGCTGTTCGCCGCGATCGTGGAGCGGTTCGCCGAGCGCGAGCGGCAGAACTTCGAGGAGCTGGCGACCACGGTCGTCCCGACCACCCCCGCCGAGCTGGGCCGCACCCTCGGGGTGTTCCTGCGGGACGGCACCACCCGGAACCGGACGTTGACGCTGTGCCGGTGCGCCCTACTGGTGGAGTCGGCGAACAACCCGGGCCTGCGCGAGCACATCGCCAGCACCGGCAAGCGGGTCGGCGCCTGGTTCACCGCTTGGCTGCGACTGATCGGGTCGACCGATCCCGAGCACCACATGCACGTGATCGGCAACTACGTGACCGGGTTGACCCTGCACCAGCTGGCCATGCCCGACCCGCACTTCGACCCCACCGACAAGATCGTCTCGCTGCTGGAGTCTCTGCTCGCACCACAACCTGCCCACCCCCCGGCGGCCCCGGCCGTGGCCGGGCGACCGGGCCGTCCGGAGATCCGGAGGACACCATGAACCCCGACGACGTCTGGCGGGGAATCGACGACCAACGCCGTCGACTCGTCGACCTGCTGGAGCATCTGTCCGACCAGGAGTGGCAGCACCCGTCGCTCTGCGAGGGCTGGACGGTGCGGCAGGTGGCCGCACACGTCGCGCTGCAGAACACCGGCTGGCCGCGATGCCCCGGGCCGTCCTGGAGACGATCAGGGCCGGTGGCATGGAGGGCGCCATCCACGCTGCGGCGTGCCGGCACGCGGAGCTGCCCACCGAGCGGATCATCGCCGAGATCCGGGAGCGGATCGGGGTCTGGCGCCCGCTCCCGATGGTCACCTACCGCGGGAGCGCGATCGACTACCTGGTCCACCTCCAGGACATCGCGATCCCGCTCGGCCGCCCGCAGCCGATGCCCGTCGACGTGGCCGCCGTCGCCGCCGACGAGGTGTGGCGCTCGCCGCGCATCTTCCACGCTCGCCGGCGGTTCGCCGGATACCGCCTCGTCGCCACCGACGCCGAGTGGTCCACCGGACAGGGGCCGGACGTCACCGGGCCGATCAGCGCCATCCTGCTGCTGCTCACCGGGCGCCGCGCCGGCCTGGACCGCCTCTCCGGACCCGGCGCAGACGCCGCGCGTGCCACGCTGGGCGTCCGGCCATGACCAGCCCGGACAGCACCGCGACGGCGACGCCCGGAGCCGGCCCGCTCGACGCGGACACGCTGCACGCCCTCGGCCGGCTCGGGCTCGCCGCACCGGCCGTACCGCGGCTCGCCGCTATGGTGGCCGCGCTCCTCGGCCAGGCCGAGGTCGACGTGCTGGACGCCCGGCTGGACGCCCATCCGTACCCATACCCCGCGCTCACCACGCGGGAGCGGGTGGTGGTGTCGGGGACCGCGCGCGGGACGGACGGCGAGAAGCACCTCTATGCCTTCTTCGTCAAGGTGGTGCAGCCCTGGGCGAGCTCACCGCTGTCACACCACGTGCCCGAACCGCTGCGCACGACGCTGGCACCGCTGGTGCCCTGGCGCACCGAACCCGACCTCTACCGCTCCGACCTGCGCGACCGGCTGCCCGCGGGACTGACTGTCCCTCGCGCCTTCGGCGTCTACGACCTCGACGACGACGCCGGCGCGATCTGGCTGGAGCTGGTACCCGACCGCCCGGTCTCCTGGGACCTCGACCGCCACCGGCACGCGGCGTACCTCCTGGGCCGGTTGGCGGCCAGCCCGTCGGTGGCCCCGCTCGCCACCCGCGTTCCCCCGGGCCGCACCGCACGCGGCTACGCCGACGTGTGGCTCGCCCACAACGTGATCCCGGACCTGCGTGACGACGACTTCTGGCGACGCCCGCTCGTGGCCCACGCCTTCGACGCCGACCTGCGCGCGCGGATGCTGGCCGCGGTGGACGCGCTACCCCGCCTGCTCGACGAGCTGGACTCCTTCCCGATGACGACAGCCCACGGCGACGCCTGCACCCGCAACCTGCTCGGCACCGACGGAACCGGTTTCATGATGATCGACTTCGGGTTCTGGGGCACCGACCCGGTGGGATTCGACCTCGGGCAGCTCCTGCTCGGGCAGGTCCACGCGGGCGAACGCTCTGCGCGCACCCTGCCCGAGCTGGAGAAGGCGTGCGTGCCCGCCTACGTCGACGGTCTGCGCGACGAGGGGACCGCCGTCACCGTCGAGCAGATGTTCATGCCCGATCAGTCATTGGCTGCATGATCGACAACGAGGCCGGAGCGATCGCCACGTTGCGATTGTCGCCGCGGACCGAGGCGATCGTGGACTGGGTCCGATCGCTGCCGGAACCGGCCGCGGTGGCCTATGAGGCCTCACGGTCCGACCCACTCACCGCCCTGTCCACACTGCTTGGATGGTCCGAGCCCGGTTTGTCCGCTGGTTGCCGACCGCCGGCTCCCCTTCAGTTCAGGCACGCCCATGCTGCCGCCTTCGCGATCCCTGAAGCGTCATCGGGTTCCGGGAGACGGAGCCGGCATGGCCAGATTGGGCAACGTCATGGCCTCGTCACCGGGCGAGTTCGGCAGGTTCATCCAGCCGCGCCAGCTTCTCCGGGTTCCGCATCGCGTAGATCCGCGTGATCCGCCCGTTCTCCACGTCGAAGGTCACCACGGTCAGCTCGCCACCGGCCTCGATCCGGCCCGCGGGCGCGCCATTGAGCCACAGTGTCGTCGTCTCGAAGGCGCCCAGCAGCCGCTGCCCGGCCGCGAGCAGCTTCGCGATGCGTTCGGCTCCGTGGATCGGGACGCGAACCGCGGCTGCCAGACCGCCACCGTCGGCGACGAGGACCACGTCCGGCGCCATGATCTCCATCAGCTCGTCCAGCTGCCCGGTTCGCAGCGCCACCAGGAACCGCTCCAACACGGCCTGCTGCTCCGACGGGCTCACCCGCACCCGCGGGCGCCGCGCCGCCACGTGCTCACGGGCGCGCCGCGCGATCTGCCGCACCGTGGCCGCGGACCTTCCGATGGCCTCGGCGATCTCACCGTACGGCATGTCGAAGACTTCGCGGAGCACGAACACCGCGCGCTCGGTCGGCCCGAGTGTTTCCAGCACGGTGAGCATCGCGATCGAGACGCTCTCCGCGAGCTCGACGTCCTCGGCGACGTCCGGGCTCGTCAGCAGCGGTTCCGGCAACCACTCGCCGACGTAGTCCTCGCGACGCCGCGACACCGTACGCAGCCGGTTGAGCGCTTGGCGCGTGACGACCCGGATGAGGTACGCCCTCGGGTCGCGCACCTGTGCGTGGTCGACGTCGGCCCACCGCAGCCAGGTCTCCTGCAGCACGTCTTCCGCGTCGGCCGCCGACCCGAGCATCTCGTAGGCGACGGTGAACAGCAGGCTGCGGTGGGCGACTAACGGGTCGTCGATCATGACGTCGGTGCTACCCGGGAATTCTCCGGACGCGCGGCCAGCGGCACCTCGCACGAATCGGAGTAGCCCTCCGACTCGATGCCGAGCGCCGTGTTGCACCTCGTCGTGTAGTTGGCAAAGCCGATCACGGCGTTGAGCTCGACCAACGCCGCGGCACCCAGGTTCTCGAGCAGCCGCTCGGACAGCTCGTCGGTGACCGTCGGCGGCGTGTTCGTCATGGCCTCGGCATACTCCAGCACATCCCGCTCCAGCGGCGTGAACGCATCCGACTCCCGCCACCGCGGCACTTGGCTCGCCTTTCGCAGGTCCAGCTTCTTGTTCTGCGCCTGGAAGTAGTTGAAGTCGAGGCACCAGCTGCAGCCGACCTGCGCGGCGACTGCCATGTGCGCGAACGTCTTCAGGCTCTCGTCGGCCCGGTCCCACTTCTGGACCCTTCTGCCGAGCGACATGCCCGCCTTGAAGACCTCCGGGTTGTTCCAGGCCACGCCGAGGGACTCGGGCACCTTGCCGAACATCGTGCGGCTGAACCGCTTGATCAAGCCGCCGGTGAAGCCGGTGAGCTCCGCCTTGGGAACGCGTGGCGCCATGGTGTCCTCCCTAGGTGTGTCCTGTTCGGCATGAAGACACCACCGGGCGCGCGAACGTGACATTCACGGCACAGGATCCTGAGTGTCTCCCGGCGGAAGCCGGTGTGGCCCGAAGGCGGACGCGTCCGACGCGTTGAACATCACCAGCGCAGAACGCGAATAAGACCGCGATCAGGATCTCCGGGGGCGAGCACCTCGAGTTCGAAGTCGCCGATCCAGTCCTCCCCGCGTTCCGTGAGGTCCGCGCCTCCGTCCTGGCGATCGCGAGCAGGTGTCTGCGCAGCCGCTCGGGGTCATCGAGGTCGGCGGTCAGATGGCGCGCCGGGTATCGCCGGCGGTCCGGCCCGCGGACGACGACCTCCACTGCCGGGCAACGTCGGGCGGCTGAACCTGGCCACGGCCGCGCGGCGGCCGCGGGCCACGTCGACGAGACCGGAGCTCCGCAGCAGGGCAACGGCACGGTGGGCGGTGCCGGTGGGAGCTTGTGGATGCTCGTCGAGATTCCGAGGCGGGCGACCAGGTTAGGCGTCCAGCGCGCCGACCTTCTGCCCGCCGACCAGCGGCCGGCTGTTCAGGCGAGCCAGGCGCCGATGGTTCTCCACCGTGTCCGGCTCGATGTCGAGCAACTCGAAGTGCCGGTCGACGGTCGCGTTGGTGCGGGGGTTCCGCCGCTCCTCCACCTGGCTCGCGAGCCGGCGCAGGACCTTCTGCCCATCGGCGGCGGCGCGCGGGCCGACGGGCACGGTCTCGCGGAGGTAGTGCCGCCGCCCGGTCAGTGGAGCGATGCCGACGTAGACCGAAACCCGGAACGCCCGCTGGGGAGCTCCTGCACGCTGCCGCGCGCGGCGCGTGGTGCGCACGGCCGTGGCGGTCATGGCCGATCAGCATGGCGACTCGCACCACGCTGCTGAGCGTATCGCTGCTCAGCGATGGTGCGCCCGAAGGGATTCGAACCCCTAACCTTCTGATCCGTAGGGACCCGCGGCCCCGTGCGGGATGGTCCCAGTGAGACCGTCTGCGCAGCTCAGCGGCGTTGTGCCGTCCGAACCGATCCCACTCGGACCGACGAAGTCCGAGTCGGATGCGCCCTCCCTGCGCTCACCGCAAGATCATCCCAGTCCGGCTCGATCAAGCCTCACCGCAGCCATCGCCGGACCGCCTGCTCCGCGAGCAGGGTCGCCTGATCCCTCACCCCCAGACGACCCCCGACCGGCGCGCCAACGCCAGCCGGGGGCCTAACCGCAACCCTGCTCACGACAGGAGCCACGGCTGTGCCGAACCCTTCCACGCCTCCACACGCTGATCGACCCCGCCACCGCCGCCGCACCCCTCAGCGCTGGCCCCTCCCCCGCCGCCGCCGCGGCCGCGGCTGCCTGGCACGGCTGATCACCCCGACACTGGCCATCGCGCTCGGCGTGCTCGCTCTCGCCCTCGTCGTTGCTCGGGCGGTGATCACGTGATCCCCGCCTCTCGCCCAGCGCCCCGGTGGGTGCGGGTGCTCACCGTCGCCGCCGTCGTCGTGGTCGCCGCCGTCGCCGCGGTCGCCTCCTACGCCCACACGCGCGCGCTCGCGCTGTCGGCCGGGGAGGGCTGGCGGGCGGACCTGCTGCCGCTGTCGGTCGACGGGCTGCTCGTCGCCGCGTCGCTGGTGCTGCTGGTCCGCCGCCGCGCCGGACTCCCGGCCGGGTGGCTGCCCTGGTTCGGGCTCGCGCTCGGCGTCGCCACGTCGCTGGCCGCGAACGTCGCCGCGGCCGATCCCACCATCCTCGGCCGGGTGGTGGCCGCCTGGCCACCGTTGGCGTTCGCCGTCGCGTTCGAGCTGCTCGTGATCGTGCTCCGCGACGGCACGACCGCCCCGCCCGTCGACGCGCAGCAGTCCGCCGGGGCGCCGTCGACGGACGGGCCGGGCGACCCACCCCCGGCGAGCGTCCCGGTGCGGCTGGTGACGCCCTGGCGGCCCGCGCTGCCACCTTGGTGGCCACCGGGCGCGCAACAGGTGAGCCGGTGGGCCGGGCCCGGCTGGCCCGCGAGCTGGGCATCACCGAGCACCGAGCCCGCGGGCTGCTCGCCGACCTCGACGCCGCCGGGCATGCGGCGGGCAACGGCGACCGGCCGGGGGTGACCCGGTGAGCGCCGAGCAGCTCGACCCCGACGACGCCCGCGGCGCAGGGGCTCGTGATCGAGGCGCCCGGCCCGGCGGCCGCGGTAGACCCGGCCGCGGGGGTAGAGCCGCCCGGCTCTACCCGTAGAGGGACCCCGTAGAGGCCCACCGTGCCCGTGACCTGCGATGTAGACCCCGTAGACCCGGCCGCCGACACGGCCGGGAGCGGGCCGAGGAGGGATCGTGCTGGTGCTCGTGCTCGCCTCTACGGTGCTCGGCGCCGCGCTGTATCTGGCGGTGTGCCGTGTCGCCCCCTACGGCCGCTGCCGACGCTGCCGCGGGCTCGGCCGCGACCGCACCCGCGCCGGGCGGACCCGGCGAAACTGCCGACGCTGCGAGGGCACCGGCCGGGCGCTGCGGGTCGGCGCGCGGGTGTGGGAGCGGCTGCGCCGGTGAGGCCGCCCGCGCTCACCCTGCGCTCACACGCTGCGTCCCGGCAGGTCAGGGGCGCGTCTGTTGATACCGAGTCAGAGGGTTCCGCAACGGCGCGCAGCTCTCCCGGGGTCACCTAATGGTGGGACTCACGACGGCGAAACGGCGGCGCCGCGAACGTGGCGCCGGGCATATGCACCGTCGCAGCAAGTGCTGGTCAGGGTCGACCTGCCGCGCCGTCGACCTCCTCCACGCTGGGTCAGTGTGGAGCAGCGCGGCAACTTAGTTGCCGAGCCCCGGACGGTTGCGTAACTTAGGTTGCGTGGAAATCGCGGACAGCGGCCGCAAGCACGGGGTCGCTGACGCGGACATCCTGCACGCGATCCGCCTGCCGATGCGCCGCATTACGCAGGGCACCGACCGAATGTTGATCATCGCGGCCGACCGCAGTGGACAACTGCTAGAGATCGTGGTGATCGACCCTGACGGCGACCACCCCGCCGTCATCCACGCCATGCCCCTACGACCGAAGTTCCACCGGTACCTCTGACCGGCCACCCACCCACCGAACCAGAGGTGAACACCATGCCGCGCACCCGTGCCCAGATCGAGCAGGCCGCAGCCGACGCTGAGGCTTGGCTCGACCAGCTCGACCAGCTCGACCCCGACGACCCGGACGTCGCCGTCGACGATCCGGCCGACCTCCGCGCGATTGCCTACGCGCTCGCCGCCGTCGCCTCCGCCGATCAGGCCGTCGCGCAGGCGGTCAACGCCGCGCGGGCACGCGGACGGACCTGGGGCGACATCGCCATGATCCTCGGCACCTCGCGCCAGGCCGCCCAGAAGCGCTACGAGGACGCTGCGCCGCCGCGCACCGCGGATCCTGGCGCCGAGACCGGTGGCGGCAACCGCAGCCGGAAGACCACGGCCCGCTCTGCGGCCACCGGGCGCTACGTCACCGCGGCGACCGGTGGGAAGGCGACCGGAAAGCGGGCACGCGGCGCGGCGTCGGACCGGGATCGCTCGGCTGGGTGACCATGACCAGATGATGAGCGAGCGCCCACCGGCAGGGCTGGAGATCAAGGTCGCCGCGGCCTTGCTGGAACCGACGCCCGACGTGCGCCCGGTCGACGCCGCGGCCACCGTCGACGACGAGACCGGCGAGATCGTCGCGCTGGTCGCGGTCACCGGGGTGGTCGACGACGTCTCCGATGTGATCGAACCTGGTGCCTTCCGTCGCTCGCTCAAGATCCGAACGCCACGGATGTGCGCCGGCCCGATGGGACAAGCGGATCGACCTACTCACCCGGCGCATCACGGAGGTTGAGGCGGCGGCCATGACGATCGGGCTTCCCGCAAGCGACTTCAGGTACGCCGAGGGACAGATCATCGAGGACATGGCCCGCAAGCCATGTGACCGCCAGCGATGATGACGCACCGCTGATCGTCGCGGGCTACGTGGCGATGTGGCGCCAGCACAGCGGGTCCGGGCACGGGTTGCGCTGGCCGCTGCTCCTGCGATCGAGGCCGATGAACGTCGACGGCCAGACCGGTGTCCACGCACGCATCACGTCCGGCGGAGTCGAGGAGCTGTCACACGCGGCAGCGCAGGTGCACATGCTCACCCGCCGGGCCTTCGACCTGCACGAGCTGCGGCGTCGCGCGCACGCTTAACCCCTTGATCCGGCATCAACACGCATCGCCCTGACCTGCGGCAACAGCGCGTGTGAGCGCGAGGTGAGCGCGCCGGGCAACGCCGCGGGCCGCTGGGTTCAGCGCAGGGCGCACGCGGGGTCGTCCGGCACCTCGGGGCAGTAGGCGCTCAACTCCTCGGGCGTCAGCATGTAGCCGATGTAGCCGTCGGCGGGCACCGGTGCGGGTACCGGCTCGGCCGAGCCGAAGCCGGGTAAGCCTTCGAGCGCGTTGGCCAGGCTCGCGAGCTGAATGGCGGCGTAGATCACGAGGGTGAGAAAGACGAGGCTGGCCAGTGACGTGAGCACATAGGCAGTCGCCCGTAGCGCGGTCATGACCTTGCCGTCCCCGGCCGGTGCACCGTGGCGGCGGGAGCGGGCCGTTGATTCCCAGCCCGCTCGGTCCCCGGCCCCGGCACCGGATGCGGGCCGTGCGGCAGGCGTGGTCTCGGTGCTCATGGCGGTTGTCCCGACGTCGGGGGCTGGCGGCCGACTTCGATGGTCGCCGACCCTGCGTGCCCCCGCCGGGCAGCGCCCCACCGTTCACCCATTCGTGGCGCATCCGCGGGTTGCGCAATGAGCCAGGCCCTCCCGGTCACCGCCACGCTCGCCACCGGCCCAGCGACGGCAGCGCCGCCGCCGCAGCCCGCTCCGCAGCCCGACGTGCCCGCCGCCGCTCCGCCAGCGCCTCGGTGTTGTCCACCGGCGGCGGCACCGCCAAGGCGGCGACAGCGGCCACCAGGGCCGCCCGGACGGGTGGGGACAGCTCGGCCGCGCCGTCACCCAGCGCGTCGAGCAGCTCGGCCAGCACGGCCCGCTCGACGACGCCCAGCGGCCGCGGGACACCCGGTCGGCCGCGACGGCGGCGCGGCGGCCCAGCTCGCCCCAGTCAGGGGTCACGGACTACGCGATCTCGTGCCCGGGCAGCGCCGTCCCGTTGCGCTGCTCCAGCGTCAGCGGCGGCGCCAGCGCCGGGCCGCCGTCGGGCAAGTTCATGTTCCGCGCCAGGACGTGCACCGACAACGGGTCCGCAGGGTGTGCGGGTGGGCGGCCGCCTGACAGCGCCAGCAGCTCCGCACGCAGCCGCACCCGGCGCAGGGGCGTGCGCCCGTGCCGCACCAGCGACGGCCCCGCCGCCGCCTCCAGTCGCAGCCAGCACACCCCCCGCGCCCGCACGTCCACGACCATGTGCGGCTGTTCGTCGCCGACCTGGTCGCAGCCGGGCGAGGGGCGACCACGATCCGCCGGATCCACGCGGTGCTGTCCAGCGCGCTCGCCGACGCCGTCGAGCAGCGTCGAATCCTCCACAACCCGGCGGCCCGGGTGACCCTGCCGAAGATCGACAAGGCGGAGCGGGTGCCGTGGGACGCGGAGCAGGTGGTGGCGTTCCTGGAGCACGTTGCCGATGACCGGCTCGGCCCGCTGTTCGAGGTACTCGTCGGCTGTGGGCTCCGGCGCGGGGAGGCCCTGGCGTTGCGCTGGTCCGACGTCGACATCGACGCGCGCGCCCTGTTCGTGCGCCGCACGCTGTCCGACGTCGGCGGGCGGCTCGTGTTCAGCGAGCCGAAGACCCGCGCGAGCACCTCCGGGGTCGGTCTGCCCGGCCGCGTCGTCGCCGCCCTGGAGGTCCAGGAGCTGCGCCAGTCGATCGAGCGGGCCGAGTGGGGCGAGGCCTACGAGGATCAGGGGTTGATCTTCGCGCGGGAGAACGGCGCCCCGATCCGGCCCGAGCACGTGTTGAAGCGGTTCGGCCCGTTGTGCATCGCTGCGGGTGTGCCGAAGATCCGCGTTCACGATCTCCGGCACACCGCGGCCACGCTCATGATCGGATCCGGGGTGCCGCTGGTGATCGTGTCGAAGGTGTTGCGGCACACGCAGGTGTCGATCACGTCGGACCTGTACGGGCACCTCACGCCGGAGATCGCGACGAGCGCCGCGACACGTTCGGTGCCGCGCTGGATGCCGCCTCCGCGGAGCGCGCGGCTGAGCAGGCCGCGCACGCGAGCAGGGAAAGATCGCGTGCGGATGCGCTCATCCTGCGCTCACCCGATCTTGAAAACGACTCTGCGGGCTCTCCAGAATCGAAGAACCCGCAGGTGGGAGATAGTGCGCCCGAAGGGATTCGAACCCCTAACCTTCTGATCCGTAGTCGCGACGCTGACGCCCACATGTCCGGTTTCCTGGGTGAACGATGCCGGGAGAGGCGCCGGATCGGGCGTCTCTGGCAGTGGTGCGCTGCAGTTCGTGGACCCGTTCGTGGACCGAGATCGACTTCGAGCGGTGGCGTATCCGGGTCGCTCGACCCGAGGGGGTGGCCGTATCCGGCTCAGCGCCGTGCGGGTTCTGCGCGGTCTGCTGCGCTGCTAACGCTTCGCACACCGCAGGTGACCAGGGCGCAAGCGGCTAGCGAGCCGCCGCGCGCATCCAAGATCAACCGGCGCGTCGGCCGGTCGAGCGCCCCATGTAACCGCCGCTGGCGAATCATCGGGCCACCAGGCGGCAGACTGCTACGCGTGCACCTCGTTCCGCCCGCGGCGCAGATGCTCACGCGCCCCGGCGTGATTCGCTGGGTCGTCGGCACTCCGGCTGGTCCGCGCTCCCATACCTGGTCCGTCGTCGGCCACAACACCGGCGACGACGTGTTCATCGGGCTCCGGAACCACATGGGCCAGCAGAAGCTCAGTCTGCATCCCGCGAAGTGGCGTATGGCCTTCACGGAGCAGGCCGCCAACGCCATGCAGCTGCCGGACGGAGTCGACCGCGCCATCACCCGCTGGGAGCACCCGCCGGAGCTTGCGCCTGGCTGGCGGCGGGGAGCGGTGATCGCGATTCCGACCGCGTTCCTCGGTCCAGGCTACCCGGAGAAGCGCCCGAAGGGCGGCACGGTGTCGTGGTGGCCCGCTCCCGGCCCGAACCGGATGATGCGGTTCGACGTTCTGCTCGGGACCCCGGAGCGGGAAGACCTGACCATCCTCGACGTCATCGGCGAGGTGGGGCGCATGACGTTGTCGAGCGGCACGCACGTCTGGATTACGGCGGACGAGGTCAGCCTCAGCGAGACGCACCAGGGCTGGTTCGCCGACCTTCGTCGCCGCGTCGGTGCTGAGGTGCCCCGCGACGCCGAGCTTCGAGGATGGGCGTGGGGCAACTTCTTCGAGGACGACGCCCCGTTCCTCATCGACCTCGGGAGCCTTCCGCCGGTCACGTAGCCAACCACCTGCGCTGCTGCTCGTCGCGATCACACCGCGCTCACAGCTCCCGTCGGCGCTGGTCAGCGCCTGGTCTACTGATCCCCGATCAGAAGGCGTGCCTGCGCGTCGAACAGCAAACTGTCGGGTGAGGCGAGCATACTAGAACGCATGTTCGATCCAGCCATCGCTTCCACGAGTCGCTGGCGGCAGCCGGTGACTGCATCCCGTGACGGCCCTACCCTGACCCACGTGGGGACAGCCTGGAATGACGCGGAGCGGGTGGCGCTGGTCGCGCTCCTACGCAGCCGCCCCCACGGGCTGACCTGGCCGCAGATCACCGCGGAGGTCGACCGGCGCGCCAGCGCAAGTGCGCTATGGGACGAGCTGCACCCGCCCACCCTGCTCGACGGCGACGCCGAGGCGCCCGAGCTGGCCGAGGCGCGCGCCGACATCGAGGCTTGGCGCACGGCCGACCTGGGATTCCTCACGTTCCTCGACGACGCCTATCCTGCGCAGCTTCGGGAGATCCACGACCTGCCGCCGGTCCTGTTCCATCGCGGCACTCTCATGTCCAACGAGACCGGCATGTCCGTCGTCGGCTCCCGCGCGGCGACCCCGCGTGGCCTCGACGTCGCGCGCACGATCGCCAGCGGGCTCGTCGACCGCGGTATCAGCGTCATCGCCGGCCTCGCGGCTGGGATCGACGCCGCTGCCCATGTCGCCGCGCTGGAGGCTGGCGGGCGCACCGTCGCAGTACTCGGCACCGGGCTGAGAAGGTACTACCCGGCGGAGAACCGCGGCCTCCAGAACCGAATCGCCGCCGAGGGTCTGATGCTGTCGCAGTTCTGGCCCGACGCGCCACCGACCAAGCACACGTTCCCGATGCGGAACACCGTGATGTCCGGCTATGGGCGGGCCACGATCGTTGTAGAGGCCGGCGAGCACAGCGGCGCGCGGATTCAGGCCCGTCGCGCGGTCGCACACGGCCGGCCCGTCATCCTCACCGATCTTGTGGTCAAGGCGAACAAGTGGCCGGGTGAGCTGCTCGACCGGCCCGGCGTCTACGTCGCCGGCAGTACGGCCGAGGCAATGTCGATTGTTGAGAGCATCAGCAGCGGAGCCGCGGAGGTCGACGCGCTGCTCGCGGCGGCCGCCGGCAGATGATCCCTGACGCACTCGCGAAGCAGCTCCGCCAGGTCGCCTACAACAGGGTGGGCGCCTTCTTCTCCAACACCGAGCGCGGCCCCGGCCGGTGCGCCGTCTGCACGGCCCCGACACTCGTCGAGCTGTGCAGCCAATGCGCGGCGCAGCGCGCAAGCTACGGGACGGGGCTCGCCGATCTTGTCGTCCCGCTCGCCTACGTCCGCGGGTGGATGAGCCCTCGGCATCAGTCCGAGCACCACGTCTGGCGCTACAAGCACCCGGTGCAGCCCTCGCCCGGCTGCCTCGACGACCTGCGGCTGATGATGCTCGCGGGCACGCTGCTGCACGGGGACTGCATCGCCCGCGCGGTTGGCCTGTGGTGGGACGTCGTAACGTTCGTGCCGTCGGCAACGCGACCCGGCACCGGCCATCCGGTCGTCGAGCTGGCGCGTCAGGTCGGCGGGACGAGCACCCGCCGCATCCTGCTCGATATTGGGCCGGGGATCCACGACGAGGCGCGCGGGCCACGTCCAGACCGCTTCGTCGTACCACCCGAGTACGTGCCCGTCATCAGGGGGCAACACGTCCTGGCGGTGGACGACACGTGGGTGTCGGGCGGCAAGGCGCAATCGGCCGCTCTGGCTCTGAAGGTCGCGGGCGCGGCGCGAGTCACGATCGTCTGCATCGGGCGCTGGCTGAGCTACCGGTGGGACGAGCACCGTGCGCTGATCGAGAGTCTGACGGACCCCTACGACGCAATGCGGTGCCCCGTGACCGGCGGCGCCTGTCTGCGCTGACCACCTCATCAGGTCCCGGGCCGGCTCCACCCGCTCGCCGGCGCTCGCCGGGTCCACGCTCGGCTGGTGCGCTCGGGCGCCTCCGTAATCGCCGACGGAATACACCTCGCCGTCGTTCTCCATCATGTACTCGATCTCGTCGTCGGGCGCCCGCTCGTACTCCTCCTCCGCGGTCGCCTCGGCCAGCTCGTCGGCATTGATCACGGCCCGTCTCGGTCTCGGCCGGGTCGCCGAGCAGACCGGCCCGGATGTCATCGCGCGCCGTCGACACCCGCGTTCCGCAGTTGATGGGCACATGAGCAGGTTCGGGCGGGTGTTGTGCCTGGTCAGCGGGTTGCGGTCCTGCTGAAGTGCTCGAAAACGTGGGCACACGTTTTGGCGGGTTGATGCTTGCGTGACCTGGTCGGGG
>DATLGI010000025.1:0-3996 GCA_035540535.1 Pseudonocardia sp.
CCCACGGGTCGAGGAAGGGCCCGCCGCGGGCGGCGACGCCCGTGGTCGTGCCGGCCGGGCCGGTGGCCGTGGCCACGGTGGCCGTGGTCGCGAACGTGGCCAGGACGGCGACCGCCGCGACCGTGGCCAGGAGCCGGCGCCGCCGCGACGTGTCGGGCTCGTCGTTGCCCGCGAGCGGGCACTCCAGGTCCAGCGGCGGGCTGTCGGGAGCCCCGTGGAGGTAGGCCATCGGGGTTTCCGGTCCGGCACCCGGCACGGGGACGGGCAGCGCCGGCGCGGGCGGTGCGACCGCGGCCCGAGCGGTGAGGGCGGCCCCGGTCGCGACGACGGCCTTCGGGTCGGCGTCGACGGCGATGGATCGACCGAGCTCGGCCGAGACCAGCTGCGCGACGAGTGGGATCCGCGACGAGCCGCCGACCAGCAGCACGGCTTCCAGCTCGGCTGGCTCCACCCCGGCCGACGCGATCGCCCGCCGCAGCGCCTCGACGGTCTCGGTCACCAGCGGCCTGATCATGTCCTCGAACTCGGCTCGACCGAGCCGCACCTGGGTGTGGATCCCCGGCAGCATCACCGGAATCATCGCCTCGGTGTCGACCGACAGCGACTCCTTGGCCACCGTGCACTCGCGGCGCAGGCTCGAAACAGCGGCGCGGACGGCCGGGTGCTCGACGTCGAGCTGGGACCACGGATCGCCGATCACGTCACGGACGTGGGCGAGGATCCGCTCGTCGAAGTCGATGCCGCCGAGGCGCTCGATCCCGCTCGGTCGGCCGAGCAGTTCGAACTCGCGCTCGCCCGACTTGCGGACGACTGCGGCGTCGAACGTACCTCCACCGAGGTCGTACACGGCGACGAGCCCGCCGGGCTCAATCCGCTCGGTGCTCGCGTAGCCGATGGCCGCGGCCTGCGGCTCGGAGACGAAGCCGACGTCGTCGAGGCCGTGTCTGGACAGCGCCGCCGCGAACGCCGCCCTCCGGTGCGAACCCCACTCGGCAGGATGTGTGATCGTGACGGCGTCGGCGGGCCCGCCCTCGCGACGGGCCGCCTCGGCGACGACCCACTCCACGAACCGGGCCGCCAGCACCTCGGCCGGAACAGCGTGCCCGCCGATAGCTACCGGGATGTCGTCGCCGATGCGGCGCTTGAACTCGCGCGCGACCCGAGTCGGGTCGGTCAGAGCCCGGCGGCCGGCGGCCTCACCGACGACGAAGGTGCCGTCGGGAGCCAGGAACACCACGGACGCCACCGCGGCCGCGGCCGCGGCCAGTGGCACCGGGTGCGGGTGCGGATCGCCGTCGCGGCAGACGACCGCCGCGGTGAAGGTCGTCCCGAGATCGATCCCGAGCTGGTAGCCGGGCCCCCGATGGCCCGTCGCGTCCGACATCCTGACATCCCCTCCTGCGCCGCGCCGCGCCGCCGTGGGCCGGCATGGTCATCGGACTATCGACGTACTGCCACGAACTGTTAGCTCAGGCCACTGGACCGGGTGAATCGGGATCCGAGGTAGCGGTCCGACCTGCGGAGACGGCGGGTAAGCCCAAAGCTCGCGCCAACGTCGTAACGGGCCGTGATCGGCTCTCGATGGACGGGAGGAGCTCCCCACGCGGAAGGCGGCCGATATGACCCGAGCGAGCACGGCGGCGCCCGCGCGGCGCGTCGGCCGGGTGCCCGCCGCAGACTGGCTGTTCCGGCAGATCGCCGCCGCGCCGTCGGCCGCGCTCACCGCCGCCGTGGTGGGCGCCGGTGGCACCGGCAAGACGACGTTGCTCGACGAGGTCGCGCGCGCCTACGAGCGGGCCGGCGTCGAGTACGTCCGGACCGGAGGAAGCAGGCCGGCGCCGCCCGGCCTGCTCGGCGGGGGTAACCCGGTGTTGGTCGACGACGCGCACCAGCTGGACCCGGCCACGCTCGACGACCTGCGGGCGCACGCCACGGCCGAGGACGCCCGGCTCGTCGTGGCCTACCGGCCGTGGCCCCGCTCCGGGGCGCTGTCCGCGCTGGGCGCCACCGTGGCCCGTTCCCGGCCCGCCGTGTTCGTGACCCACCTGGACGGTCCCGCCGTCGCCGCGCGCGTGGCGGAGCTCCTCGACGGGCCCGCCCCGGAGAGCCTCGTCGAGCTGGTGCACGAGCAGTCCGGCGGGTTGCCGGTGCTGGTCGATTTCGTTACTCGCGCGATGCGCGACGCGGGCCGCGTCGACCCGCGCCACCCGGGCGGCTTCAAGCGGCCGGATCGGGTCGTCGTGTCGGCGACCACCGCCGAGCGGTTGCGCCATCAGGTCGACATGCTGGAACCGGCGGTGCAGGCCCTGCTGGAGGCGATGGCCGTCGGTGCCGTCCTGGACACCGAGATGCTCGCCGCGCTGCTCGACGCCGAGCCGGTCACCCTGGTCGACACCGTGGAGGAGGCTAGGGCGAGCGGTCTGGTCACCGAGGACGGGCTGCTCATCCCGTTCATCCGCGGACTGGTGCTGCGGCTGACGCCGGTGCTGCGGACCCGGGAGCTGCAACGGCGGCTGGCCGACGTCCAGCTCGAGCGCGGCGGTTCGGTGCTGGAGGCGGGTCGCCAGCTGCTCGGCACCGGTGCCTCAGGGCGGAGGGTGGCGGCGGTGTTCGAGGCGGCCGGGGACGAGGCGCGGCGGAGCTCACCCGCGCTCGCGGCCGAACTCTACGCGGGCGCCGCGGAAGCGGGAGCCCCGCCGCGGACGTTGGCCGCCCGCCGGGCGCACGCCGCTGCGCTGACCGGTGACCTGGACGAGGCGTTGCGGCTGCTGGACCCGGTCGTCTCCGATCCAGAAGCACCGGGGACCGACCAGGCACTGTCGGTGCTCGCGGCGGTGCTGGCGCACCGGGGGATGTCGGCGCGGAGCGCCGAGCTCTACCGCCGGCTCCCGGCGCAGGCCGCGCTGGCCGTCCCGGCACTGGTCGCGACGGGGGATCCGGTGACGGCGGGTGAGGTGCTGGACGCCGCTGCCGCCCACCTGACCCCGTCGCTGCTGGTCGAGGCCCAGACCCTGATGGCCCGCGGCATGCTCACCAGCGTCACCGGATCGACCACGGCGGCGCTGTCCCAGCTGACCCGGGCCACCACCGTGCTGGAGCCGGCCGGTGCCACCGTGCTGCTGCCGGACACCCCCGCGGCGCTGACCGCGCTGGTTGCGATGCAGTGCGGTGAGCTGTCCGCAGCCGAGACGACCCTGCGGCGCGGGCTCACCGCCAAGCTCGGCGGAGAGCCGGCATGGCTGCGCGGGGTGCTGCTCTACGGATGGGTCTCGCTGCTGCGGGGGGACCTCGACTTCGCCCGGCGCGCGGCCGAGCGAGCCGACCGGGGGCCGCGCCGCCTGGAGCCACGCGACGAGCTGTTCGCCGCCGCGATGACCTCGGCGGTAGCCCGCCGCCGACACGACGCCGGCGCCCTGCGGGCGGGGTGGACCAGGGCCCGTGACGCCTTGATCGGTCAGCCGGTGGACCTGCTCACGCTGCAGCCCCTGGGGGAGCTCACCGTGGTGGCCGCCCAGCTGGGCGAGGCGGAGCGGATGTCGCCGCATCTTGCGGAGGCCGACGCGCTGCTGGCGCGCCTCGGCGCGCCAGCACTGTGGACCGCACCTCTGTCGTGGTGCCGGCTGCAGGCCGCGATCATCGCCGGGGACCCCGAGGAGGCCCAGCGCCACGCCGCGACACTGGTGGCATCGGCACCGAGCGGACCATTCGCCGCGGCGTTGGCGGCGGCGGCGGAGAGCCTGCTGGCGCTGAGCGCGGGCCGGGTCGACCGGGATGCGGTGGAGCAGGCAGCCCGCGGCCTGCAGGCGGTCGGCCTGGCCTGGGACGGTGCCCGCCTGGCGGGGCAGGCCGCGGTGACCACCACCGACCGTCGGGACGCAGCAGCGCTGCAGGCGTGCGCTCGCGCGCTGCAGGGCGAGCCGACCCCCCCAACCGGCATGGTGTCGGCGGGCGCGTCCGCCGGATCCACCGAGGCCCCGCCCGCCGACACCTTGCCGG
>DATLGI010000026.1:0-2143 GCA_035540535.1 Pseudonocardia sp.
GGGTGCCCCGGCGGGCCGGACAATGGATGATGCAGGCCATGAAGCCCCTACCGCTGCCGGTCCGGGTCGCGGCCGGACTCGTCGCCATGGCCCTGGAGCAGGCCCGCGACCTGCCCCGCACCGTCCTCGAGTTCCCCGTCACCGCGGTGAGCCAGGCGCTGCAGGTCTCGATGCGCGTGCAGCAGAAGGTCACCGAGCTCGCGATCAAGGGCGACCGGGCGCTCGGCGGCCTGCGCCCCGTGGAGGAACGCCCCAGCTGGGCCCGGTTCGACGACGACGAGTCACCGCATGCCAACGGCAGCACCGTCACGGCGCTGCGGCCCGAGCGCGCCGCGCGCACCGCCGTCGACGTCGCCGCGGAGGCCACCCGGGCCGCCGCCTCCCCCACCGACACCGGCGCCACCGACCCGTCCGGGATCGCACCCGAGCGCTCGGCCGCCGACCTCGCCACCGGCACCGCCGCCGCCACCACCCGGGCCGCCGCGGAGCACGAGGCGCCGGCCGCGCCGCCCGCCCCTAACCCGGCCGACGACCGCGGGCCGAACGTGCTTCCCGACTACCCGCAGCTGTCCATCCCGCAACTGCGCGCGAAGCTGCGCGTCCTGTCGGCGGAGGACCTGCGCACCCTGCTCGAGTGGGAGCACGCCCACGGCGACCGACCGCCGTTCGTCACGATGCTGACCAACCGTCTCACCACCGTCTCGGGGGGATGACCCCCGGCGTGACGACGCCCGAGTCTCCGTGGCCGGTGCGCACGGTCGCCCGCAAGATCGCGGAGTGGGTGGACCGGCTCGGCGCGGTGTGGGTCGAGGGCCAGCTCGCCCAGGTCACCGCGCGCCCGGGAACCGGCACCGCGTTCCTCGTGCTGCGCGATCCCGCCGCCGACGTCTCGCTGCAGCTCACGGCGCCGATCGGGCTGGTCCGCGAGGCGGGCGCGACGGTCCGTGACGGCAACCGGGTGATCGTGCACGGCAGGCCGTCGTTCTTCCTCGGCCGCGGCACCCTGTCCCTGCGGGTGGACGCGATCCGCGCCGTCGGCATCGGGGAGCTGCTCGCCCGGATCGAGCGCCTCCGCGCGCTGCTGGCCGCCGAGGGACTGTTCGACGCCTCCCGCAAGCGGCGGCCCCCGTTCCTGCCCGCGCGGATCGGCCTGGTCACCGGGCGGGCCTCGGCGGCCGAGCACGACGTCGTCACGAACGCGACGGCCCGGTGGCCCGCGGCGCGGTTCCGGATCGAGCACGTCGCCGTGCAGGGGGCGCTCGCCGTGCCGCAGATCGTCGACGCGCTCGGCGCGCTGGACCGCGACCCCGAGGTCGAGGTGATCGTGCTGGCCCGCGGCGGCGGCAGCGTCGAGGACCTGCTGGCGTTCTCCGACGAGACGCTGTGCCGGGCGGTGGCGGACTGCCGGACGCCGGTCGTGTCGGCGGTCGGGCACGAGACCGACACCCCGCTGGTGGACCACGTCGCCGACCTGCGCTGCTCCACGCCGACCGAGGCCGGCCGCTGCCTCGTCCCCGACCTCGCCGAGGAGTCCGCGCGGCTCACCGGGCTGCGCGACCGCGCCCGCCGGGCCCTCGCCGGCTGGGTGGACCGGGAGGAACGCCTGCTCACCGCGCTGCGGGCCCGCCCGGTCCTCGCCGCTCCGCTCGGGGCGCTGGCCGCTCGCGGCGAGCAGGTGCAGCGGTTGCGAACCGCCGCCCACGCCGCCCTGCAGCACCGTCTCGACCGCGAGGAGACGGCCTGCGCGCACCTGCGCGCACAGCTCACCGGGCTCGGGCCGGCCGCGACACTGGCCCGCGGCTACGCGGTGGTGCAGGTGCTGACGGCCCGGGAGCCGGGCGCGCCGGCGCCCGTGCTGAGATCGGTCGACGACGCCCGGCCGGGCACCGCGCTGCGGATCCGGGTGGCCGACGGCGCCGTCGTCGCGCAGGTGCGGGAAGGAGCGGGGGACGGATGACCGGACCGCGGCCCGTGCACGAGCTCGGCTACGAGCAGGCCCGCGACGAGCTCGTCGAGGTGGTGCGCGCCTTGGAGGCGGGCGGTCTCGACCTGGACGCGTCCGTCGCGCTGTGGGAGCGCGGCGAGGCGCTGGCCCGGCACTGCGAGGAGCGCCTGGCCGGGGCCCGCGACCGGGTGCGCGCCG
>DATLGI010000027.1:0-23539 GCA_035540535.1 Pseudonocardia sp.
ACCGGGACCCGGCCCGGCCCGTCGGCGGCCACGCTCGGCCGCTCCCCGGCCACCCGGCCCGACCCCCACCGGCCCGCTCCCCTGCCGCTCACGACCTGGCGACCCGGCCGGCCCTGGTCCGCGCGTACCGGTACCAGCGCCGGCGACCGGGACGGCGCGGGCTCCGGGCGCGGCGGCACCGGCGGACCTGCCTACGGTTCCGCTCCCGGTGCGCCCGGCACCGGGTCGCGGACGCCGGGCTCCGGCGCCGGCCCGTCCGGCGCCGGCCCGTCCGGATCCACCGCCGGCGGACGCTACGGCTACGCCGGGATGCCGATGACAGGCGCGGGCGCCGGCACGGGTGGCGACGGCGGGCAGCGCGCCCGCCCGGCCTGGCTGGTCGAGGAGGACCCCGACGCCGTCTGGTTCGGCGACCTCCAGTACACCGACCCGGTCATCGGCGGTGACCGCTCCGGCGGCGACAGACGCTGACCGGGCGGCCTCGGGGTCACGCGGTATCGGCCGACCGGCGATGTTCCTCGGCGGCATCCCCCGGCGCCGGCGCGCCGGCCGCGTCGGCCACCCGCTGTTCGGAGTCGTCCAGGATCCGTTCGGCCTGACCACGCCGGTCCTCGTCACCCCGTTCGACGGCGCGCTCCTCGGGCAGGGGGTGCGCCCGGCGGTCGGACTGCTCGGTCAGATCGGGAACGTCCGGGCGGTCGGTCATGGCGCCGCGTACCCGGTCGGCGAGCAGGCGGAAACCGGACCCGCGGTCAGAGCCGGCAGCCGACCAGCACGGGCTCGGGCACCAGCTCGATCCCGGAGGTGGCGCGCACCCCGTCGCGGATCTCCCGGGCCAGCGCCAGCAGGTCGGCGGTGCTCGCCCCGCCGCGGTTGGTCAGCGCCAGCACGTGCTTGCCGGACAGAGCCGCCCGCCCGCTCGACCCCGGGTGCCCGCGCTGGAACCCGGCCCGCTGGATGAGCCAGGCCGCCGGCAGCTTCACCAGGCCCGGTCCGGCGGGCCACCGGGGCGCGCCGGCGGGTGCCCGGGCCTCGGGCAGCACCGGGTTGGTGAAGAAGGAACCCGCGCTCCAGGTGTCGTGGTCGCCGGGATCGAGGACCATGCCCTTGCCGCGGCGCAACGCCAGCACGGCCTCCCGCGCCACGGCCGCCGGCACCGTCGCGCCGGGTTCCACGCCGAGCGCCCCGGCGAGCTCGGCGTAGCGGATCGGCGCGCTGGCACCGTCCCCCGGGACGGCGAGCCGGACCCGCAGGACGATCCGGTCGGTGCGGCCCTTGAGCACGCTCGTCCGGTAACCCAGGCCCAGCTCGGCGGCCGGGACGCGGCAGCGCACGGTGTCGGACCGGCGGTCGTAGAGGTCGACGTCGACGAGCAGGTCGGCCACCTCGACGCCGTAGGCGCCGACGTTCTGCACGGGCGTCGCCCCGGTCAGCCCGGGGATCCCGGCGAGGCACTCGAGCCCGCCACCGAGCCCGTCGGCCACGGTGGCGGCCACGACGGCGTCCCAGTCCGCGCCCGCCTCCACGGTGAGCAGCACGGAGCCGTCCGCGCGCCGCTCGGGGCGCAGACCGCCGCCGGTGAGCCGCACCACGGTGCCGGCGAACCCCGCGTCCGCGACGACGACGTTCGACCCGCCGCCGAGCAGCAGCACCGGCTCGCCCGCCGCATCGGCCGCCCGGACGGCCGCGACGGCGTCGTCGGAGGTCGGCGCCTCGACGAGACGGGTGGCCGGCCCGCCCAGGCGCAGGGTGGTGTACGGGGCGAGTCGCTCGGTGGTGCGGACGGCGGGCACGGACGCCAACGGTAGCCTCCGGACATGGCGCGCTCGATCGACTACCGGTCGTCCTCGCGGTACCCCGCCGACGAGGTGTACGCGGTGATGACCGATCCCGACTTCCTCAAGGCGCGCCTGGAACGGCTCGGTGGCCCGGGCGCGGCGCTGCTCGACCACGCCGGCGACCACGCCGGCGCCCGCTACCGCGTCCGGCACGGCCTGGACGCGCGCGAGCTGCCGTCGATGGTGCGCAGCTTCCTCGCCGGTGACCTCGTCATCGAGCGCCATGAGCGCTGGACCCGCGAGGCTTCCGGCCGCTACACCGGCGAGGTGGACGTCACGATCCGGGGGACGCCGGCGTCGGCGGCCGGCGGGATGCGCCTGCACGACGTCGACGCCGGCGGCAGCGAGCTGCTCGTCCGCGCCGACGCGCGGGTCGACGTGCCGTTCATCGGCGGCAGGATCGAGGAGGTGATCGCCGAGCAGGTGCGGAACCTGCTGACGGCCGAGACCGCGTTCACGCTGGAGTGGCTCTCCCGCTGACCGGCCCCGGCGTTCCGGCGGGCGCGGGGCGGCTGCGAGGATCCCGCCCGTGGAACCCATGGCCCCGGTGCCCGACGTCCCGCGCGACGAGCGTCACTTCGTGCTCACCCTGAGCTGCCCGGACACCACCGGCATCGTCGCCCGGATCGCCGGGTTCCTCGCGGACGCCGGCGGCTGGATCGTCGAGGCCGGCTACCACTCCGACCCCGCCACCGGGTGGTTCTTCACCCGCCAGGTGGTGCGGGCGGAGTCCCTGCCGTTCGCGGTCGACGAGCTGCGGGAACGGTTCGGGCAGGTGGCCGCCGGGTTCGGGGCGGAGACGCAGTGGCAGGTCACCGACACCGGCGAGCGCAAGGGGGTGGTGCTGCTGGTGACCGCCGAGGGGCACTGCCTGCACGACCTGCTCGGCCGGGTCGCCACCGGGGAGCTACCGGTGCGCCTCGACGCCGTCGTCGGCAACCAGGACGGGCTGGGCGACATCGTGCGCGCGCACGGCGTGCCGTTCCACCACGTGCCGTTCCCGCCGCCCGGGAACGGCAGGCGCCACGGTGCCCGCACGGCGGCCTTCGCCGACCTGCGCGAGCTCGTGGACGCGCACGACCCCGAGGCCGTCGTGCTGGCCCGGTTCATGCAGATCCTGCCGCCCGAGCTGTGCCGGGCCTGGGCGGGACGGGCGATCAACATCCACCACAGCTTCCTGCCGTCGTTCGTCGGCGCCCGGCCGTACCACCAGGCGCACGCCCGCGGGGTCAAGCTGATCGGCGCCACCTGCCACTACGTCACGGCCGATCTCGACGCCGGGCCGATCATCGAGCAGGACGTGATCCGCGTCGACCACGGCGACACCGTGGCCGACATGGTGCGCCGCGGCCGGGACATCGAGCGGCTCGTGCTCGCCCGCGGACTGCGCTGGCACCTGGAGGACCGGGTGCTCGTGCACGGCAACAAGACGGTGGTCTTCCGCTAGCCGCGCCGACGCCCGGGCCACCCCAGCGCGGCACGGACGCTCACCGGATCAGAGGGGCTTGATGTTGATGTTTCGGTGGAAGAGGTTGCCCGGGTCGTAGACCCCCTTGATCCGGGCGAGCCGCTCGAGCTTCGCCGGCCCGTACGCGGCGACGACGCGGTGGTACTCCTGCTCGCTCATCGTGTTGACGTAGGCGCCGACACCCAGGCTGTGCGCCTGCAACGCGTCCCAGATGCCGCGGGCCCACGCCCGCTCGGCGGGCAGGCCGTCCGGTGTCGGGGAGATGCCGATGTTGAACACCGCCCACTGCGGAGCGCGGAGGCCGCCGTAGGCGGTGTCGTCCTCACCGGCCTCGCAGTACGCCTGGTCCAGCCGGTACATGATCGTCACCGACATCGGTGAGCGCCGGCGGGGCAGGTGCTCGGTCAGCACGTCGATCACGCCGTCGGTCAGCTCTGGGACGTGGGTGGACTTCTCGTAGTTGTGCAGGCCCCACGCGTTGGCCTCGTCGAGCATCTGCTGCAGGGCGACGTAGGGCATCGGGGTCACGTGCTCGAACAGCGGCGCGAGCGCGGCCCGGATCCGGTCGACGGCGCGGGCGTGGTCGCGGGCTTCGCCGAACCCGGCGAGCACCAGCGCGAACCCCGACCGGAAGTGGTGCTCCTGCGGCACCAACGGCGCCGGTGGCGCGTTCATCCCGACGACCATCACGTTGCAGGAGCGCGGCAGGTCGGCGACGAGCCCGCGGACCGCCCGCAGCGCCTCGGCGGAGTGTTCCTGCTCCCAGAAGAACAAGCCGAACTCGACCATCGGGCCGACCTCGTGCAGCCGGAGCTCGAACTCCGTGACCAGACCGAAGTTGCCTCCGCCGCCGCGGATCGCCCAGAACAGGTCGGGGTGCTCGTCGGCGGAGGCGCGGACGATGCGACCGTCGGCGAGCACCACCTCGGCGGAGACCAGGTTGTCGATGGTCAGTCCGGCCTGTCGGGTCAGCCAGCCCATCCCGCCGCCGAGGGCGAGCCCGCCGATGCCGGTGTGGCTGATCGCGCCGACGGGGACGGCGAGCCCGTGCTCCTGGGTGGCCGCGTCGAGATCGCCGAGCAGCGCCCCGCCGGCGACGCGGGCCAGCCGGGCGACCGGGTCGACGACGACCTCGCGCATCCCGCTCAGGTCGATCACCATCCCGTCGTCCACGGCGCTGTGCCCGGACATGCTGTGCGCCCCGCACCGGACGGCGATCTCCAGACCCTGCGCCCGGGCGTGCGTCACGGCGACCGAGACGTCGGCCGGGGACGTGCACCGGGCGACCACGGCGGGGCGCCGGTCCACGTCGGCGTTCCACACTCGGCGCACGTCGTCGTAGTCGGGGCCGTCGGGTGTGACGACCGCCCCCGCCATCGCGGCGCGCAACGCCTCGACACCCGCGCCTGCCGTCTGCGTCATGGCGGTTCTCCTCCGGTCGACGTCGGGATCGACGTCGTTCCCACGAGCAGCACCGTTAACGGCCCCGGCCACGCGATCGGGTGGTCCCGCCGCAGCCGGCAGGGACCACCCGATCGGCTCGCGCCGGTCAGGCCGCGGCGGTCTCCGTCGCCGGCTCCAGCGCCAGCGCCAGTACCTCGGCCACGTCGGCCACCGGGTGCACCCGCAGCTGCCCGCGTACCGCCTCGGGCAGGTCGTCGAGGTCGGGCTCGTTGCGCTTCGGGATGATCACGTCGGTGAGCCCGGCCCGGTGGGCGGCCAGCAGCTTCTGCTTGACCCCGCCGATCGGGAGCACCTTGCCCTGCAGCGTGACCTCACCGGTCATGCCGACCGTGGAACGCACCGGGCGACCCGACGCGAGCGAGGCCAGCGCCGTCGTCATCGTGATGCCGGCGCTCGGACCGTCCTTCGGCACCGCGCCCGCCGGGACGTGCACGTGCAGCTTGCGCGACGCGAGGTCGCCCGCCTGCCCCTTCGAGCGCAGGTAGGACAGCGCGATCGACACCGACTCCTTCATGACGTCGCCGAGCTGGCCGGTGAGCGTCAGGCCGGGGTCGCCGTCCATCGCCGTCGCCTCGATGAACAGCACGTCGCCGCCGGTGCCGGTGACCGCGAGGCCCGTCGCGACGCCCGGCACCGAGGTGCGCTCCGCCGACTCCGGGGTGAACCGCGGCCGGCCGAGGAACCCGACGAGGGCATCGGCGTCGATGTGCACCGGCGCCTCGGTCCCGGCGTCGAGCTTCACGGCGACCTTGCGCAGCACCTTCGCCAGGCCCCGCTCCAGCTGCCGCACCCCTGCCTCGCGGGTGTACTCGGCGGCGATCATCGACAGCGCCACGTCGGTGAACTCGACGTCGGACGGCTCCAGGCCCGCCTTCTCGACCTGCCGCGGCAACAGGTGGTCACGCGCGATCGCGACCTTCTCCGCCTCGGTGTAGCCGTCGAGGGTGACGACCTCCATCCGGTCCGCGAGCGGGCCCGGGATGGCCTCGCCGTTGTTCGCGGTGGCGAGGAACAGCACGTCGGACAGGTCCAGGTCGACCTCGAGGTAGTGGTCACGGAACGTGTGGTTCTGCGCCGGGTCGAGCACCTCGAGCAACGCGGCGGTCGGGTCGCCGCGGAAGTCGGAACCGACCTTGTCGATCTCGTCGAGCAGCACGACCGGGTTCATCGCGCCGGCCTCGCGGATCGCCCGGACGATGCGTCCCGGCAGCGCGCCGACGTAGGTGCGCCGGTGACCGCGGATCTCGGCCTCGTCGCGGACACCGCCCAGGGCGACCCGGACGAACCTGCGTCCGAGCGCCCGCGCCACCGACTCGCCCAGCGAGGTCTTGCCGACGCCGGGCGGGCCGACCAACGACAGCACCGCCCCGGAGCCGCGGCCGCCGACCTTCGCCATGCCCTTGCGGTCGCGACGCGCGCGGACGGCCAGGAACTCGATCAGCCGCTCCTTGACGTCGTCGAGGCCGGCGTGGTCGGCGTCGAGGATCGCGCGGGCGGCGACCGGGTCGTGGCTGTCCTCGGTCCGCTCGTTCCAGGGGATGTCGAGCACGGTGTCGAGCCACGTGCGGATCCAGCCCGACTCCGGGCTCTGGTCCGACGCGCGCTCGAGCTTGCCGACCTCGGTCAGCGCGGCCGCGCGCACATGCGCCGGAAGCTCGGCCAGCTCGACCTTCTTGCGGTAGTCGTCGGCGCCGTCCGGCTCGTCCTCGCCCAGCTCCTTGCGGATGGCGGCGAGCTGCTGGCGCAGCAGGAACTCGCGCTGCGTCTTCTCCATGCCCTCGCGGACGTCGTGCGAGATCTTCTCGGCGACCTCCTGCTCGGCGACGTGCTCCTTGGTCCAGCCGATGAGCAGCTCGAGCCGGGCGGTCACGTCGGTCTCGGCGAGCAGCTGCGCCTTCTGCTCGACGGAGAAGTACGGGGCCCAGCCGGCGAGGTCGGCGAGCTGGCCGGGATCGGTCGTCTGCTGCACGGAGTCGATCACCTGCCAGGCTCCGCGCTGCTGCAGGATCGAGACGACCAGCGCCTTGTACTCCTTGGCGAGCTCGGACGCGCGCCCGGTGACCTCGCCGTCCTCGACCGGCTCGGCCTCGACCCACAGCGCCGCGCCCGGACCGGTCACGCCCGCGCCGATACGTGCGCGGCGCTCACCGCGCACCACGGCCGCCCGCTCGCCGTTGGGCAGCCGGCCGACCTGCTCGAGGACGGCCACGGTTCCGATCGCGGGGTAGCGGCCGTCGAGCCGCGGCACCACCAGCACCCGCCGGTCGACACTGTTGGCCGCGTCGACCGCCGCCTGGATGTCCTGCTGGTCGAGCCGGACCGGAACCACCATGCCGGGCAGCACCACCGATTCGGCGAGCGGAAGCACCGGCAGCTTCAGCGTCTCTGTCATGCCCCGGTCAACGCTTACACCGTTGAACTCATTCCAGCGTTCAAGTACGTCCGCTCAGGGTGAACCGGTGCGGGGAACGGGCACGGCGCCGGCCAGGGGCACCGCGCCTCAGCCGACGGGGCGGGCCAGACCGTCCACGACGTCCGCGCCCGGCAGCGCGGCGGCCAGGTCGCCCGGCAGCGCGAGCTTCGACCCGCGGATGCCGCTGCCCACCACCACCGCGGGCGCGGCCGCGACGGCGGCGTCGACGAGCAGCGGCCAGCCCTCGGGCAGGCCGACCGGGGTGATCCCGCCGTACTCCATGCCGGTGCGCGCCACGGCCTCGTCCATCGGCGCGAACGACGCCTTGCGCGCGTCGATCCGGCGGCGCACCACGCCGTTGACGTCGGCGCGGGTGGTGGCGAGCACCAGGCAGGCCGCCCACCGCGTCTCCCCGCCGCGCCGCCCGGCGACGACGACGCAGTTGGCCGACGCCGCGAGCGGGGACGAGTAGGCCGCGCAGAACTCCGCGGTGTCGGCCAGGGCGGGATCGATCTCCGCGACCCCGACGCGCGCGGCGTCGGCCGGGTCGAGCAGCTTCAGCGCGTGCGCCACCGGCTCGGCGAGCAGATCCGGCCGGTCGAGCGCGGGTACGGCGGTGAGCGTGCCGAGCACGGACCAGTCGGTCACCAGCGCTGGCCACCACCCTGGACGCCCACGACCGCCGGCTTGACGTCGACGATGTAGACCAGCACGGCGATCAGGCCGGCCAGCCAGAAGATCCCGGCCCGGTTGTTGAGGCCGCCCTGGACGAGGATGAGCACCGCCAGACCCGCTCCGGTGATGCCGAGCCAGGCGGGCTTCGTCAGCTTGTCGGCGGCGGTGAAGGCGTCGGCCCGCTGCATCAGGGCGTGCACGAACGCGTATCCGCCGACCGGGATCGCGAGGAAGTAGATCCCGAGCAGGATGTAGGCGTCCAGCACGTACAACAGCTCCACACCGTCAGACTACGGGCGCCGCCCCGCCGGGCACATCCCCGGGCCGGCGCGACGACGCCCCCGGGGCGCGAACACCCCGGGGACGTCGTGCGGGGCAGGGCCCCGCGGCTCGGATCGGCTCAGCCGTCCGACGCGCCGTCGCTGCCCGCGGCCGGCTTGCGGGCCGGCTTCGGCGGAGCCGTCTTCGGCGCGGACGCCGCCTTCGGCGCCGGCTTCGGAGCTGTCTTCGGCGTCGGGCCGGGCTTGAGCGGCGCGGCGTGGTCGGCCTCGGGAGCGGTGTGCTCGGCGGCGACGCGAGCGGTGCGACGCGTCTCGCGCGCCACCTCGTCACCGGTCTCGCGGATGTCCTCGGCCAGCTCGCCGCCCGCCGTGGCGACGCCGGCGGCGGCCTCGGTGACCTGGCCGGCGGCGCGGCGGGTGAAGCGCTGGGTGACCCGGGACACCCGGTCCCCGGCCGTGCGCGTCTGCACCGACACGGTGGCGAGGGCCCGCTCGGCGGCGTCGTGCGCGTCGTCGACGAGGTCCTCGACGCGGGCGTCGAGCTTGCCGGTGTAGGTCTCGACGGCCTCGACGACCTGCTGGACCTGCGGCTGGCGGCGGATGCGGCTCCACGCGCGCTCGCCGCGCTCGGCGAACCCGGTGTAGGTGCTCTCGGCCTGCGCGCGCAGCTCGTCGGCGGTCAGCCGGGTGGGCAGTTCCGCGACGCGCTGCCGGGCCGCCTCGCGCTGGGCGGCGGCGCGGGCCCGGGCCTGCTCGACGGCTTTCGTGACGGTGGCGACGGCGTAGTCGCCGGCACCCAGGACGGCCAGCAGCGGGGTCCGCGCGACCTCGGCGCGCTCGGCGACGCCCTTGACCGCCTGCTCACGGGCCCTGCGGACGTCGGCGGCGGTCGGTAGCGACACGGCCATGTCGTTCACTCCCTATTCTTCGGTTGCGCCGGGGGCGCCGGGGGCGCTCTCCCGCCGGAAAGACTGGTAGATGTCGAGCAGCACCTGCTTGTGCCGCTCGGTCAGGGTGGGGTCGGCGAGCACGGCGTCCGTGACGGCGCTGGCGGGGCGCTCGTCGAGGATCCCGGCCCGGACGTAGAGCGCTTCGGCGGAGATCCGCAGGCCCTTGGCGATCTGCTGGAGGATCTCGGCGGACGGCTTGCGCAGCCCGCGCTCGATCTGGCTGAGGTAGGGGTTGCTGACCCCGGCGGTGCGGGCCAGCTGGCGCAGGGAGACCTGCGCGCTCTCGCGCTGGCTGCGGATGTAGCCACCGATGTCCCCGACCGCCTGCTCGACGGAGTGGCCGATCTTCTCGACTGCCTGGCCGACCTTCTCGGTGGAGCCCTCGGGACCTGTCGGCGTCGCTGTCACCGCTCACCTCCGTTCCTGACGAGGTCGACGCTACCCCCGAGTGCTAGCTCTTGCAAGCGTGTAGCTTGCGCTCGTGGCATGGCCTTCCCCACATGTCGGTACGGTGCTCCGGACATGGCAGGGACTGCAGCAGGACGAGCCCCCGGCACCGGTGCCGCAGTGGTCGCGGTCGCGGCCGGGGGCGTGCTCGGCGCCCTCGCCCGGCACGGGGCGGGCGTGTTGCTGGCGCACCCGCCGGGCGGGTTCCCGCTCGCCACGCTGCTCGTCAACGTGCTCGGGTGCCTGCTCATCGGCGTGCTGGTCGTGCTCGTGACCGAGGTCGTGGCAGCGCACCCGCTGGTCCGCCCGTTCCTCGGCACCGGGGTCCTGGGCGGGTTCACGACCTTCTCGACCTACGCCGTCGACGTGCACGCCCTCGCCGCCGCCGGACGGCCGGCCGCCGCGCTGACCTACCTGGCCGGCACCCTCGGCGCCGCCGTGGCCGCGACCTGGGCCGGCACCGCACTGGCCCGCGCGGCGGCGGGTGCGCGGTGAGCGGGGTGCTGCTCGTCGCCCTCGGCGCCGCGGTGGGGGCACCGCTGCGCTACCTCGTCGACCGCGCGATGCGGGCCCGGTACGGCCCGGCCTTCCCCTGGGGCACCTTCACCGTCAACGTGGCGGGCTCGTTCGCGTTCGGCTGCACCCTCGCCGCCACCACGTCCCCCGCGGTGGTGGCGCTGGTGGGCGTCGGCTTCTGCGGAGCGCTCACCACGTACTCGACGTTCGGGCTGGAGACCGTCCAGCTCGCCGCCGCCGGGGCGCGCCGGCGCGCGGCCGGGTACGCGCTGGGCTCGGTGCTCGCGGGGCTCGCCGCGGCCGGGCTCGGCCTGGCACTCGGGGCCGCGATCACGTAGATCCGGGGGCGCGCCCCCTGCCCGTCCCTACGCCGCCCGTGCCACCTCCGCCGCGGTCGTCACCGCGACGGCCCCACCCGGCGCCGGCCGGCTCGCCGTCGGGCGCGGGCGATGCCGCCGTGCCAGGTCGAGCAGGGCGAGGCGTTCGGCAGCCCGGACGTTGGCGCCGCGCGTCGGGTGGGCGAGCCGATAGTCGATCATCACGGGCAGCAGCCGTGCCGCGTCGGCCTTTCCCGCCGAGGCCAGGAACGCCTCGAGGAAGGCGCGGCGTAAGCGGTCGGCGAGCACGGCCTGCACGCCCCGCGCGTCGTTGGTCGAAGCAGCCGAGGCTGCTCCAGGTGAGGGCGACGTCGGACGCCGCCGCACCGGCAGCGGCGTGCGTCCAGTCGATGACGACCGGGCCGGCGCGGCCGAGGATGACGTTGCCGGGGTGCAGATCGAGGTGGACCACCCGGTCGCCGGGTACCGGGCCCACCGGCAGCCCGTCCATCGCCGGCACGGCGTGCAGGCGGTGCATGAGGCCCGCGAGCAGCCGGGCGTGCCGGATCAGCCGCCAGGGCCGGCGCAGCAGGTCCTGGAGCATGGTCGGCCCGTCGACGCGGTCCATCTCCAGCTCCCCGCGCCCGACGCGGTGCACCCGGGGCACCGGGAAGCCCAGGTCCCAGAGGTGGGTCATCACCGCTGCCTCGGCTTCCACCCCGCGGCCGTCGAGGGTGCACCGCAGCACGCGATCCGGGCCCAGCGCGTGGATCAGCGCGTCGCGGCCGGCGGTGAGCACCGGCCCGCGGGCGGACGGGGACAGGGACGGGGGTGGGTGCTGGTCGGTCATGCCGGCTCCTGCCGAGGTAGGGCGAGGGTCATCGGAGTGCGGGCGCCACCGCGGGTGAGCACGCAGGCGCCGGTGATGGCACAGCCCGCCGCCGCGGTCGCCAGCCCCGCGCGGGGGCCGGCGGTCTCGGACAGCCAGCCGAGCAGCGGGGCGCCGATCGGGGTGCCACCGGCCACGACCACGGCGGACAGAGCCATCATCCGTCCCCGCAGGGCCGGTTCACAGCGCAGCTGCAGCAGGGCCGCCGAGGTGCAGACGACGAGCAGGCCGGTCGCGCCGGCCACGACGGTCGCGGCCGTCGCCCAGGCGACCGTCGGGGCCATCGCGACGAGGGCCGTGGCGCCCCCGAATGCGAGGGTGGCCCGGGCGAGGTGGCCGAGATCGACGTCCCGGCGGCGGGCGGCGAGCAGGCCCCCGGCGATGCCGCCGCCGGCCAGCGCCGTGTACAGCAGCGTGTAGAGGCCCGCCCCGCCGCCGAACGTCCGCTCGGCCAGCAGCGGGGTGATGACCGGATGGTTGAACCCGAGGGTGCACACCACCGCGGTCGCCAGCAGCGTCACCCGCAGCTCGGGCACCGACCAGGCATAGGCGAGCCCGGCGCGCACCGAGCCGTCGCCGCCGTCGGCGTCGGGCGCGGTGCCGGCGAGCTCGGCGCGCCGGATCAGCACCAGTCCGAACAGCGCCAGCACCGACGACACCGCGTTCGCCACGAAGCACCACCCGGCGCCGGGTCCGACCAGGAGCACTCCGCCCAGCGCCGGCCCGGCCACCCGGCAGGCAGCCGACAACGTGCTGGTCAGGCTCACCGCGTTGGCGAGGTCGGCCTGGTCGACGGTCTCGGCCACGAACGCCCGCCGGACGGGACTCTCGGCGGCGTGCACGATGCCGTGCCCGAGGGCCATCAGGTACAGCAGCGGCACCGTCAGCCCGCCGCCCAGGACCAGCGCCGCGAGTGTGATCGCGTGGGCCGTGCCCGCGATGTGGACGGCGATCAGCAGCCGGCGGGTGTCCGACCGGTCGGTCACGGAACCGACCCACGGCGCGAGCAGCACCAGCGGTGCGAACGTGACCGCCACCATCCAGCCGAGGGCCGTGCCCCGACCGGTCAGCGTCAACGCGACCCAGGACAGGGCCACCAGCTGCAGCCAGCTCCCGCTCTGCGACACGGCGTGCCCCGCGGCGAACAGCCGGAAGTTGCGCACGCGCAGTGACCGGAAGGTGCCACGATCGGCGGCCCCGCGAGCCGGGGAGGTCATGGTGAGGACGCTAGGAACGTCCCGTGAATCACCGGTGAGCAGCTCATGAGAGCCCTCGCCCGAAAGGCTCATCCTGGCGGGGCCCGAACGGTCCAATGCCTACGGCGCCCGGTACCCGTCACGGCGACGGCCGGGCGAGGCGCCGTCAGCGCCGGGCGACCCTGCGGTAACGGGCCACGGCGAGCGGCAGGAAGATCGCGATGATCGCCAGTGAGGCCAGCACCGCATAGAGGACCGCGTTCTGCGCCGGCCACGCCTGCGACTCGGCGAAACCGGGCAGCTGCGTCGGGTTGCCGAACAGCTGCCGCGACGCGCGCGCCACCGCGCTCACCGGGTTCCACTCGCCGACCGGCTGCAGCCAGCCGGGGAAGCCCTGCACCGAGACGAACGCGCTGGACACGAACGTGAACGGGAACAGCCAGATCAGGCCCGCGCTCTGCGCGACCTCGACGTTGCGGGCGGTCAGCCCGACGAGCACCCCGATCCAGGACATCGCGAACGAGAACAGCAGCAGGATCGCGAACGCGGCCGCGGCGTCCAGGACGCTGCCACGGATCCGCCAGCCCACGACCAGCCCGGTGAGTGACATGACCACCAGCGTGACGACGCCGACCCCGAGGTCGGCCGTGGTGCGGCCCAGCACCACCGCGACGCGCGACATCGGCAGCGACCGGAACCGGTCGATGATGCCCTTCTGCAGGTCGTTGGCCATCCCGATGGTCGTGAAGAAGACGTTGAACGCGACCGTCTGGGCGAAGATCCCGGCGATGAGGAACTCCCGGTAGGCCTCGCCGCCGAGGCTGCCGGCGAACACCAGCGCGAACAGCACCACGAACATGATCGGCTGCACGGTGAGCGCGAGCAGGGCGTCGGGCACCCGTCGCAGCCCGACGAGGTTGCGCCAGGTGACGACGGCGCCGTCGCGCAGGGCCTGGGCGAGGGCACTCATGCGGACGCCTTTCCGGACGCCGGCTCGTCCTCGACGGGACGACCGGTGAGCGTGAGGAACACGTCGTCGAGGGTGGGCCGGTGCAGCGCGACGTCGAGCACCTCGACGCCCTCGACGTCGAACCGGCGCAACGCCTCCACCAGGGCCTTGGTGCCACTGCTGACCGGCACGGCGACCTTGCGGAGGTGGTGGTCCACGATCGGCTCGCCGACCCCGACCTCGGTGAGGACCGTGCCGGCGAACCCGAGCTGGTCCGGCCGGGCCACCACGACCTGGAGGCGCTCACCGCCGATCTGCGCCTTCAGCTCGTCGGCGGTGCCCTGGGCGATGACGCGCCCCCGGTCGATCACCGCGATCGTGTCGGCGAGCTGGTCGGCCTCCTCCAGGTACTGCGTGGTGAGCAGCACCGTGGCGCCGTCGGCGACCAGCTCGGAGATCATCGCCCAGGTCTCGAGCCGGCCGCGCGGGTCGAGGCCCGTGGTGGGCTCGTCGAGCACCACGACCTGCGGGCGGGCCACCAGCGCCCCCGCGAGGTCCAGCCGCCGGCGCATCCCGCCGGAGTACGTCTTGGCCGGCCGCTCCGCGGCGTCCTCCAGCCGGAACCGCCCGAGCAGCTCCCGCGCCCGCGCCCGCGACGGCGCCCGGCCCATGCCGTAGAGCCGCCCGACCAGGTACAGGTTCTCGAACCCGGTGAGGTTCTCGTCCACGGCCGCGTACTGCCCGGACAGGCCGATCGCCCGGCGCACCGCCTGCGGCTGCGCGACGACGTCGTGGCCCACCACCTCGGCGCGGCCGGCGTCGGGCCGCAGGAGGGTGGTGAGCACGCGCACCATGGTGGTCTTCCCCGCGCCGTTCGGCCCGAGCAGCCCCAGCACGGTGCCGGTGGGAATGGTCAGGTCCACGCCGTCGAGCGCGACCGTCGACCCGAACCGCTTGACCAGACCCTCCACCCGCACCGCGACGTCCACGCGCACGACAGTAGAGGCCCGCACCGACGGTCCGCCGCCGGTTTCCGCGGCGGCCGGGGACCCGTGCCCGACCGCGCTGTCAGACGCCGATCAGCAGGTTCGCCAGTGCGTAGATGACCAGGCCCGCGAGCGCGCCGACCACCGTGCCGTTGATCCGGATGAACTGCAGGTCGCGGCCCACCTGCAGCTCCACCTTGCGCGAGGTCTCCTCGGCGTCCCAGCGCTCGACGGTGTCGGTGATCAGCGTCGTGATCTCGCGCGCGTAGTGCCGCACGACGTAGCCCGCGGCGTCGCCGAGCCACCCGTCGATCTTGGCGCGGAGCTCCGCGTCGGCGTCCAGCCGCCGGCCGAACGCGACCAGCCCGTCACGGACCCGCTGCCGCAGCGCGCTCGACGGGTCCTCGGCCGCGTCGAGGAGCATCGCCTTCACCACGCTCCACGCCCGCCCGATGAACCGCTGCACCTCCGGGTGCTCGACGATCTGCTGCTTCACCCGCTCGGCGCGGTCGATCGTCACGGGGTCGGACTGCAGGTCGGCGGCGAACTCCACGAGGAAGGTGTCGACGGCCTTGCGCAGCGGGTGCTCGGTGTCGTTCTTCACCTCCCACGCGAAGTTCTGCACCTCGGTGAACACCCGGTCCGCGACGAGGTCGTCGACGAAGCGCGGCGTCCAGCCGGGTGCGCGCTCGTGCACGATCGTCAGCACCATCTCCTGGTTCGCGACGACCCAGTCGTAGGCGCGGTCGCAGACCAGGTCAACCAGGCGGCGGTGCGAGCCGTCGGCCAGCACCCGGCCGAGCACCGCACCCACCGGCGGGCCGACCGGCGTGTCCAGCAGCTTGCGGACGACCAGTTGCTCCAGCACGTCCTGCACGTCCTCGTCGCGCAGCACCGTCACCACGCCGCGCGCGGCCGTCGCCAGCTCGGCGGTGACCCGATCGGCGTTGGCCTCCTGGCCGATCCATCCGCCGACCCGTTCGGCCGGCCGCACCCTCGCCAGCTTCTCGCGCACCACGTCCTCGGCGAGGAAGTTCTGCCCGACGAAGTCGCCCAGGCTGTCGCCGATCACGTCCTTCTTGGTCGGGATGATCGCCGTGTGCGGGATCGGCAGCCCGAGCGGCCTGCGGAACAGCGCCGTCACGGCGAACCAGTCGGCGAGCGCGCCGATCATCGCGGCCTCCGCGGCCGCGCGAAGGTACGCGATCGACGTCGGGCCGCCGTTGACCTCCCACCAGCGGGCCGCGACGAACACGGCGGTGGCGGCGAGGAGCAGACCGGTGGCCAGCGCCTTCATCCGGCGCAGGTCACGAGCCTTCATCTCCTCGTCCATCGGCCCGAGCCCGAGCCCGACGGCCACGCGGACCTGCCGGCGCGGCGGGGATTCCGACTGCGCCGTCGGGGGGACATGCGACGTCTGCACGAACCCATAGTGCCCGTCGCCGCGAACACTTCGGGTCCGGAACGGGCGCCGGCCTGCTGCGGACCCACGACACCCGGTCACGTCGAGGGGACGGGACCGGGAAGCAGTGCTCCCCGGGGCTGTGTTGCCCCCACGGCCCCGGGGGGCGCCGCGGTGTCGCCCGCGGGCGACACCGCGCCGGAAGCGTCGCCGGCCGGACGGTCGGGTTGGTGACGGCCGGGGCCGGTGGGCTTCTCCCACCGACCCCGGCCACGCTGGGGGTGCGGCTGCGCAGCGACGGCCGGTGCGTCGTCGACCGGGCCATCGGGCGCCGCACCGCGTCCACCCGGTACCCCCGGCACGGTGCGACGCACCGCGACAGCGGGGGCCGATCGGGTGACCGGCCCGCGACCCGACGCGAACTACCGCCGCATCAGGACCGCATCCCGAACCCCGGCGGCGACGGGCCGCTGGGCGCCCGGTCCGGGGTCCCGGTCGCCGGGCGGGAGCGCCCCCGCGGCGACCTCGGTGATCGTCTCCGCGATCGCCGCAGCGATCGTGTCGATGGTGGGCAGCCGGTATCCCGTGGACGCCGGGGCGACCCGCCAGTGCACCCACCCGTCGGCGAGCTCCGACGGCGGGGCGAGCACCGCCGCGCCACCAGTGTGCACCGTGATCCCGGGGCGCTCCACCAGAACGCCACCGGCGCGCACCGGGAACCACCACGACCCCGGTGCGGCGGCGACCGGCACCACCTCACCGGCCCCTCGCAGCCGGGCACAGATGCGGCGGCCGTGGTCCTCCCGCACCTCGACGACGTCGAGGACCGTGCCCGTGACGAGCAGCAGGCCCGAGCCGGCCACCACGGGCCAGCCGTGGTCGGAGAACTCCCGTGCCGCCGCCCTCAGCTCCGCGCCGTACACGGCCCGGTAGCTGTCCCACCACGACATCTGCATCCCTCTCGTCAAGGTCCTTCACCGCGTGTTCCGTGACGTCCAACACCGAGGATGCCGCCCCGGGCACGGGCCGGGCAGTCCCGAGCGATGACCGCGCGTGACCGCGAGACGAGCGGGAACCCGGCCGTCCGGGAGTTCGGGCGCGCAGGGTGAACGGCAGGCGACCGGTTGACGACCGCGGACCGGTGGCTGCTCCGTTCGGGGGGGCGGCCGGTCGTCCGCGGACGAGCGGTCGTGCGCCCGGGCGGCTGACAGGATGGGCCGGTGTTGCTCGTGACCGGCGCGACCGGCTTCCTCGGCTCGGCCCTCGTCCACCTCATGGTCCGTCGCGGCCTGCCGGTCCGGGCCGTGGTCCGCGACGCGGAGCGGGCTCGCACGGTGCTGCCCGACGGCGTCGCGACGGCTCGGGCGGACCTCGCCGACGGCGAGGCCCTCGCCCGCGCCGCCCGCGGGTGCTCCGGTGTGCTGCACCTGGCCGGATCGGTCGGACACTCGGCGGAGGAGACGCGGCGGATCAACGTGGAGGGCACCCGGGCGGTGCTGGCCGCGGCGGTCGCCGCCGGGGTGGAGCGGTTCGTCCACACCAGCAGCAGCGCGGCCGTCCTCGACGCGGACGGCGTGGTCGCCGAGGAACCTGCCGGCCCGCCCGCGCTCACCGACGCCTACTCGACGTCCAAGGCGCAGGCGGAGCGGCTCGTCCTGGACGCGGCCGCCCGAGGGCTGGCGGCCGTGATCGTCAATCCGGTCAACCTCTACGGGCCGAGCCCGCGGGGCCCGCTGAGCTACAACGGGCTGTTCACCGCGGCGGCCCGCGGCGAGGTGGCCGAGGTGGTGGACTCGGCCGTCGGCTGGGTGCTCGCGGAGGACGCCGCGCAGGGCCACCTGCTCGCGCTGGAGCGCGGCGAGCCCGGGCGCCGGTACGTGCTGTGCGGGGAGGTCGCGCCGTTCGGGCGGGTGCTGCACACCTTCGCCGACCTCGTCGGCGGGCGGCGGGTCCGCACCGTGCCGCCGGGTTCCCGGCTCGGCCCCGACGCGGGCACCTTCGCCCGCCGCTCGGAGGTCTACGGGACCTTCCCCCCGGTGCGCGTCGACGACGCGGGGGCGCGCGGACTGGGCTTCGCGCCGCGCGGGGTGGACGAGGGGCTGGCGCTCACCGCGTCGTGGATCCGGGGGCTGCCCGGCTCCTGACCGGGCCCGGACATGCCGGTGCCGGCGACCCGAGGGTCGCCGACACCGGTGTCACCTGAAGTCAGATGGGGCGGACGACGTCCGCCTGCGGGCCCTTCGCGCCCTGGCTCGCCTCGAACGAGACGCGCTGGTTCTCCTCGAGGGTCCGAAACCCGTCGGCCTGGATGGCCGAGTAGTGGACGAAGACGTCCGGACCGTTGTCGTCCGTGGCGATGAAGCCGAAGCCCTTCTCGGCGTTGAACCACTTGACGGTGCCCTGCGGCATACCTGTTCTCCCACACGTGAAGCGGACCGGGCGGCACTGCGCCGTCCGGGAGTTGCGTGGTGGGGTCGAGGAGGTGAGGACGAGCCGAGCGCCCCACGAGCCCACCGTCTGACGTTCCACGGGCCCTTGACAAGGCGAGCGAGGACGACACGACTGCAACCGGCGGCGAACCTACCACGGATCATCGCGTCCGCAGCGCGGCCGATCGTCGTCCAGTCGTCAGGTTCACAACGAGACGGTCACGATCAACTGCTGTATGGTCATCTTCTGCGGTCACCGGCCCGTCCGGGGCGCCGCCGTCCACGACGTAGCGAGTACGCCGGTGGGAGTGCGAGCCGCTCCGCAAGCGATGCTCGCGGTCCTCACCGACCGAAGGTGCGCAGAACATGCCCTCGATCGCCTCGGAGCTCCCCCGATCCACCCCCGCTCCCCTCCTCGACGGGCGCCGCTCCCGCGGGGAGCAGGTCCTCGTCCTGGTCTTCACCGCGGTCCCGCTGCTCGCACTCGCCGCCGCGGTGCCGCTGGCCTGGGGCTGGGGTCTCACCTGGCTCGACGTCGGCCTCGCGCTCGGGCTGTACGTCCTGAGCGGGCTCGGCGTGACGGTCGGGTTCCACCGCTACTTCACGCACGGCTCCTTCAAGACCGGCCGCCCGTTGCGCGTCGCGCTCGCCGTCGCCGGGAGCCTGGCGCTGCAGGGATCCGTCGTCACCTGGGTGGCCGACCACCGGCGTCACCACGCGTTCTCCGATCGTGAGGGCGACCCGCACTCCCCGTGGCTGTTCGGCACCGGGCCGGTGGCGCTGGCCCGCGGCTTCTGGCACGCCCACATGGGCTGGCTGTTCGAGCGCGACAACACCAACGCCCGCCGGTTCGCCCCCGACCTGCTGGCCGACGACGACGTCCGGGCGGTGGACCGGCAGTTCATCACGCTCACCGTCGCGAGCCTCGGGTTGCCGGCGCTGGTCGGCGGGCTGGTCACGTGGTCGCTCTGGGGTGCGCTCACCGCGCTGTTCTGGGCCGGGCTGGTGCGTGTGGCGCTGCTGCACCACGTCACCTGGTCGATCAACTCGATCTGTCACATGATCGGCGACCGGCCGTTCGCCTCCCGGGACCGGTCCGCGAACGTGTGGTGGCTGGCCGTCGCGAGCTTCGGCGAGTCCTGGCACAACCTGCATCACGCCGACCCGACCTGCGCGCGCCACGGCGTCCGACGCGGCCAGGTCGACATCTCCGCCCGGGTCATCTGGCTGTTCGAGAAGCTGGGCTGGGCGCACGCGGTGCGCTGGCCGACGGCGCGCCGGCTGGCACGGCTCGCGGCGAACTGAAGTCACTGACCGTCATCGAGGAGCCCGTCACCCTCCACAACTGGTGACGAGCGCTTCTCGTTCGGGTGGCCGTGGTGAGTTCTACGCCGAAGGGTGACCGCCCGCGCCGGACGTCGACCCGCCGAGGTGGTGTCACGCCGCGTCCGGGTGAGGCGGTGACCGGGGCCACCCGATCCGTCGTCACCCCACTCGGTGGCGAGACTCATTCTCGTCACAACCGGTAGCAGCCGGGTCCGCAGGCGGCAGCCGGGCGCAGCTCATCACTCTGGTCACACCAGTCACTCGTTCCGCATCATCCGCATCGCTCTGTCCCACCACTCGATACGGGAGGCTCCGATGCGGAGTCGAAAGACGGCCCACGTCATCGCAGCGACGGCGGCGGCCGGACTGCTCACCGTCGTCGGCGCCCCGCCCGCGCTGGCCGTACCGGGCCAGGTGGAGCCCGGTGCGCCGCCCGCCTCCGGCGCAGCGCCGCCCGAGCCGGCCGAGACCGCCCTCGGTGGCCTGCTCAACGACCTGCTGACCACCGCGCAGGACCTGCTGCCCGGCCTGCTCGGCGGCACGGTTCCGGAGGATCCCGACAGCGTCGAGCCCGCGGATGTCGAGGACCCGGAGTTCGACCCGTTCGCGGGCCGGGAGCCCGGCGACCTGCCACCCGCGGCCCTGACGGCGTCCCCGCTTCCCGGCGGGGTCGACCCCGTCCGGCCACCGGACCTGCCGCCCTGCCCCGGGGACACGGGAGTCACCCCACCCGGCGACGAGCCCACCGGTCCGGGCGGGCCGCCGGGGGCATCCACGTCACCCGGCGACCCGGCAGCCGCACCGCCCCTTCCCGCCGCACCCACGCCACCCGGCGACCCGACGGGTCCCGGGGTAGCCAGGCCCGCGACGCCGGCGCTGCCCGGGCTCGCGTCGACGGGTTCAACGGAGGCCGCGCAGCCGGATCCGACGGCCTGCCTGCCGGTGGACGGCCCGGCCGTGCCCGGCGCGGGAACACCGGGGCCGTCGGGGACGACGCCGGGCGAGCTGCCCGCGCCGGAGCCGCCGGCGCGGCAACCGGGCCCGACACCCTGACGCGCTCTCCCGATCCGGACCGACGGCACCGTCGAGCAGCGGCGCAGGGCGGCCGCCGTGCACGTCCGGCGCGGGCGAGGTGCCGTTCGTCGCCGTGACCGCGCTCCTGCCGGCCGTCGCGGCGTTCGTCGCGCGGGGGGCGGTTCGGGCCCTACCCGCTCCGACCCCTCACGCGCGCGCCGCGACTTCCGAGGCGTGCAGCCCGAGCTGGGCGAGCAGGCTCGTGTGATCCCACAGCGTGCGGTGCGCCCGCATCTGCGAGCGCGTGCGGTGGGCGTTGATCCGCGAGTGCGCGAAGGTGACGACGGAGATCGCGAGCACCTCGACGGGGCGGCCGGTCGCCGCGACGCCGGGCAGCAGCCACGGCAGCTCCCGGTCGTGGGTGAACGCGACGGTGGACTCCTCGACCACGCGAACCTTGTCGACGGTCCGGGACAGGCGGCGGAAGCGCAGGTCCGCGGGCAGGTGCGGCAGGACGTCGTCGGCGAGATGGCGCCGGAGCTCCTCGCCGCCGGCCCCGGTGCCCGTCGGGAGGTTCACCAGGGTGCAGTCGGCCGTGGTTCCCGCGAGCGCGGCGTCGAGATCCCCGGTGACGTACACGGCCTCGTGGAAGGCGTCCCGGATCCGCTCGATCTCCCACATGAGCTGCTGGATGCCGACGGTCACCGCGTCACCGGGAACCGGTCCGGCGGGGGCGGCGACGCGCGGTTTCGGGCCATGCTCGTCCTCCTGCGGCGCTCGAATCCCCGTGCATGTGCTCGAGGTGCGACAGGGCGACGGTACCTCCGTCCGCTCCCGCCGGGAGATCGACGCGGCGCTGCAGGTGGTGATCATCGAGGGCGCCCCGAGCTGCGGGCCGGCTGAGAGCGGGGTCGGTGCGCCCGCGGTAGTGGCAACCGCACAGCTCGCCGAGCCGGCCCGCGCGTACGGCTGCCGTGCCACCGCGTCGGCCTGCTCCACCTGCAGGTACAAGCGGTCGACCTCGTGCGCGCCGGCCCAGCCCGCCATCGCCGCGAGCACGCTGCGGGCGGCGCCCCGCCCCCGTGCGTGTGGCAGCGTCGCCACCCGAACACGCCGGCCCAGCCGCCGTCGGCCATTGCAGCACCGCCCGCCCTCGGCGCCGGATGATCTGGGCGGACCGGCGGGGCGCTGTGCGAGGTGGTGGCCAGGGGCGGTCGAACCGTCGACCTTCGCCTTTCCGGCCCTCACCCCGTCGTCACCACGGCCAGGGCAGCCGCAACGAGCTCGTCGAGCAGGGGCTGGCCCGGTGGCTCGACGATGGGCTCGCCCGCCAGAGCCCGAACACGTGCGAACGCGTCCGGGATGGCGTCGCCCCGCAGGACAGGACCGTGGGCCGAGGCCACGGCCCGTGGTCGCAAGGCTTCGATGGAGTCGACATGCCGGCGGTAGCGGGCCGGGTCCAGCCACTGGTGCCAGGGCGCGGTCAGGCTGTTGAGCAATGGGAATGTCTCGTCGAAGAGCTCGCGGGGCACGTCCTTCGCATCGTGGACGGGTCCGGGGGTGAGGGCTGCGAAGGAGTCCACGGCCCACAGCACGGCCGTCTTCTCGTCGTACAGCCCCCGGGTCGTCGGGCCGTCGAAGATCGGGGGGACGACGAGGTGCAGGCGGCGGTCGCCGACGTCGAAGGACTCGCCCGGGCCCATCCAACACATGCGGGTCAAAGGCAGGGGCCGTTCCAGGGTCTGCCGCTTGTGGATGAAGAAGTTGGCCACCAGCGTGGCGTTGGGGCAGAGTTCGAGCAGCTCGTGGAGGTTGCCCATGTGATCCCCGTCGTCGTGCGACAGGAACACCCAACGGACGTCCTCCGGGTCCACGAGGGAGAAGACCTGGTCGAACCATTGCCGGCGGTGCACGGGCGCTCCGGTGTCGACCACGACGGGCTCGGACCCGCGGATGAGCATGGAGTTCGCGGGCACGTAAACGTCTGGTCCGGCGGGGGCGAGGTTGGTGATCAGCCAGGTGTCGGCGGCGATGCGGTGAGGCGTCGTGATGGGAAGGGAGGAAGACACGTCGAAGATCCGTTCTGATCAGGAGGTCCACTCTGCGGTTCGATCGGGCGCGACGACTGCCGGGGCGAGGTGGTCTCGGGCGACCAGTTCGGCGCAGGTCGTCCAGAGGTGTTCCTCGGCTTCCGCGTCCCGGAACCGGCACGGAATCTCAATGCCCTGTTCGAAGAATTCTCCGGTCACGCCCTCCAGCTCCGGGCTGCTCGCCAACCAGACGGCCGTCTCGGCGCCCTCGGCCACGCTGCGGCCGCCGAGCTGTTCGAGGTGACGCAGTGCGTCCGGCGGCAGGTCGCGGTACAGGGCGGTGCCGAGCACGAGACCGGGTGCCATGGCATTGACCGTGATCGGCTCCCCTTCGAGCCGTCGGGCGAAGGCCCACGTGAGCATCCGATCGCAGGCCTTCGACTGCGCGTACGCGGCCATGCCGTCGTAGGGGCGGCGCTCGAACTGAAGATCGTCCAGGTCCACGTCACTGGCGAAGGTGGACGCCACGTTGACCACCCGCGAGGCAGTTCCGGCGCGCAACGCGTCGAGCAGCCCGGCCGTGACGAGGTAGTAGCCGAGGACGTTGGTGGCGAAGGTCAGCTCGATCCCGTCGACGTTCGTCGCGCGGGCCGGTAGCAGGACGCCCGCGTTGTTGACCAGCACGTCGAGCGAGCCGTAGGTCTCGCGGTAGGCGCTGACGAAGGCACGGATGGAGCCCGGGTCGGACGCATCGACCGTCATGGCGGTCGCCGCCGTCGCGCCGGAGCCGGAAGTGATGTCAGCCGCGACCTGCTCGCCTCGCACGCGGTCGCGGCATGCGAGCACGACGTGCGCGCCGAGCAACGCCAGACGCTTGGCGACCTCCTGGCCGATGCCCGAGGTGGCTCCTGTGATCACGACGCGCTTGTTCTCGATCCACGTCATCGCG
>DATLGI010000028.1:0-27811 GCA_035540535.1 Pseudonocardia sp.
GCGCTCGTCGAAGTCCATGTCGATGTCGGGCATCGACACGCGCTCGGGGTTGAGGAACCGCTCGAAGATCAGCTTGTGCTCGATGGGGTCGAGGTCGGTGATGCCCAGCACGTACGCCACCAGCGATCCCGCCGCCGACCCGCGCCCCGGGCCGACCCGGATGCCGACCGACCGGGCGTAGGAGATGAGGTCGGCCGTCACCAGGAAGTAGCCCGGATACCCCATCTGGCAGATGACGCCGACCTCGAAATCGGCCTGCTTGCGGTAGCGCTCGGGCACCCCGCCCGGGAAGCGCCGCCGCAGCCCCCGCTCGACCTCCTTGACCAGCCAGCTCTCCTCGCTCTCCCCCTCCGGGACGGGCGCGCGGGGCATGAGGTCCTGGCCCTCGGTGAACGTGACGTCGACCCGCTCGGCCACCAGCAGCGTGTTGTCGCAGGCCTCCGGGAACTGGTCGTCCCACTGGGCCCGCATCTCGGCCGGCGACTTGAGGTAGAAGTCCTGCGCGTCGAACCTGAACCGGTTCGGGTCGGCGAGCGTCTTGCCGGTCTGCACGCACAGCAGCACCTCGTGCGGCTTCGCGTCCTCGGCGTAGGTGTAGTGCAGGTCGTTGGTCGCGAGCCCGGGCAGGTCCAGGCGCTTCTTCAGCTCGAACAGGTCCGCCTGGACCTGCTTCTCGATCGCGATGCCGTGGTCCATCAGCTCGCAGAAGAAGTTCTCCCGGCCGAAGATGTCGCGGTAGTCGCTCGCGGCCTGGCACGCGTCGTCGAACCGGCCCTGCTGCAGCAGCCGCTGCACCTCGCCGGAGGGGCAGCCGGTGGTGGCGATGATCCCCTTGCCGTAGGTCTCCAGCAGCTCGCGGTCCATGCGGGGCTTGTAGTAGTAGCCCTCGAGGCTGGCCAGGCTGGAGAGCCGGAAGAGGTTGTGCATCCCCTCGGTGTGCTCGGCCAGCAGCGTCATGTGGGTGTACATCAGGTCCGGGTTGTCCTCGCCCAGGCTCCTGCCGGCGAGCGTGGCGCGCTTGCGCTCGTGCCGGGACCCCGGCGCCAGGTACCCCTCCATCCCGATGATCGGCTTGATCCCGTGGGCGCGTGCCTTGCGCCAGAACTCGTACGCGCCGAAGACGTTGCCGTGATCGGTCATGGCCAGCGCCGGCATGCCCATCCGCGCGGACTCGGCGAACAGGTCGTCCAGCCGGGCGGCACCGTCGAGCATCGAGAACTCGGTGTGGGTGTGCAGGTGGACGAAGCTGTCACTGCCCGGGGCCATGAGGTGGAGCGCCTCCCTTGCCGCGATCGGGGAGGCCAGACTAACCCCGGCCGCCGACACCTCCGGGCAGCCGGCCAGGGGTGCGCCGAACGCGCTGCTCACCTCGGTCCGGCGGCGTGTCGGGCCGGTCCGGGAGCATCAGCGACCGGGCGCCGGCGGCACCGGGCCGTCGTCCGGCACCGGGCCGACGCGCCCCTCGTGGACCGGCAGCAGCGGGGCGAGCGCGACCTCGCGGACGGTCGTGCCGGGCGGGGCGGGGTCCACCGCGCGCACCCCGGGCCGTACCGCCACCGCCTGCAGGCCGGCCCGGTCGCCGACGACCAGCACGGCGAGCACGCACCGGCAGGCCGGTCGGGCCAGCACCTCGGCCTCTGCCGCCGCCACCGCCCCGGGGCGGCCACCGGCCCGCCGGGCGTCGGCCAGCGCCGCGAGCTGCGCGCGGTCGCGGGCGGAGCCGAGCGCGGTCGGCGGCGGCACTCCGGGTTCCAGCGGTTCGAACCGCAACGCCGTCTGCACCCGGGGCAACGGGACGTGGAACACCGCGGTGTGCGGGACCGTCCCGGCGACGGCTCCCAGAGCGGCGTCCGGGGTCAGCTCCCCGGTGAACTGCACGAGTGCCGGCACGGCCGCGCCGGCCGGTGGCAGCCGCGCGGGCAGCCCCGCCAGGTAGCCCGCGACGTCCTGGCCGGGCTCGGGTCCGAGCCGGACCGCGCCGACGGCGGGCGGCGGGCCGCTCGCCCCGCCGGGCGCCCGGGAACCGGCGTACCACGCCACCGCCAGCCCGACGACGACGCAGGCCAGCAGCGCGAGCACCCGCCGGCGGGGGTTCACCGCCGCTACTCGCGCAGGAGGTCGAGCGCCCGCTCGAGATCGGGCGGGTGCGGGCAGGTGAACTCCACCCACCGGCCGTCCGCCGGGTGCGCGAAGCCCAGTGTGTGGGCGTGCAGCCACTGCCGGCCGAGGTCGAGGCGGCGGGCCAGCACCGGGTCGGCGCCGTAGGTGACGTCGCCGACGAGCGGATGGCGCAGCGCGGCGAGGTGCACCCGGATCTGGTGGGTCCGCCCGGTCTCCAGGCGGACGTCCAGCAGCGTGGCCGACCGGAACGCCTCCAGCGTGTCGTAGTGGGTGATGCTCGGCCTGCCGCCCGCGACGACGGCGAACTTGTAGTCGTGGCGCGGGTGGCGGTCGATGGGGGCGTCGATGGTGCCCCGGCTGGGATCCGGGTGGCCCTGCGCCAGTGCCCGGTACCGCTTGGTGACCGCGCGTTCCTTGAACGCGCGCTTCAGCGTCGTGTAGGCCCGCTCCGACGCCGCCACGACCATCACCCCGGTGGTGCCGACGTCGAGCCGGTGCACGATGCCCTGCCGCTCCGCCGCGCCGGAGGTGGAGATGCGGTGCCCGAGCGCGGCGACCCCGCCGAGCACCGTCGGCCCGGTCCACCCCGGGCTGGGGTGGGCGGCGACCCCGACCGGCTTGTCGACGACCACGACGTCGTCGTCCGCGTGCAGCACGGTGAGGCCGGCCACGACCTCGACCGGCGCGGCGAGCGCGGCGGGCGCCTCCGGCTGCGGCAGGTCCACCTCCAGCCAGGACCCCGCGACGAGCCGGTCGGATTTGCCTGCCGGGTGCCCGTCCACGGCGACCCGCCCGTCCTCGGCGAGCGTGGCGACGACCGTGCGCGACAGGCCGAGCAGCCGGGCGAGCCCCGCGTCGACCCGCATGCCGTCGAGCCCGTCGGGCACGGGCAGGCGGCGGGTGTCACCCATCGGCGTCCCGCCGGTCCGCCGTGCGCGTCCCGTCGAGCTCGCGGCCGAGCAGGGCCAGCACGACGAGCAGCACGCCGCCGGACACGATCGCCGAGTCGGCCAGGTTGAACACCGGCCAGACGCTGCCGTCGGGGGCGAACAGCGACACGGTGTCCACGACGTGGCCCTGCAGCGGGCCGGGCGAGCGGAACAGCCGGTCCGACAGGTTGCCCAGCGCCCCGCCGAGCACCAGCCCGAGCGCGACGGCCCAGCCGGTGGACCGCAGCCGGCGGGCGATGCGCACGATCACCACGACGACCGCGATCGCGACCAGCGTCAGCACCCAGGTGTACCCGGTGGCCAGCGAGAACGCCGCGCCGGGGTTGCGGACCAGCACCAGGTAGACGGCGCCGCCGAGCAGCTCGACCGGGGCCCGCCCCTCCAGCAGCGCCACGCCGACGATCTTGGTGACGACGTCGGCGACGAGCACGGACGCGGCGATGAGGCCGAGCAGCCGGACCCGCCGGGGGGACGTCACGGCGCTGGGGGCACTCACACGACCACCTCGTCCACGGACGCCATCCTCCCAGACGCGGCCCGGTCGCCCGGTCAGCGGCCGGACTCCCCGTACCAGCGGGCGAGCCGGCCCGCCCGGTCCACGGCGCGGATCCGCTCCTCGGCGGCCCCGCGGGCACCGGCCGTGGTGACGACGAGCAGCTGGTCGAGCTCGCGCAGGCGCGTCTCCCGGTCCGGGGTGAACGCGGCGTCCTCGCGCACCACCAGGCTGACCGTCGCCCCCGGCGGCAGCCGCAGCTCGCCCAGGTACACCCCGCGCAGCTGCGACCCGACCGGCACCCGCACCGTGAGCAGGTCGGCGCCCAGCTCGTCCAGCGGGGCCGCGTCGACCTCGATCTCGCGCGGCTCGGCGGTGCGCGAGACCCCCAGCACCCGCGCCACCCACGGCAGCGTCGGGCCCTGCAGCAGGGTGAGCAGCACCACCAGGACGAACACGACGTCCACGAGCAGGGCCGCGCCCGGGGCGCCCTCGATGAGCGCGACGAGGGCGAACACGATCGGCACCGCCCCGCGCAGCCCGGCCCAGGACAGGAACGCCTGTTCGCGCCACGGCACGCCGAACGGCGCCGCGGCGGCGACGACGGACAGCGGCCGCGCGGCCACCACCAGGACCGCCCCCGCCACCAGCGCCGGGACCAGGGCGTCGAGCAGCCGACCCGGCGAGACGTACAGCCCGAGCATGACGAACAGCCCGATCTGCGCCAGCCAGCCGGTGCCCTCGGCGAAGGACTGGACCCCGCCGCGGTGCGGCAGCTTCGAGTTGCCGAGCACGAGGGCGGACACGTACGTCGCGAGCAGGCCCGACGCGTGCGCGAGCTGCCCGCCGGAGTACGCGAGCACGCACACGGCGATCGCCGCCAGGGGATACAGGCCGGTCGACGGCAGGGCCGCCCGGCGCAGCGCCCACGCTCCCGCGACCCCCAGCGCGCCGCCGATGAGCCCTCCCACCGCCAGCTCGTAGCCGACCAGCAGCGGCGTGATCCAGGTCAGCGGCTCGTCCGAGGACAGGAGCAGGACGGCGAGCACGACCGGCGCGTCGTTGAACCCGGACTCCAGCTCCAGGGCACCGGCCAGCCGGCGGCTCACCCCGACCCCGCGCAGCACGCTGAACACCGCGGCCGCGTCGGTGGAGGACAGCACGGCACCCCACAGGAAGGCCGTGCGCCAGTCCAGACCGAGCAGGAAGTGCAGCGACGTCCCGACGACCCCGATGCTCACCGCGACCGCCAGCGTCGAGAGCGCGATCCCGACCCCGAGCGACGGCCGCACCGCGTCCCATCGGGTCGTCAGGCCGCCCTCGATCAGGATGAGGACGATCGCGGCCCACCCGATGGACTCGGTGAGGGGCGCGTCGGAGAACTGCAGGCCGGGGACGGACTCGCCGAGCAGGACCCCGATGAGCAGGTAGAGCAGCAGCGAAGGGAGCCCGACGCGAACCGAGACCCGGACGGCGAGCACACCGATCAGGACGATGACGGCGGCGGCGCCGAGAACGGTCTCCACGCTCGCCATGGCCCACCTCCGGACGATCCAACCTATCCGGTCCGGTCGCCATGATCGGCGGCACCCGGCGGCCGGAGGCCGTTCGCCGCACTGATCCGATCCCGCTGGTCGCCGTCACGACCGCCAGGTGAGGGTGGCCGCCCACTTCGACCTCGGCGCGGTCCCGGCGAGCGCCGCCTCGACGTCGGCGGCCCGCTCCGCCGGCAGACACAGCCGGCGCGTCACCCAGGCCGGGTCGTGCGGTGGCGTCCGGTCCCGCTCCCACCGGCGGACCTCCGCGCAGATCCCCAGCTCGGCGAGCACCGCGACCGCCTCGTCGTCGGTGGCGGGAGGCGGGCGGCGCAGGCCGTGGAAACGCTCCCACAGCGGGTCGAGCCAGGCCATCGGATGCTGCGTGAGCATCTCGACGACCACCCCGCGGCGCGCCGCCGTCGACAGCGCCGCGAGGAACGGCGGCAGGTCGACGACGTTGTGCAGCACGTGGTGGCAGACCACGACGTCCGCGGTGCCGGCCTCCGCGGCGACCTCCGGCCAGCCGCCGCGGACGGTCCGGTGGGCGAGGCCGCGGGCCGTCGCGTCCGCCGCGTAGAGGTCCAGCATGTCCTGCTGGCGGTCCACCCCGGTCGCGTGCCGCAGCCGGTGCGCCACGGCGAACGTGGCGTCCCCGCCGCCGCACCCCACGTCGATCAGTGTCCCGCCCGCGTCGAGCAGGGCGAGCGCCGCGTCGCGGGACGGGGTGTCGGCCGGTTCCGCCGGGGCGGCGAAGTCCCGCGGGTCGTGCCGCCACGGATCGGCCGGCGCCCCCGCCAGGATCTCCGGCGGTATCCCGCGGCCGGACTGCAGCTCGGCCCAGCGGCGGGCGGCGGGTCCGGGCATGCCGTACGCGCGGCCCTCGCCGCTCACCGGGCGCGGGTGACCAGCACGCGGACCTCGTGGCCGTCGGCGACCGGGCCGGTCAGGGTCGCGTCGGTGACCGCGCCGTAGGTCACGGTCGTGGCGAGCACCTCGCCGGCGAGGAACGCCTCGTGCGTGCGCACCGCGTCGAGCACCGCGGGCGGCGCGTCGAGGGTGAGCGCGATCCGGTCGGAGACCGCCAGGCCGGCGTCGCGGCGGGCCTGCTGGACGAGGCGCACGACGTCGCGCGCCGACCCCTCCGCCTCGAGCGCCGCCGTCACCGCCGTGTCGAGCGCGACGAGCCCGCTGTTCCCGGGCAGTGCCGTGGTCGCGGCGTCCTCCCCCGCCCGCCCCGGGACGGCGACCAGCCGCTCGGTGAACTCACCCGGCAGCAGGGTGATGCCGCCCGCGAGGACCGTCCCGTCCTCGCCCCGCTCCCACTCCCCCGCCTTGACCGCGCGGATCACCTTCTGGGTGTCCCCGCCGAGGCGGGGCCCGCAGGCGCGGGCGTTCACGGCCACCTCGAACCGCCCGTGCGCCGCGACGTCGGTGGTCAGCTCGACCCGCTTGACGTTGACCTCGTCGCGCAGGATGTCGGCGAACGGCACCAGCGCGTCGGCGTCGGCCGCGGCCACGGTGAGCGCGGCCAGCGGCAGCCGCACCCGCAGCCCGCGGGCCTTGCGCAGCGAGAGCGCCGCCGACGCGACCTGCCGCACCCGGTCCATCGCGGCCACCAGCGCGACGTCGCGGGGCAGCACGTCGGGCCGCGTCGACGCGCCCTCCGCCGACGCTCCGGTCGGGGGCCAGTCGGCGAGGTGCACCGAGCGCCCGCCGGTCAGCCCCTGCCACACCTTCTCCGTCGTCAGCGGCAGCAGCGGCGCCGCGACCCGGGCGGTCACCTCCAGCACCGTGTGCAGGGTGTCGATCGCATCCGCGTCCCCGGCCCAGAAGCGGTCACGGGAGCGGCGCACGTACCAGTTCGTCAGCACCTCGGCGTGGTCGCGGATCCGCTCACATGCCCCGGCGATGTCGTGCGTCTCCATCGCCACCGTGACCTCGTCGACGAGCTGGGCGGTCTTGGCGAGAACGTACCGGTCGAGCACGTGCCGGCTGTCGGTCCGCACCTCACCGGTGCGGCCCGCCGCACGGGCGTACAGGGACAGGAAGTACCAGGTGTTCCACAGCGGCAGGATCGCCTGGCGCACGCCCTCCCGGATCCCCTGCTCGGTGACCACGAGGTTCCCCCCGCGCAGGATGGGGCTCGCCATCAGGAACCAGCGCATGGCGTCGGAGCCGTCCCGGTCGAACACCTCGGTGACGTCCGGGTAGTTCTTGCGCGACTTCGACATCTTCGCGCCGTCGTCGCCGAGCACGATCCCGTGCGCGACGCACGACCGGAACGCGGGGCGGTCGAACAGCGCCGTGGCCAGCACGTGCAGCGTGTAGAACCAGCCGCGGGTCTGGCCGTTGTACTCGACGATGAAGTCGCCCGGGTAGTGGTGCTCGAACCACTCCCGGTTGTCGAACGGGTAGTGCACCTGGGCGAACGGCATCGAGCCGGACTCGAACCAGCAGTCGAGCACCTCCGGCACCCGGCGCATCGTCGAGCGCCCGGTCGGGTCGTCCGGGTTCGGGCGCGTCAGCTCGTCGACTCCAGGCCGGTGCAGGTCCGTCGGCCGGACACCGAAGTCGCGCTCGATCTCGTCGAGCGAGCCGTAGACGTCGGTGCGCGGGTAGCCCGGGTCGTCGGAGCGCCAGACCGGGATCGGCGAGCCCCAGTACCGGTTGCGGGAGATCGACCAGTCCCGCGCGCCTTCGAGCCACTTGCCGAACTGCCCGTCGCGCACGTGCTCGGGCACCCAGGTGATCTGCCGGTTGAGCTCGACCATCCGGTCGCGGAACGCGGTGACCTGGACGAACCACGAGTCGACGGCGCGCTGGATCAGCGGGTTGCCGCAGCGCCAGCAGTGCGGGTACGGGTGGTCGTAGGTCTCGTGCCGCAGCAGCACCCCGTGGGCGTGGGGGCCGCCGGACTTCAGGTCGGCGATGATGTGCGGGTTCGCGTCGAAGACCTGCATGCCGGCGTACGGCGGAACCGAGGCGTCGAACTCGCCGCGGGAGTCGACGGGCACCACGGCCTCGATGCCGGCCGCGTCCGTGACGACCTTGTCCTCCTCGCCGAAGGCGGGCGCGATGTGCACGAGCCCGGTGCCGTCCTCGGTGGTGACGTAGTCGGCGGCGAGCACGACGTGGGCGTTGTCCCGCCCGGCGAAGAAGTCGAACGGCGGGACGTAGGACAGGCCGAGCAGCTCGGTGCCGGGCAGCCGGCGCAGGACCGCCGGTTCCTCGCCCAGCTCCCGCGCGTACGCCGCGACCCGCGCGGCGGCGAGCACGTACCGCTGCCCGGCCGCCTCCACCAGCGCGTACTCGACCTCGGGGTTCACCGCGACGGCCAGGTTCGCCGGCAGGGTCCACGGGGTGGTCGTCCAGACCAGCGCCAGCGCGCCGTCCAGCGCCGGGTCCGCCGACGACAGGCGCAGCCCGACGGTGACGGCCGGGTCCTGCCGGTCCAGGTAGACGTCGTCCATCTTCGTCTCGGTGGACGACAGCGGCGTCTCGCACCGCCAGCAGTACCACAGCACCCGGAACCCGCTGTAGACCAGGCCGGAGTCCCACAGGGTCTTGAAGGCCCACATGACCGATTCCATGTAGTCCAGGTCGAGGGTCTTGTAGTCGTGGTCGAAGTCGACCCAGCGGGCCTGGCGGGTGACGTACTCGCGCCACTCGCCGGTGTAGCGCAGCACGGAGGCGCGGCAGGCGTCGTTGAACGCGGCGACGCCCATCTCCTCGATCTCGGACTTGTGCTTGATCCCGAGCTGGTGCTCGGCCTCGACCTCGGCGGGCAGGCCGTGGGTGTCCCAACCGAACCGGCGCTCGACGCGGCGCCCGCGCATCGTCCGGTACCGGGGGACGACGTCCTTGACGTAGCCGGTGAGCAGGTGGCCGTAGTGCGGCAGGCCGTTCGCGAACGGCGGGCCGTCGTAGAAGACGTACTCGTTGCCGCCGTTCTCGCCCGCCGGGCGGGCCTCGACGGACGCCTCGAAGGTGCCGTCGGCCGCCCAGAAGTCGAGCACCTCCTGCTCGAGGGCGGGGAACGACGGGCGGGCGTCGACGTCGGGGTAGCGGGAGGCGCCGGCAGGGCGCTCGTCGGTCATGGGTCGGTGCTCCTCGTGCGGCTCGGTCGCTCGTGCCTGCACGGGGACGACGGCCACGTTCCCGGCCGCCGCGGTACCACCCCGCTTGCCGCCCCGCGCGGGACGGCCTCTCGTTCGGCGGCGATGACGGGCCGCACCCGTCCGGTTCTACTCCGGGCCGTCGCGGTGGCTGCCCGTTTCTTCCGGAGGCTCCCCGGTGATGGCCGGATCGGCGCCTGTCCGACCAGGGTAGCGCGCCGCCGCGAGCCGGTATCCCCGCGGGCGGCGCGGCCGGGTCAGCCGGCCCGGGCCGGGTGCCGCGCGCTGAGGGTGCGGTCCGGCGTGCACCAGCCGCACGGGGTGAAGCCGAGCTCCACCGCCTCGCGCACCGGCAGCGGGATGATCGGCTGGCCGAGGACCGACCGGCACCCGGTGATGTGGTAGCGCGGGTGCTCGTCGACGACCACCACCTCGTCGTCGAGCGCGGCGACCAGGGCGGCGACCGCCGGCTCCGGCTTCTCCTCGGGCGGCTCGGCCGGCGGCGGGGGTTCGTCCCGCGCGGGCCCCTCGTGCTGCCCTGACGGGCCGGAACCGGCGCCCTCCGGCGCCGTCTCCTTCGCCGCGGCCGCCTCGCCCGCGCCGGCCGGCAGGACCGCCGTGGCGTCACCACCGCCGCTTCGTCCCGCCGCCTCGGCGGTGCCCGCCGCGGCGGCGCGGCCGTTGACGTCCCCGCCGGGGCGGTCGTCGCCCGCCCGCTCGTCCCCGGCCGGGTGGTCCCGGGCCCGGTCGGCACCGGCCCCGCGGTCCCGGGTCGAGTCCTCCCGGGTCGAGTCCTCGCGGGTGGGGTCCTCGCGGGTCGGGTCCTCGCGGGTCGGGTCCTCGCGGGTGGCGTCCGCACCGTCCCCGCGGGGTCGCTCGTCGCCCGACCGGTCGCCGGCCGCATCGGCCTCGGCGGCCGCCACCGCCGGAACGGCCGAGGTGGCCTCGGGATCCGCCCCCGGCTCCGCGGAGCCGGTCGCCGTGCCCGCCGACTTGGTGACGTTGAGTGACTGCTTGTCCCTCGAAGGAGGGGCATCCTGTTGAGCGCCGGGCGGTCGGTCCGCAGAGCCGGACGGTCGGACCGCCGGCATGACGACCGTGTCCTGATCGTCGTGCCGCGGCCGGTGGGACCGGTCCGCCTCGTCCCGCTCGTCCGGTCCGGCGGGCCGGACGACCGGCAGGACCTCCGTGGCGGGGTCCAGGTCCGCCGCGGGAGGCCGGTACGGCTCGGCCTGCGGTCGGCCGTCGGCGGCGCCGGTGGGCACCGCCGACCGGCGCCGGTACCAGTCGCCGATCAGGGCGGCGGCGGCGACGACGCTCACGCCGACGGACATCCAGGCCCACAGCACGCTGCTGGTCAGCAGCGCGACCACGAGCAGCCCGAAGGCGATGAGGACGAGGATCAGGACCAGCAGGAGCACGGCGCGACCACCAGCTCGGTTCAGCTGCCGGCGTCGGCCCGCTGCCCGTACCCGGTCGCGGCGTAGCCCCCGTTCGGGTTCGGACGCGCCGCGCCGGCAGGCGCGGCGGAACCGCGGCCCTCCAGGTCGCGCAGCTGCGACTCCAGGTACGTCTTGAGCCGCGTCCGGTACTCGCGCTCGAAGGTGCGCAGCTCGTCGATCCGCTTCTCCAGCACCGACTTGTCGCGCTGGATCGCGCCGATGATCTCGGACTGCTTGCGCTCGGCCTCACCGACCAGGGAGGCCGCCTTGTCGCGGGACTGCCGCTCGAGAGTCTCCGCGCGGGTGCGCGCGTCGTTGAGCATCGTCTCGGCACGGCCGCGCGCGTCGTTGACCAGCGCGTCCGACTTGGTCCGGGCCTCGGAGAGGAGCTGCTCGGCCTTGGTGCGGGCGTCGCCCAGCATCGTGTCGGCCTCGACCTTGGCCTCGACGGTGAGCCGGTCGGCCATCTCCTGGGCGAGGCCCAGGACCTTTGCGGCCTGCACGGAGTGGTGCTCGACGCCGGAGTCGCCCGCGTCGGCGAGCTGCGGCGGCGGCGCGCCCATGGGCCGCTGCGGGCCCGGCCCCTTCGCCATCGGCGCCGGCTGCTCCATCGGCCGGGCCGGCGACGGCTCGACCGGGCGCTGCATCTGCTGTGTCGGCGGCGCGGACGCGGCCATCGGGGGCTGCGGCCGGGACCGGGCCTCCTCCAGGTCCGCCTGCGCGTTGCCGAGGCGCTGCTCGAGCTCCGAGACCTGCTCGCGCAGGTCCTCGTTCTCCTCGAGCAGCCGGGCCAGCTCGGCCTCGACCAGATCGAGGAACGCGTCGACCTCGTCCTCGTTGTAACCCCGTTTGCCGATCGGGGGCTTGCTGAACGCGACGTTGTGGACGTCGGCGGGGGTCAGCGGCATCGGATCACCTCATGCAGTCCTCGGCGGCGAAACCGGGTGACTGGGGCTCACCACGGTGTCGGCTGGGCAACGTTCGCAAGTATGAACGCCACCAGCAGCAGAACCATAATCGACGGGTCCAGTCCGGGGCGATCCATCGGGGGGGTGCTCGCTACCCAGCGTCATGTCGACGACGGCGAGAACCCGATCGTCACGGCCGCACGACCCCCTTCAGGATGATGACGACGAGCAGCAGGACCATGATCGACAAGTCCAGGCCGACGCCGCCGATCCGCACCACGGGGATCACCCGCCGCAACGCCTTGACCGGCGGATCCGTGGCCGTGAACACGAGCTCGAGCGCCACCGCGCTCGCGCCGGCGGGCACCCACTGGCGGGCGAAGCTGCGGACGAGTTCCGCCACGATCCTCGCCAGCAGCAGCAGGTAGAAGACGAACAGCACGTAGTAGACGGCGAACAGCGCGACGGTCACACCTCAATCCTGGCGCAAGATTCCCCGCTCGGCGAGCCTGCGGGCGTCGTCGGCCGAGACCTCGACGTCCGCCGGTGTGAGCAGGAACACTCGATTGGTGACCTTGTCGATGGAGCCGCGGAGCGCGAACGCGAGCCCGGCGGCGAAGTCGACGAGGCGCTTGGCGGCGGCGTCGTCGAGCTCGGTGAGGTTCATGATGACCGGCACGCCGTCGCGGTAGCGCTCGCCGATCGTGCGGGCCTCGTTGTAGCTGCGCGGCTGCAGCGTCGTGATCGTGGACGGCGCGGCGCCGCGGTCGCGCTGCTGGGGCATCGGCGGCTGCTCGGGCGGCCGCACCGGCTCGCGGGCCGGGTCCACCGCGAGCGCGCCCCGCACCACCCCGCCGGCACCGGCCGCGGCAGGCATCCCCGCGGGATGGCCCGCGCCCGGGACCGCGGCGACGGGCGCCCGGACCGGGTCGCGCAACCGCTCGGCGGCGACCCGCCCTGCGGTGCGGACGGGGCGCGGCTCCCAGGCCCCGTCGTAGCGGTCCTCGGGCCGGCCCTCGTCCCAGCGGCCGTCGTCCCAGCCGCCGTCCCAGCGGTCGTCGGCCCTGTCCCGGGAGCCCCTCGGCCCGGCGTAGCGCTCCACCGGCTCGTCGGCGTAGTCGTCCATCTCCTCGGCCGGAACCATGCCGAAGTAGGCCTTGAGCCGGTACATGGCGCCCATCCGCGCTCCCCTCTCGATCCCCCCGACGATCACGGCGAGGCTAACTCGCGTTCCCCCACAAGGGCCGTTCCGACACGCACGACCGTCGAACCGTGACGGATGGCCACCTCCAGGTCGCCGCTCATGCCGGCCGATACCACGGTCGCGGCGGGGTGCGCAGCCCGCAGCCGGGCCGCGGCGGCGGCCACCGCGGCCAGCGCCCGGTCCGGGTCGGCGCCAAGGGGCGCCACCGCCATCAGGCCCTCCAGCACGAGCCCGGGCAGCGCCGCGACGTGCTCGGCGAGCTCCGCGAGCCCGGCGTCGGGGACGCCGCCGCGGCGCGGGTCGCCGTCGACGCTGTACTGCAGCAGCACGGGCAGCGGGCCCGGCCGCTCGCCCGCGTCCTCGGCCCGGCGGGCCGCCCGGTCGAGCGCGTCGGCCAGTCGGACCGAGTCGACGGACTCCACGCGAGCCGCCCACGGCGCCACCAGGCGCGCCTTGTTGCGCTGCAGCCCGCCGACGAAGTGCCAGCGCGGGCGGGCGCCGGGCCGCAGGGCGGACACCTCGGCGACCTTCGCGGCGGCCTCCTGCGCCCGGTTCTCCCCGAACGCCTCGACCCCGAGATCCAGCAGCAGCGCCACGTCGGCGGCGGGCACCGTCTTGGTGACGGCGAGCAGGGCGACGGCGGCCGGGTCCCGTCCGGCCGCCGCGCACGCCGCGGCGATCCGCTCCCGGACGGCCCCGAGCCGCCGCGCGAGCTCGGCGCGCCGGTCCTCAGCCACGCCGCCACCCTGTCACGACGGGTCGAGCCAGGTCACCGCGGCGAGCCGGCCCGTCCGGCCGTCGCGGCGGTGGCTGTAGAGGTCGGGGTCCTCGACCGTGCAGCGCGGGTCGACGTCCAGCCGCACGACGCCCAGTGCGGCGAGTTGGCGGCGCAGCCCGGCCCGCAGGTCGAGGCCGGGAGTGCCGCGGCGGGTGCGGGTGGCGCTGCCCGGCAGGACCGCCTCGACCTCGGCCCGCATCGCCGCCGGCACCTCGTAGCAGGCCCCGCAGACGGCGGGACCGAGCAGCACCTCCAGCGCGCCGACCCGGGCGCCGAGGCCGGCCATGGCCGCCACCGCCGCGGGCAGGACGCCCGCGGCGGACCCGACCCGGCCCGCGTGCGCCACGCCCACGACACCCGCCCCGGGGTCCGCGAGCAGCACGGGCACGCAGTCGGCGGACAGGACCGCGAGCGCGACGCCCGCCACGGCGGTGACGGCGGCGTCGGTCTCCGGGCGGTCGGGCTCGTCCGGCGCGGGCGGGGCGTCGACGACGACCACGCGGGTGCCGTGCACCTGCTGGAGGAACACCACCGCGGTCACGCCGAGGGACGCGGCGAGGCGCCGCCGGTTGGCCGCGACGGCAGCCGGGTCGTCGCCGACGCCGGTGGACAGGTTGAACCGGGCGAACGCGCCGGTCGACCGTCCGCCGGCGCGGGTGGTCACGACCCGGCGGACCCGCGTCACGGTCGCCGGACACGGTGTGGCCGCGGCACGGGCGCTGCGGCACCGCAGCCGCCGATCACCGTGCGCTCAGCGCTTCATGAACGGCGGCACGTCGACGCCGTCGTCGTCGAACGGGTCGGCGACCGCCGGGGCGTTCGCCGGCGGGCTCGGGGCCGGGCCGAGGTCGCTCATCGCCGGGTCGCGCCGGGGCGGCTCGGGCCGGCGCGGCTCCGGCGGGGTGTAGGGCGCCACCGGCGGGAGCGTGCCCGAGCCGTTGGGCCCGGCGCCGTTCGTGCCGGCCCCGTTCGCGCCGCCGCCGTCGGTGGCCGCCCCGTCGGTGGCTCGACCCTCGGGCCGGGCCGGGGCGGGGGCCGCGCCGCTCGCCCGTCCGCTGTCGCCGGACGCGATCGTCCCGGCGCGCTCCGGCGAGCGGAACGCGGTCGGCTCCAGCTTCTTGTGCGTGGGCGTGCCGCTCTCGAACCCGGCTGCTATCACGGTGACGCGCACCTCGTCGCCGAGCGAGTCGTCGATCACGGTGCCGAAGATGATGTTCGCCTCGGGGTGCGCCGACTCCTGCACCAGCGACGCGGCCTCGTTGATCTCGAACAGCCCGAGGTCCGAACCGCCCGCGATGGACAGCAGCACGCCCTGCGCCCCGTCCATCGACGCCTCCAGCAGCGGCGAGTTGATCGCCTTGCCTGCGGCCTGCACCGCCCGGCCCTCCCCGCGCGCCGAGCCGATCCCCATCAGCGCGCTGCCCGCGCCGGACATGACGCTCTTCACGTCGGCGAAGTCGAGGTTGATCAGGCCGGGCGTGGTGATCAGGTTCGTGATGCCCTGCACACCGGAGAGGAGCACCTCGTCGGCGGAGCGGAAGGCGTCCATCAGCGAGACGCCGACGTCGCCGAGCTGCAGGAGCCGGTCGTTGGGGATGACGATGAGCGTGTCGCACTCGTTGCGCAGGCCCTGGATCCCGTCCTCCGCCTGGCCGGCACGGCGGCGGCCCTCGAAGGTGAACGGGCGGGTCACCACGCCGATCGTGAGCGCGCCGAGCTTGCGGGCGATCGACGCCACCACCGGCGCGCCGCCGGTGCCGGTGCCGCCGCCCTCGCCGGCGGTGACGAAGACCATGTCGGCCCCCTTGAGGACCTCCTCGATCTCCTCGCGGTGGTCCTCGGCGGCCTTGCGGCCGACGTCGGGGTTCGCGCCGGCACCCAGGCCCCGGGTGAGCTCGCGGCCGATGTCGAGCTTGACGTCGGCGTCGGACATCAGCAGCGCCTGGGCGTCGGTGTTCACCGCGATGAACTCCACGCCCTTGAGGCCGACCTCGATCATGCGGTTGACGGCGTTCACGCCGCCGCCACCGATGCCGACCACCTTGATCACGGCCAGGTAGTTGTGCGGGGGCGTCATACGCGGCACCTTCCAGTCCAGCTCGACCGGCACCGGTGGACCCGGAACCGTCGCGTTCGAACGCTAGGTCGCGTTTCCGTGGGGGTCCAGCAGGCGCGCCGCCCGACGGTCGCGGCGATCACCGTCGGATCGTCGGCAAATCGGGGCTCGCGACGTCGTAGACGCGCCCGCTCTGGCCGAGCAACGGGCCGAGGACCGCGGCCTTCTCCGGGGTCCGGCTCGCGTCGCCCCAGCGGACCTCCCGATCGTCGGCCAGCTCGAGGGTGATCTGCCCGGTCGCCGTGACCTCCACCACGTCGACCTCGGCCCGGACGGCGCCGTCGAGCGCGGCCAGGACCTCGAGCGCGGCGACGGTGGCGGGCTCGCCCGGCCCCACGGCCGGGGCGCGCAGCCGCGGCAGGTCGAACCGTTCGGCCGCACCGGCGTAGGGCACGCCGGCGGCGTCGACGAGCCGCAGCCCGCCGGGCGTCGCCGCGGTGAGCACGGGAACCCGTTCGGTGACCTCGACGGTGACCGTGTGCGGCCAGTCGCGGCGCACCTCCGCGCCCGCCACGCCGGGCAGCTCCGCGACCCGCGCCGCGACGGCGCCCGTGTCGACCGCGGCCAGCGGCACGCCGGTGGGCACCGCGGCGGCGGCGACGACGTCGGCCACCGGCACCGCCAGCGCCCCGGTGACGGTGACTCCCTCGACGTCGGCGAGCCCGGCCTCGTAGACCAGCAGGCGCCCGCCCAGCCCGAGCGCGACCAGCAGCACGAGCGCGCCCAGCGCGGCGGCGGCGAGTCGGCGGCGGCGGTACACCCCGGGCCGCGGGCCCGGCCGGGACCGGGCCTGCCCAGGGGACGTGCCCGTCCCGGCGGGCCGGGTCACCGGGTCCGCTCCAGCTCCAGCAGCACCTCGGGGCCGAGGACCGTGACGTCCCCGGCGCCCATGGTGACCACCAGGTCACCGGGCCGGGCGAGGCCCGCCACCACGGCGGGGACGTCCGCCCAGCGCGGCACGTAGTGCACCCGCTCCGGCGGCAGCGCCACCGCCTGCGCCACCAGCGCCCCGGACACGCCGGGCTCGGGATCCTCGCGCGCGCCGTAGACGTCGAGCACCACCACGACGTCGGCCAGACCGAGCGCCTCGCCGAACGCGGCGGCGAAGTCCCGGGTCCGTGAGTAGAGGTGCGGCTGGAACGCCACCACCAGGCGCCCGCCGGAGCCGGCCAGCACCTGGCGGGCGGCGCGCAGCTGGGCGGCCACCTTCACCGGGTGGTGGGCGTAGTCGTCGTAGACCGCGACGCCGCACGCGCGCCCCCGGAACTCGAAGCGCCGCCGTACCCCGTCGAACCCCGCGAGGCCCTCGACCAGGCCGGCCACCGGCGCGCCGAGGGCCACCCCGGCCAGCAGCGCCGCGAGCGCGTTCTGCGCCATGTGCTCACCGGGCACCTCCAGCCGCAGCTCGAGCTCGACGCCGCCGTGGCGGACCACCGCGACCCCGCCGGTCCCGTCCGGCCGGTAGTCCAGCAGACGGGCGTCGTCTGGTCCGTCCGCGCTGCGGCCGAAGCGGCGCACGGTGCGGCCGCCCGCCTCGGCGGCGCGGGCGAGGTCGGCCGCGCCCGGGTCGTCGGCGCCGGCCACCAGCACCCCCCCGGGGCGCAGCCGCGCGACGAACCCGTCGAAGGCCGCCCGGTAGGCCTCGGGCGTGCCGAAGTGGTCGAGGTGGTCGGGCTCCAGATTGGTCACGACGGCGACGAGCGGGGAGAACGCGACGAACGAACCGTCGCTCTCGTCGGTCTCGGCGACGAAGACGTCGCCGGTGCCCTCGTGCGCCCCGGTGCCGGCCGAGGCGAGGTCGCCGCCGATCGCGAACGACGGGTCGAGGCCGCAGTGCTGCAACGCGACGGTGAGCATCGACGAGGTGGTGGTCTTGCCCGCCGTTCCCGCGACGCACGCCGCGCGGCGGCCCGCCATCAGCGCGGCCAGCGCCTCGGCGCGGTGCACCACCGGCAGGCCCCGAGCGCGGGCCGCGGCCAGCTCGGCGTTGCCGTCACGGATCGCGCTGGACACCACCACGGTCGCCGGGGCGGGCGGCAGGTGCGCCGCGTCGTGCCCGACCTCGACCCGCGCACCCAGCGCCCGCAGCGCCAGCACCGCCCGCGAGTCCTTCGCGTCCGACCCCGACACCGCCACCCCGCGGGCGAGCAGGATGCGCGCGATGCCGCTCATGCCCGCGCCGCCGATGCCGATCAGGTGCACCCGCTCCTCCAGCACCGCGCCGGCCCCGGTCATGCGGGTGCCCCCGCCACGTCGAGGACGATGCGGGCGAGCCGCTCGTCGGCGTCGGCGTGCCCGCAGGCCCGGGCGGCGGTGCCCGCCGCCGCGAGCCGCGCGGGGTCGCCGAGCAGCGGCAGCAGCTCCGCGAGCACCCGGTCCCCGGTGAGCGCCGCGTCGGGCACCAGCACCCCACCGCCCGCGTCCACGACGGGGCGGGCGTTGAGCGCCTGCTCGCCGTTGCCGTGCGGCAGCGGGACGTACACGGCGGGCAGCCCTACCGCGGAGACCTCGGCGACGGTCATCGCGCCCGCCCGGCACAGCACCGCGTCCGCCGCGGCGTAGGCGAGGTGCATGTCGTCGATGTAGGGCAGGGGGACGTAACCCGGCGCGGGGGGCGCGGGGGTTCCGGTGGGGCCATGCGCGTGCAGTACCCCGACACCCGCCCCGACCAGTCCGGGCAGCGCGGCCGCGACGGCGGTGTTCAGCGAGCGCGCGCCCTGCGATCCGCCGAACACCAGCAGCACCGGGCCGGCGGCGGGCAGCCCGAACGCCGCCCGGGCCTCGGCACGCAGCCCCGCCCGGTCCAGCCCGGTGACGGCCCGGCGCAGCGGGATGCCGATGACCTCGGCCCCGGCCAGCCCGCTGCCGGGCACCGCCGCGACGACCCGCCGGGCGAACCGGGCGCCGACCTTGTTCGCCAGCCCCGCCCGCGCGTTGGCCTCGTGCACGACGATCGGCACCCGCCCGCGGGCCCCGAGGTAGGCCGGCAGCGCGACGTACCCGCCGAACCCGACCACGACGTCGGCGTCCACCGCGCGCAGCACCGCGCGCACCCGGCGCACCGCGGCGCGGATCCGGCCCGGCAACCGCAGCAGGTCGGCGCTGGGCCGGCGCGGCAGCGGCACCGGCGGGATGAGCTCGAGCCGGTAGCCGCGGGCCGGGATCAGCCGGATGTCCAGGCCACGCTCGGTGCCCAGCGCGGTGACGGTCGCGTCCGGGCGCAGTCGGCGTACGGCGTCGGCCAGGGCCAGCGCGGGCTCGATGTGTCCCGCGCTGCCCCCGCCGGCCACGACGACGGAGACGGGGGGGCCGGCGGACGCCGTCATCGCACCCGTCCCCGCTGCGCCGGCGGCCGCGCGCCCGGCGTCCGGTACGGGGTGGGCGGGCGCAGGCCGAGCAGCCGCGCGAGCCGGCCCTGCCGCTCACCGTCGCGGCGGTCCCGGGTCAGGGCGGCGACGGCCTCCGGCTCGTGCCGCGCGGCGTTGGCCAGCACGCCGAACACGAACATGGTGACCACCAGCGAGGTGCCTCCCGAGGAGATCAGCGGCAGCTGCAGGCCGGTCACCGGCAGCAGGCCGACGACGTAGCCGATGTTGATCGCGGCCTGGCCGACCAGCCACGCCGTCGACGTCGCGACCACGATCTTGAGGAACGGGTCTGCGGTGCGCGACGCGATCCGGAACCCGGTGTAGGCCAGCGTCGCGAACAGCGCCAGCACCGCGAACGCGCCGAGGAACCCGAGCTCCTCGCCCACGATCGCGAAGATGAAGTCGTTGTGCGCGTTGGGCAGGTAGCTCCACTTGGCGCGGCCCTGCCCGAGGCCGGTGCCGAACAGGCCGCCGTCGGCGAGCGAGTACAGCGCCTGCTGGGCCTGGTACCCGGGACCGAGCGGATCGGCCGTCGACGGGGACAGGAACGCCGTGATCCGGCTCTGCCGGTACCCGGCGGTGAGCCCGAGGACCACCGCCCCGACCGTGCCACCCACCCCGATCGCGCCGATCAGGCCCATCGGGGCACCCGCGAAGAACAGCAGCGCCATGAGCACGATCCCCAGCGAGATCGTCATGCCCAGGTCGGGCTGGAGCACCAGCAGGGTGAACAGCAGCAGCGCGACCGGCACCACCGGCGACAGCGCGTGCTTCCAGCGGTGGATGACCGCGCGCCGCGCCGCCAGCACGTGCGCCCCCCACAGGGTGAGCGCGACCTTCACCCCCTCCGACGGCTGCAGGGAGATCGGTCCGAGCGCGAACCACGAGCGCGCACCGCCGCGGACGGCCCCCACCCCGGGGATCAGCACCGCCACCAGCAGCACGATCCCGAGCAGCATCACCGCCGGGGCCAGCGCGCGCAGCCGCGCCGGGGGCAGGCGCAGCCCGAGCCAGAACATCAGCAGGCCGGGCCCGCAGAACACGAGCTGGCGGACGAAGACCGAGTACGACGAGCCACCGGCCGCATAGGACTCGACCGACGACGCCGACAGCACCATGACGAGCCCGAACAAGGTGAGCAGGCCGAACACCCCGAGCACCAGGTGCAGCGAGGTCAGCGGCCGGCGCAACCACTGCGCGAGAGCCGTCGCCGCGCGGCCGACGGCCGCGCGGGCGCCGTCCGGTGCGGGGCCGCCGGCCGTCATCCGCCCGCTCCCGGCAGGGCGGCGACGGCCGCGGCGAACGCCCGTCCGCGCTCGGCGTAGTCGGCGAACTGGTCCATCGAGGCGGCCGCCGGAGCGAGCAGCACGACGTCACCCGGCCGGGCGAGAGCGGCGGCGCGACGCACCGCGGTACCCATCGGCATGCCCTCATCGTCACCCGCGGTGACCTCGACGACCGGGACCTCGGGCGCGTGTCGCGCGAGCGCGGTGACGATCGCCGTCCGATCGGTGCCGATCACCACCACTGCCCGGAGACGGGCCGCGTGCCGGCGGACGACCGCGTCCACCGACGCCCCCTTGAGCAGGCCCCCGGCGATCCACACGACCCGGCCGGGCACCGCGGCGAGCGAGGCGTCCGCGGCGTGCGGGTTGGTGGCCTTCGAGTCGTCGACGTAGCGGACCCCGGCGACGGTCGCCACCGGCGCGGCGCGGTGCGGGCCGGGCCGGAAGGCGGCGAGCCCGGCGCGGACCGCCGCCGGGACGACGCCGTGCGCGCGGGCGAGCGCGGCGGCCGCGAGCGCGTCGGTGATCCCGGGCGGGCCGGCGGGGTGCACGTCGGCCGCGTCGGCCAGGGTGACCCCCGTCCCGGTGCCGCCGTCGCCGAAGGCGCGGTCCACCAGCACGCCGTCGCGCACCCCGAGCTGACCGGGGCCGGGCGGGGCGAGGGTGACCCCGACCCGGCGCGGCGCGGGCGCGGCGGCCAGCAGCGCCGCCGCCGCGGCGTCGTCGATCCCGGCGACCGCCACGTCACCGGTGAGCACGCGCGCCTTGGCCGCCGCGTAGGCGGCCCGGCTGCCGTGCCAGTCGAGGTGGTCGTCGGCGACGTTGAGCACCACGCCCGCCGCCGGCCGGATCGACGGCGACCAGTGCAGCTGGAAGCTCGACAGCTCCACCGCGAGCACCGCGTGCCCGGCGGTGACGGCGTCCACCAGCGGATGACCGATGTTCCCGCAGGCGATCGCGTCCAGCCCGGCCGCCCGCAGGATCGTGGCGAGCATGCCGGTGGCCGTGGTCTTGCCGTTGGTGCCGGTCACCGCCAGCCACACGGGTGGCACGGACCGGGCCGCGCCCAGCCACCAGGCCAGCTCCGGCTCCCCGACGACCGGCACCCCGGCCGCCGCCGCGGCCGCGGCGAGTGGGTGGTCGGGCCGCCGCCCGGGCCCGGTCACGACCAGCCGGGTGCCCGGCGGCAGCTCCCCGGTCTCGACGACTCCCTCGGCCCCGGCGGGCAGGTCGCGCAGCCGGCCCGGCGCGGCGTCGCACACGGTCACCCTCGCCCCGAGCTCCACCAGCGTGCGGGCCGCGGCGAGCCCGGAGATCCCGGCCCCGGCCACCAGCACCGGCAGCCCGGCCAGGGCCGCGACGTCGACCGGCGCGGCGGTCACAGGCCCGCGGACGCGGTGAGCCACTCGCTGTAGAACAGGCCGAGCCCCAGGGCCGCGCACATGGCCGCGAGCAGCCAGAACCGGATGATGACCGTGGTCTCGGCCCAGCCCGCCAGCTCGAAGTGGTGGTGGAACGGCGCCATCCGGAACAACCGTCGCCGCGTCGTGCGGAACACCACGATCTGCAGCGCCACCGACAGCGCCTCCACCACGAACACCCCGCCGATGACGACGAGCAGCAGCTCGGTGTGGGTGACGATCGACAGGCCGGCGACCAGCCCGCCCAGCGCCAGCGATCCGGTGTCGCCCATGAAGATCCGCGCGGGGGCGGCGTTCCACCACAGGAAGCCGATGCACCCGCCCATCGCCGCGGCCGCGACCAGCGCCACGTCGAGCGGGTCGCGCACCTGGTAGCAGCCCGCCTCGTTGGTCAACACGCACGCGTTGCGGAACTGCCAGAAGCCGATGATGACGTAGGTGGCCAGCACCATCGCCGCCGTGCCCGCCGCCAGCCCGTCGAGGCCGTCGGTGAGGTTCACCGCGTTCGACCACGCCGCGATCACCAGGTAGGCGAACACGACGAACCCGACGGTGCCGAACGAGATGATCGTGATCTCGCGGACGAACGACAGGTTGTCGGTGGCCGGGGCGATCCCGTCGGCGTTGACGAACCGCAGCGCGAGGATGCCGAAGACCACTGCCGTGAGCAGCTGACCGACGAGCTTCGAGGTCTTGTTCAGCCCGAGGTTGCGCTGGCGGCGGATCTTGATGAAGTCGTCGAGGAAGCCGACCGCGCCCAGCGCGGTGGTGAGCAGCAGGACCAGCATCGCCGAGGCCGTGATCGGCAGGCCGGTGACGAGGTGCGAGACCAGGTAACCGGTCCAGATCGCGAGCAGGATGGCGACCCCGCCCATGGTGGGGGTGCCGCGCTTGCTCTGGTGGCTCGACGGGCCCTCCTCCCGGATCTCCTGGCCGAAGCCCTGCCGGGCGAAGAACCGGATCAGGTACGGGGTCAGCAGGATCGAGACGACGAGCGCGAGGCCCGCGGCGATGAACACGCCCCTCATCGGCGCACCGCCGGGACGGCCGCGAGCAGCACGGCGGCGAGCCGTTCCAGGCCCACGGCCCGCGACGCCTTGACGAGCACGACGTCGCCCGGCCGCAGCTCCGCGGCGAGCAGCGCGGCGGCCTCCTCGACGCCGGCCACCGCGCGGGCCGCCCCGTACTCGGGGCAGTCGACGGCGACCAGCTCGTCGACGCCGAGCCGGCGGGCCGCCGCGGCGACCTCGGCGTGCGCGGCGGCCGAGGCTTCGCCGAGCTCGCCCATCCGCCCCAGCACCGCCCAGGTGCGCCCGCCCGCGCCGATCGCCGCGAGCGAGGCCAGCGCCGCCCGCACGGACTCGGGGTTCGCGTTGTAGGCGTCGTTGACGACGGTGACGCCGTCCGAGCGCTCGGTGACCTCCATCCGCCAGCGCGAGGCGGGCACCGCGTCGGCCAGGGCGGCGGCGACCTGCGCCGGGGTGGCGCCCAGCTCGAGGCCGACGGCGGCCGCGGCCAGCGCGTTGTGCACGTGGTGCGCGCCCACCAACGGCAGCGCCACCTCCGCCGTGCCCTGCGCGGCGACCAGCGTGAACCGCGGGCGTCCCCGGTGCAGGGTGAGGTCCCGGGACCGCACGTCGGCGTCCCCGCCGCCGAAGGTCACCACCCGGGCCGCCGTACGGGTCGCCATCGCGGCCACCGCCGGGTCGTCGGCATTGAGCACCGCGGTCCCACCGGCGGGCAGCGCCTCCACCAGCTCGCCCTTCGCCGCGGCGATCGCGGCGGCCGAGCCGAACTCACCCAGGTGCGCCCGCCCGACGTTGAGCACCACGCCGATCCGCGGCGCGGCGACCGCGCACAGCGCGGCGATGTCCCCCGGTCCGCGGGCGGAGAACTCCAGTACGAGGTGGCGGGTGCCGGGACCGGCCCGCAGCGCCGTCCACGGCAGGCCCAGCTCGTTGTTGAACGACCCCGGCGGGGCGACCGTCTCCCCCAGCGGGGCGAGTACGGCGGCCAGCAGGTCCTTGGTCGAGGTCTTGCCGGAGCTGCCGGTGACGCCCACGACGGCGAGGTCGGGCAGCGCGCGGAGGCCGTGCGCCGCCAGGCGGGCCAGCGCGGCGAGCACCGCCGCGCCCGCTCCGTCACGGTCGACGGCGGCGAGGTAGCTGCGGCCGGCCGCGGCCGCGGGCGCCGGGGGCGCGATCACCGCGGGCGCGGGCACCTCCCGCGCCGCGAGCACGCCCGCGGCCCCGGCCGCCACCGCCGCGGCGGCGTGGTCGTGGCCGTCGGCCCGCTCCCCGGGCAGGGCGACGAACAGCCCGCCCGGGCCGATCCTGCGCGAGTCGAACTCCACGGCCCGCACCGGCTCGTCCCCGGACGCGCGGTGCAGCCGCCCCCCGGTGACCGCGGCGACCTCGGCCAGCGTCATCGGGATCATCGCGCCCAGCGCCCCGCCGGTGCACGTTCGCGCACACCCACCGCCCAGGTGTGCGGTGGGGCGGCGGGGTGGGGGTGCCTCACCGGACCACCGCGGCGATCGCGGCCGCCAGCTCGTCGGCGTCGTCGAAGGGGTGCTTCACCCCGCCCGCCTCCTGCCCGGTCTCGTGTCCCTTGCCCGCCACCACGACGGCGTCGCCGGGCCGCGCCGCGGTGACGGCCGCCGCGATCGCGGCGCGCCGGTCACCGATCTCCAGCAGCTCCGCGCGCCCGCCGTCGCGGGCGCCGGCGAGCATCGCGGCCCGGATGGCGGCGGGATCCTCGGTGCGCGGGTTGTCGTCGGTGACGACGAGCAGGTCGGCCCGGGCCGCCGCGGCCGCCCCCATCAGGGGGCGCTTGGCGCGGTCCCGATCCCCGCCGCAGCCGAGGACCACGAGCAGCCGCCCGTCCACCTGCCCGCGCAGCGCGTCCAGCAGCGCCGCGACGGCGGCAGGCTTGTGGGCGTAGTCGACGACGGCAAGGAAGCCCTGCCCGACGTCCACCCGCTGCATCCGCCCGGGCACCGCCAGCTCGGCGAACCCCGGCGCGGCGACGCCGGCGGGCACCCCCGCGGCGGCCAGGCAGGCGAGCGCCACCAGGGCGTTGGCGACGTTGAACCTGCCCGGCAGCGGCAGCCGGACCGGGACCGGTCCGTCCGGCCCGAGCGCGGTGAACCGCTGCACGCCGTCGGCCCCGGCGGTGACGTCGGCGGCGGACCAGTCCGCGGGGCCACCCGTGGCCACCGTGACGGCGTCGGGATGCGCGGCGGCGAGCCGTCGGCCCCACTCGTCGTCGACGCAGATGACGCCCGCCTCGGCGCGGCCGTCGAACAGCCGGGCCTTGGCGGCGAAGTAGTCGGCCATGTCGGCGTGGAAGTCCAGGTGGTCCTGGGAGAGGTTGGTGAAACCGGCGACGGCGAACCGCGTGCCGGCGACCCGCCCCAGCGCGAGCGCGTGGCTGGACACCTCCATCGCCACGTCCGTGACGCCGTCCTCGACCATCACCGCGAACAGCGCCTGCAGGTCCGGGGCCTCCGGGGTGGTGAAGGTGCTCGGCAGCGAGCGCGACCGCCCCGCCGCCGGACCACCGATCCGGGTGCGGATCGTGCCGAGCAGCCCGGGCGTGCGCCCGGCGGCCGCGAGACCCGCCTCGACCAGGTGCGCCACCGTGGTCTTGCCGCTGGTGCCGGTGACGCCCAGCACCCGCAACCGGGCGGTCGGGTCCCCGTAGACCAGGGCCGCCGCGGGCCCCACCACGTCGCGGGGGTGCTCGTGCACCAGCACCGGGACGCCGGCGAGGCCCGGCCGCGCGGCCCCCGCCGGGTCGGTCAGCACCGCCACGGCACCGCGGGCGGTGGCGACGTCCGCGTAGTCCGCGCCGTGCGCGCGGGTGCCGGGCAGCGCGGCGAAGAGGTCACCGGGGCGCGCGTCGACGGCCCGCAGGGTCACCCCCGACACCGTGGTCGATCCCGCGTCCGTGCCGACGCTGCCGGTGATGCGGGCGAGCGAGTTCAGGTCCACGGGTCGGGTGTGCACAGGCCGCATCGGCGCCTCGGGCGGAGCGGACTGCTGGGCGGGCGGCACGACGCAGAAGGTTACCGGCGGGCCGTCGACGGCCTCGCCCCGGACACCGCCCGCCACGGTCAGCGCAGCTGCAGCGTCTGCACCGGGGCCGGCTCGGCGGTCACCGGGATCCGGTCACGCTGGCCCAGGTACGAGGCGATGTCGTGGAACAGCGGGGCCGCGCTCGCCCCGCCGCCGGGAGCGTCGAGCATGATCGCGATGACGTAGCGGGGATCCTCGGCGGGCAGCATCCCGGCGAAGGTGATCCAGTACGTCGACGACGAGTAGCAGCCGCACTCCGGGTCCACCTGCTGGGCGGTGCCGGTCTTGCCCGCCACCCGGTAGCCCGGCACCGCTGCCTCCGGGGCCGTGCCGCGCTGGCCGCGCTCGTCCTGGGTGACGGCGGAGAGCATGGTGCGCAGCTGCGCCGCCGTGCCCGCCGAGACCACGCGGACGGGCTCGGGCGCCGGTGCCGCGGTGCGGGTGCCGTCCGCCGCCACCGTGCCCGCGACGATCCGCGGCGGAATGCGCACCCCGTCGTTCGCCACGGCCTGGTACATCCCGGCCATCTGCAGGACGGTCACCGACAGGCCCTGCCCGATCGGCAGGTTGCCGAACGTCGAGCCGGACCAGGCGGCCCGAGCGGGCACGACGCCGGCGCTCTCACCCGGCAGGCCCACCCCGGTGCGCTGCCCCAGGCCGAACAGCTCCAGCATCTGCGCGAACCGGTCCTCGCCCACCCGCTGGGCGAGCATGATCGTGCCGACGTTCGACGACTTCGCCAGCACGCCGGTGACGGTGTAGCTGTCCAGCCCGTGGGACCAGGCGTCGCCGATGGTCCGGTCGGCCACCGCGATACTGCCGGGCACGGCCAGCACCTCGCCGGGGGTGGCGAGCCCGTCCTCGAGTGCGGCCGCCATCGTCACGATCTTGTTGACGGAGCCCGGCTCGAACGGGTCGGTGACGGCGGCGTTGCCCAGCTCCGCCGGCTGCGCGGCCGCCAGGTCGCGCGGGTCGAACGTGTCGCCGTTGGCCATCGCCCGGACCTCGCCGGTGGCGGCGTCGAGCACCACCGCGGAGCCGCCGCGGGCCCCCAGCCGCTCGACCTCCGCCGACAGCAACCGCTGCACGGTGAACTGCAGGTCCGAGTCCAGCGTCAGCGCGATGTCGGCACCGGGCACCGCCGGCCGCTCGAACCGGGTGCTGCCGGGGATCACGGTGGAGCTGCCCTCGGCGGTGTCCACGACGCGCAGGCCGTCTGCGCCGGCCAGCAGGGCGTCCTGGGAGCTCTCCAGGCCGACCAACCCGGTCAACTTCCGGTCCTCCGTGTTCCAGGCGGCCGCGCCGACGACGTTGGCCGCGAGCTCACCGCCCGGGTACTCCCGGCGCTCGCGCTCCTCCACCGCGATCTCCGGGAACCGGTCCTGCAGCGTGCGCGCGACGTCGGGGTCCACCAACGGAGCGAGCACGACGTACCCGCGGTTGCCGGTCAGCCGGGCACGCAGCTCCTCGGGGTCACCGCCGGTGGCGAGGGCGACGGTGGCGGCCATCTGCTCGACGTAGGCGGTGGCATCCGCACCGCGGGTGGCGGTGATCAACCGGGGGTTGGTGACCAGCGCCGCCGCCTCGGCGCTGAACGCCAGCGGGAGCCCCGCGCGGTCCAGCACCGACCCGCGCTCGGCGGGCAGCAGGATCTCGGTGGTGCGCTGGCGGGCGGACCCCTCGGTCAGCTCGCCGGCCTGCACGCCCTGCACCGCGACCAGCTTGATCGTGGCGGCCAGCAGCGCGAGCACCAGCAGCAGCCGCCCGGTGCGCAGGCGCCCGGCGTACGGGTCGGCCCGGGAAGCGGGCCGGCGGGGCGGCGCGGGCCCGCGTGCGCCCGGCCGGCCGCCGGCCGGGGCCCGGGTCCCGCCCGGTGCGCGGGCGCGGGTGGGGGCCGCCGGCATCAGCCGGGGCCCTCGGCGGGCTCGTCCGGGCCGGCGGCGCCGGCGCCCGCGCCGGCCCCGTCCTGGTCGGCCCCGTCCTGGTCGGCCC
>DATLGI010000029.1:0-4835 GCA_035540535.1 Pseudonocardia sp.
CCCCTGCCCGCGCCGCCGTCCTGGGAGCCGCCGGCCGGCGCGTCGTGGAGCCCGCCGGCCGGGGCGGGTTCCGGGTTCCGGCTGCGCCGCAGCCGCACGAACCGGATGCTCGGCGGGGTGTGCGGCGCGCTCGCCGAGGACGTCGGGGTGGATGCGGCGCTGCTGCGGATCGGCCTGGTGGTGCTGACCGTGCTCGGGTTCGGCCTGGGCGCGGTGGCCTACGTGGCGGCCTGGGTCCTGGCTCCCGTCCGCGACTGACGCCGGGCCCGAGCCTTCGGAGCCTGGCGGCCCGGGCGGCTGGCGTGCTGTGGTGGGGCGCGTGTCGACCACCGCCCTGCTCGGGTTCACCTTTGTGGCCCTGCTCGCCGTCCTGACCCCGGGTCTGGACACGACGGTGACGCTGCGCCACGCGCTGCTCGGCGGGCGGGGCGCGGGGGCGGGCGCGGTGCTCGGCATCGCGGCGGGTTGCGTGCTGTGGGGCGCGGCCGGCGCCCTCGGCCTGGCCGCGCTTCTCGCTGCGTCGCAGACCGCGTACCGCGCGCTACAGCTGCTGGGCGCGGGCTACCTGATCTGGCTCGGCGGGTCGGCGTTGTGGCGCAGCCTGCGCCGGGGCCGCGTTCCCGTCGCCGAGGTACCGACCGCCGGCGCCGGACCCGGCGCCGCGTTCCGAGCGGGCCTGGTGACCAACCTGCTGAACCCGAAGATCGGCGCCTTCTATCTCAGCCTGCTCCCGCAGTTCGTCCCGGCCGGTGCGCCCGCGTGGGGCGCGCTGCTGGTCGCGACGCACGTGGGGATCGGGGTGCTGTGGCTGGGCACGGTGGTGCTGCTGGCCTCGCGGGCGCGCCGGCTGCTGCTGCGCGAGCGGGTGCGCCGGTGGCTGGACCGGGCGACGGCCGGCGTGCTGCTCGGCCTCGGCGTCGCGATCGTCGTCGACGCCCGGTAGGGGTATCTCGCGCGCACGGAGGGGTGCACTCGCGGGCATGGAGGGGTGCACTCGCGGGCACGGAGGGGTGCACTCGCGCGGAAGGGGCGGCACCCCGGAGGGAGTGCCGCCCCTGTCTCGTGCGTTGCGCGGACTAGAAGTCCATGCCGCCCATGTCGGGCGCGCCGCCGCCCGGAGCCGGGTTCTTCTCCGGCTTGTCGGCGATGACGGCCTCGGTGGTGAGGAACAGCGCCGCGATCGACGCAGCGTTCTGCAGCGCGGAGCGCGTGACCTTCGCCGGGTCGATGATCCCGGCCTCGATCAGGTCGATGTACTCGCCGGTGGCGGCGTTGAGGCCCCAGCCGGCCTGCAGGCCGCGGACCTTCTCCGCCACGACGCCGCCCTCGAGGCCGGCGTTGATGGCGATCTGCTTGAGCGGGGCCTCCAGCGCGACCTTGACGATGTTCGCACCGGTGGCCTCGTCACCGTCCAGGCCGAGGCCCTCGAACAGGCCCGCACCGGCCTGGATGAGCGCGACGCCGCCGCCGGCGACGATGCCCTCCTCGACGGCCGCCTTCGCGTTGCGCACGGCGTCCTCGATGCGGTGCTTGCGCTCCTTGAGCTCGACCTCGGTGGCCGCGCCGGCCTTGATGACGGCGACGCCGCCGGCCAGCTTCGCGAGGCGCTCCTGGAGCTTCTCGCGGTCGTAGTCCGAGTCGGTCTTCTCGATCTCGTTGCGGATCTGGTTGACCCGCCCCGCGATCTGGTCCGCATCGCCGGCGCCGTCGACGATCGTCGTCTCGTCCTTGGTGACGACGACCTTGCGGGCCCGGCCGAGCAGCGCCAGGTCGGCGTTCTCCAGCTTCAGGCCGACCTTCTCGCTGATGACCTCGCCGCCGGTGAGGATCGCCATGTCGGCGAGCATCGCCTCGCGGCGGTCACCGAAGCCCGGGGCCTTGACGGCGACGGACTTGAAGGTGCCGCGGATCTTATTGACGACCAGGGTGGCCAGGGCCTCGCCCTCGACGTCCTCGGCGATGACCGCGAGCGGCTTGCCGCCCTGCATGACCTTCTCCAGCAGCGGGAGCAGGTCCTTCACGGTGGAGATCTTGGAGGAGACCAGGAGGATGTAGGGGTCCTCCAGCTCGGCCTCCATGCGCTCGGCGTCGGTGACGAAGTAGGGCGAGATGTAGCCCTTGTCGAACCGCATGCCCTCGGTGAGCTCGAGCTCGAGGCCGAAGGTCTGCGACTCCTCGACGGTGATGACGCCTTCCTTGCCGACCTTGTCCATGGCCTCGGCGATGAGGTCACCGATGGTGTTGTCGGCGGCGGAGATCGAGGCGGTGGCCGCGATCTGCTCCTTGGTCTCGACCTCCTTGGCGGTCTTCAGCAGCTGCTGCGCGACCGCCTCGACGGCCTTCTCGATGCCGCGCTTGAGGGCCATCGGGTTGGCGCCGGCGGCGACGTTGCGCAGGCCCTCGCGGACGAGCGCCTGGGCGAGGACGGTGGCGGTGGTGGTGCCGTCACCGGCGATGTCGTCGGTCTTCTTGGCGACCTCCTTGACGAGCTCGGCCCCGATCTTCTCCCACGGGTCCTCGAGCTCGATCTCCTTGGCGATCGACACACCATCGTTGGTGATGGTGGGCGCGCCCCACTTCTTCTCCAGGACGACGTTGCGGCCGCGCGGGCCGAGCGTCACTCTGACGGCGTCGGCGAGGACGTTCATGCCGCGCTCGAGCCCGCGGCGCGCCTCCTCGTCGAAAGCGATCATCTTCGCCATGGGGGTGTGGTCCTCCGATTGGGATGACACGAAATCTGTGCCGAAGTCACGGTGTCGGACCCGGTGCCCGCGACGGACGACCGGCAACCCTGCGCCGGTCTCACCGGCCCGACTGCTGGCACTCGGACAGGCCGAGTGCCAAAGCCGTGTTTAGCACTCGGGCGCGCCGAGTGCAAGCCGGCTCCGGCGTGCCGGTCGGGCCCGCCGCCAGATCCGGCGCACCCCGTCCGCCTGGTCGCGACCGTCGCTGCCGGCCGCCATCTCGAACTCGACGCGATCGCCCTCCCTGAGCCACGGCACCTCCACATCACCGGCACCCGCACCTGACGTCGACGCCGCCGCCCGACATGCCCCGGACGGCGACGCGGGCCCGCGGCGGGGCAGGATGCGGGGGTGACCCGCACCGTCGACGAGCACCGGGCGGCCGTGGCGGCGCTGCTGGCTGGGACCCCTGTCGAGGAGGTGGCGCTCGGCGACGCGCGCGGGCGGGTCCTCGCCGCCGACGTCGTCGCGACGATCGCGCTGCCGCCCTTCGACAACTCCGCGATGGACGGCTACGCGGTGCGGGCCGCCGACGTCACGGGCGCGACGGAGACGACGCCGGTGGAGCTGCCGGTCGCCGCCGACATCCCCGCCGGGCGCACCGACGTGCCACCGCTCGCGCCGGGTGTCGCGCACCGCATCATGACCGGCGCGCCGATGCCGGCCGGCGCCGACGCCGTCGTCGCCGTCGAGCAGACCGACGGCGGCACGTCGCGGGTCCGGTTGCAGGACGCCCCCGCCGCCGGCCGGCACGTCCGCGTCGCCGGGAGCGACGTCCGCGCGGGGGACGTCGTCCTCAGCGCCGGCACGGTGATCGGCCCGGCGCAGATCGGGATCGCCGCGGCGATCGGGCAGGTGACGCTGCCGGTGCGCCGCCGGCCGGTGGTGCTGGTGCTGTCCACCGGGTCCGAGCTCGTCGCACCCGGCCGGGCGCTGCGGCCCGGGCAGATCTACGAGTCGAACGGGCCGATGCTCGCCGCGGCGGTCGAGGACGCCGGTGGGCGCGCGGAGCTGCTGCGGTTCGTGCCCGACGACGTCGAGGAGTTCCTCGAGCGGCTCGGCGGACGGCTCGCCGCGGGCGACGTCGACCTGGTCCTGACCTCCGGCGGGGTCAGCGCCGGCGCGTACGAGGTCGTGAAGGACGCGCTGTCGGGGCGCGGCGTGGAGTTCGTCAAGGTGGCGATGCAGCCGGGCGGGCCGCAGGGGGCGGGCCGGCTCGACGGGCCCGGCGGTGGCGTCGCCGTCGTGACCCTGCCGGGGAACCCGGTGAGCTCGCAGGTGTCGTTCGAGGTGTTCGTCCGCCCGGCGCTGCGCGCGGCGCTGGGGCACCCCCGGCCCGACCGGGCGGTGGTGCGGGCCGCGCTCGCGGAGGCGATGGAGTCCCCCGCCGGCAAGCGGCAGTTCCGGCGCGGCGTCCTGGACGCCGTCGGCGGGACCGTGCGGGAGGTGGGCGGGCCGTCCTCACACCTGCTGGCGTCGATGGCCCGCGCGGACTGTCTCATCGTGCTTCCGGAGGACGTGCGGGCGGTGGCCGCGGGCACCCCGGTGGACGTCTGGCTGCTGGACGGGTAACGGTTCACCCGGAATTGTGGTGCATATCACAGTCAAGGGGTGCAACACTGTCACCTCCCCGAGCGTCTAACTGTTGAGTCGTTCGGCCGAACGGTGCACATCGCCGGCTTCCTCTCCCGGTGACCTGGACGATCGATCGACTGCTCGGGGATACTTTCGGTACGCGGCGGGTATCCCGCCCGTGACACGAAGGACCTACCGCCCGTCGCTGGGGAGCGGACGAGCGGTTCCACGGCCGGGGTCGCTGTCTCGGGGGATGGCGGCCCCGGCCCTTTCGTGTCCCCCCGGCGTCGGAGGGCCGTGCCCTCCCCCATCGCGTACCGTGGCCGCCGCCCACCGCGGTCCGGCCGGGCCGGCAGGGGGTCCGACCACCGGCCCGCCGTCGCACGCGGGCGGTACCGCCGAGGAGCCGATCCGCACCGATGCCCGACCAGCAGCCAGACGTCCACCGGGGTGCCCGCGGCCACCGCCCGCACGTCCTCCGGAAGCACGATGAGACAGTCCGCGCGGGCCATCGAC
>DATLGI010000030.1:0-20770 GCA_035540535.1 Pseudonocardia sp.
GTGGTCGGGGGTGGCGGCGGCCTTCTGCACGGTGTCGGCACCGGGCTGCGTGTCCAGCACGGATGCCAGCCTACGTCGCAGCGAGGTCCGTCCCCTCGTGGCCGCCGGCTCGGCCGACCACGCTGCGCGACTGAGTAGTTCTGCTCGGTGCCCGGCCGCCCGCGCCGCACACATGATCATCCCAGTTGATCGGCCACGACCACGGGGACGACATGAGCGAGAAAGCCGACTGGCGCACCGCGGCCCGCTGCCACACCGCCACCGCCGAGGACCTGTTCGTCACCGGCGCCGCCCAGCGCGAGGCCCGCGCCTTCTGCCGCCCCTGCCCCGTCCGCACCGAATGCCTCGCCCATGCCCTGGACCAGCGCGTCGAATGGGGCGTCTGGGGCGGGCTCACCGAACGTGAGCGGCGCGCCCTGCTCCTGTCTCGCCCCGACGTCACGTCCTGGCACGACCTGCTCACCACCGCCCGCGATGCGCAGCGCCGGGCCGCGACTGCGACCGACCCCGCTCGTGACCGGTGAGGCGGCGCCCGGTCAGTCGCGGATCGGCAGCTTCACCACGCTGACGAAGAAGTGGTCGATCTGCTTGATCGCGTCGACGAAGTTCTCGAAGTCCACCGGCTTGGTGACGTAGGCGTTCGCGTGCAGCTGGTAGCTGCGCAGCACGTCCTCCTCGGCCTGGGACGTGGTGAGCACGATGACCGGGATGCTGCGCAGTTCCGGGTCGTCCTTCACCTCCTGGAGCACCTCGCGGCCGTCGCGGCGGGGCAGGTTGAGGTCGAGCAGGATCAGGTCGGGGCGGGGGACATCGGCGTACGGCGCCTCCCGGCGCAGGTAGGCCAGCGCCTCCGCGCCGTCGGTGACCACGTCGAGCCGGTTGTGCAGGTACTCGTCGAACGCCTCGCGGGTCATCAGGACGTCGCCGGGGTCGTCCTCGACGAGCAGCACGTTGACGATCCGGGGCTGCGGGTTCGTCATCGATCTTCCTCCTGGGGAGCTGGTGAGCCGGCGGGCAGGGTGAACAGCACCGTGGTGCCGGCACCGGGCGGGGGATCGCCGAGCCGGATGCGGCCGCCGTGGAACTCGACGATCTTCTTCGCGAGCGCCAGCCCGATCCCGGTGCCGGAGTAGACGTCGCGGGCGTGCAGCCGCTGGAAGATGACGAAGACCTTGCCGGCGTACTCGGGCTCGATCCCGATGCCGTTGTCGGTGACGGCGATCTCCCAGCGGGGCCCGTCGCCGTCGCGTTCCGGGGCCACCTCCCGGGCCGTGACGCGGACGTCCGGCGGCACACCCGTGCGGTGGAACTTCAGTGAGTTGCCGACGAGGTTCACGAACAGCTGGCGCAGCAGCGCGGGGTCACCGGGGACGGTGGGCAGCTCGCCGACCTCCACCGTCCCGTCGACCTCGGCCCGGGCCTGCTCCAGCTCGGCCGCCGCCGCCCGCGCCACGACGGCGAGGTCCACCGGCTCGAAGGCGGCGGTGGTGCGCCCCACCCGGGAGAACGCGAGCAGGTCGTTGATCAGCCGCTGCATCCGCTGGGCGCCGTCCACCGCGAACGCGATGTACTGGTCGGCGCGGTCGTCGAGCTGCCCGGCGTAGCGCCGCTGCAGCAGCTGGCAGAAGCTGGACACCTTCCGCAGCGGCTCCTGCAGGTCGTGGCTGGCGACGTAGGCGAACTGCTCCAGGTCCCGGTTGGACCGCTCCAGGTCCCGCGCCTGCTCGTCGAGGAGGCGGTTGACCTCCTGCTGGCGGTCGAGCTCGGCCGAGATGTGCGCGCGCATCGCCTCGACGTCGGCGCCGAGCTCGACGATCTCCCGCGGCCCGGTGGCGTGGATCGTCCGCTGCACGCCGCCGGAGACCACCTCGCGCGTCTCCCCGGCCAGCCGCGACACCGGGGTGAGCACCGCCCGGCGCAGCAGCACCAGGGCGGCGGCCAGGACCACGACGAGGACGACCGCGATCCCCGCGCCGACGGCACCGACGAACGTCGCCGCGTCGCCGACCCGCACCCGCGCCGCGTTCAGGTCGGCGATCCGGTTGGCCAGCACGGCGTTGCTCTCGGTGCGGACGGCGTCGAAGAGCATCCGACCGCGCTCGGCCGACGGCGGCGGCGTCCCCGCCCGCACCGCCGCGACGGCGGGCTCCGCGTATCCGGCCCGCCAGCGCTCGGCGGCGGCCTCGGCGGCGTCGACCCGCGGGCCGTGCCACCCCGCGGCGAAGGCCCGCAGGTCGGCGACGGCGGCCCGCTGCGCGGCCAGGCCGTCGCGGTACGGCGCGAGGAACTCCTCCCGCCCGCTCAGGACGTACCCGCGCACGCCGGTCTCCTGGTCCACCAGCGCCAGCGACAGCCGCTCCGCCGCCGTCTGCGCGGGTGCGGCCTGGTCGAGCAGGTCGTTGCGGGCCTCGTACAGCCGGGCCACCGCGATCCCGCCCAGCACCACCGCGAGCAGCGACAGCAGCACCGCCACCGCGGCGCCCCCCGTGAACACCCGGCGCAGCGGCCACCGGTGTCCGGCCGCGGCACGGCGGGCGCGGCCGGCCTCGGACAGCGACATCCGGGGTGTTCCGGGAAGGGCGGGCGCGCTCACGTCGCGGTCCGCTCGGTTCCGGCGGGCTGGTCGTCGGCGGACAGCAGCAGGATCGCGACGTCGTCGAGCAGCGGACCGCCGTGGAACCCCTCAGCCGCCTCGACGAGCCGGGCCGGGAGGTCGTCGAGACCGGTGCCCCGCTCGCGGCCGAGCACGTCGAGCAGCCCCTCCTCCCACAGCAGGCCACCCGGAGCCGGGCCGCGGCCCTCGACCAGGCCGTCGGTGTAGAGCAGCATCGCCCAGTCGGGCGCCAGCGTCAGCTCGACGGGCTCCCAGGTGGCGCCGGCGGAGATCCCCAGCGGCAGGCCGACCGGCGGCGCCACCGAGCACGGCACCGGACGCAGCGCCACCGGCGGGGGATGGCCGGCCAGGCGCACCAGGGCGCGGCACCCGCCGTCCGCGGTGCCGTCGAGCGAGACCGTGCACACCGTGGTGAACAGCGCCGGGTCGTGGCGCTCGCTCACCAGCACCTGCTGCAACTTGGGCAGCACCTGCGCCTCGTCCACCCCGGCCAGCACCAGCGCGCGCCAGGACACCCGCAGCAGCGCGCCGAGCGCCGCCTCGTCGGGCCCGTGCCCGGCGACATCGCCGACGATCGCGTGGACCGCACCCGAGGAGCCGCGCACCGCGTCGAAGAAGTCCCCGCCGATCACCGACCGCGTGCGGCCGGCCCGGTAGTAGGACCGGGACCGCACGGCGCTGCCGGCCAGCAGCGGCTTGGGCAGCAGCCCGCGTTCCAGGCGTGCCGACTCCGCGGCGGCGAGGCGCTCCTCCCGCAGCCGCGCCAACCCGGCCTCGGCCCGGCGCCGCTCGATCGCGTACCGGATCGCCCGGATCAGCACCTCGCCGTCGGCCTTGCCCTTGACCAGGTAGTCCTGGGCGCCCGCGCCGACCGCGGCGATGCCGAGGTGGGCGTCGTCGAGGCCGGTGAGCACACAGACGGCGGCGGCGCCGTCGGCGGCCAGCAGCGCGTGCAGCCCGTCCAGGCCCTGCGTGCCGGGCAGGTGCAGGTCGAGCAGCACGCAGTCGGCCTCGGCGAGCATCCCCCGGGCGAGCACCTCGTCGACCGAGGTCGCGACGGCCAGCCGCAGCGCGGGGTCGACCTCCTCCAGGAGCGCCTCGACCAGAACGACGTCGCCCGGGTCGTCCTCGATCAGCAGGACGCGGGGGCTCGGCGGTCCCGGCCGGCTCGGCATCACGAGCCGGAGCGTGTCAGACGTCACGCCGCGGCGCGGAGGAGGACCGAGGTGAACAGGGCGAGGCCGTCGGCCGACGGCCCGGTGAGGGGGTCGATCGCGTGCTCCGGGTGCGGCATCAGCCCGACGACCCGCCCGTCCGCCGAAGCGACGCCGGCGATGGCGTCCGTCGCGCCGTTGGGGTTGGCGCCGGCGTACCGGAAGACGATCCGGCCCTCGCCGGCCAGCTCGGCGCGGGTGGCCGCGTCGACGACGTAGCGGCCCTCGCCCGATTTGAGCGGTACCAGCAACTCCTGGCCGACCCTCAGGCCCGCCGTCCACGCCGTGGCCGCGGACTCCACCCGCAGCCGCTGGTCGCGGCACACGAAGCGCAGGCCGTCGTTGCGGACCAGCGCGCCCGGCAGCAACCCGGCCTCGCACAGGATCTGGAACCCGTTGCAGATGCCGAGCACCGGCACGCCGCGACGGGCGGCGGCGGCGACCTCGGTCATGATCGGGGCGAGGCTCGCGATGGCGCCGGCGCGCAGGTAGTCGCCGTAGGAGAAGCCGCCAGGGACGACCACGGCGTCGACGCCCGCGAGGTCGCGGTCGCCGTGCCACAGCGACACTGGCTGCGCGCCGGCGTAGCGGACCGCGCGGGCCGCGTCGACGTCGTCGAGGGTGCCGGGGAACGTGATGACGCCGATCCTCACAGCCGGGTCACCGTCCAGTCCTCGATCACCGGGTTCGCGAGCAGGTCACCCGCGATGCGGTGCAGGGTGGCGTCGTCGAGGGTGTCGTCGACCTCGAGCTCGAAGTGCTTGCCCTGGCGGACGCCGGCGACCCCGGCGATCCCGATGCGCGCCAGCGCCCTGGCCACCGCCTGACCCTGCGGGTCCAGGATCTCCGGCTTCGGCATCACGTCGACCACCACTCGCGCCACGGTGTTCAAGCGTACGGCGAACGGGGATGGTCTCGCCTGCCCCCGTCCCCCGACGTGGAGTCATGTCGGGGTCGTCGGGGGCTTCCGCACCCCGATACGTGTCCATGTCGGGGTGGGCGCGGCGACGGGGCGTCAGGCCGCGCGGGTGAGCGCGTGCGGGCGGTAGGTGGCCGGCACGGCGCCGAGGGCGAGGGCCGCGTCCACCGCGGCCAGGGCGGCGACCACCCGGGCCGGGCGGCGCAGGTCCTTGGCGCGCAGCGCGATCCGCACCAGGCCGCCGCGGCGGGCCGTCCGGGCGGTCTCGGCGACGAGCAGGCGGCACCGCCACGCCTCCGTCGCCTTCCGCCGCCCCGCCCGCACCCGCGCGGGCTCGCGCTCGCCGACGGCACGCTCCCCGCGGAAGCCCAGCAGCCGCGCGCGCAGCAGCGTCCCGGCGGGCAGCAGCCACACGCCGGCCTCCTCGGCGCACAGGGTGAAGCCCTGCTCGCGCAGCGCGAGGAGGGTGCCGGGGGAGGCGAGCCAGCGCGGCGGGACGAACAGGTCGGTGGCCAGTCCGGCGGCCGCGGCGGTGTGCCGGGCCGCGGTGAGCCGCAGCGCGGCCTCGTGCCGGGGCAGCGTGGCGAACTCCGCGCGCCGGCCGAGCCGCGGCGCCGCCCCCCAGTTCCCGATCGGGTCGGCGGCGTGGTCGAACCCGTGCAGCGCCACCGCGTCACCGCGGGCCCGCCGGTCGAGCAGCCACTCGACGACCGGGCTCCCGGGCCGCGCCGGGCCGTCGTCCCCGCGCGGGCGGAGCAGGTGCGACATCGGGGTGCCGCGGGCGTCCAGGGCGGCGGCCAGGTCGGCGGCCCGCTCCAGGGCGGCGCCCGGCGCCGCGGTGCCGGCGGGCAGGCCCGAGAGGGACACGACGAGTCGAGCGGCCATGTCCCCCATGCCAGCACACGGGGGTGAACGGCTCGTGAGCGGGAAGTGGTGCCGCGGAGGCTATCGCCAGGCACGACCGGTCAGGCGCTCGTAGACCTCCACGTAGCGGGCGCGGGTGGCCGCGACGATCTCGGGCGGCACCGCGGGACCGGGCGGGGTGCGGTCCCAGTCCAGCGACGCCGACCAGTCGCGCACGTACTGCTTGTCGAAGGAGAACTGGGTGCGGCCGGGCTCCCAGAGGTCGGCGGGCCAGAAGCGCGAGGAGTCGGGTGTCAGCACCTCGTCGCCGAGCACGAGGCGCCCGTCCGGGTCGCGGCCGAACTCCAGCTTGGTGTCGGCGACGATGATCCCGCTGGCCGCGGCGGTGGCGGCTCCCCGCCGGTAGACCTCCAGCGTCAGCCGCCGCAGCTCCGCCGCCGTGGCCGCGCCGACGAGCCGCTCCACCTCGGCGAACGTCAGGAACTCGTCGTGCTCGCCGACCGCGGCCTTCGTCGTCGGCGTGAAGATCGGCTCGGGTAGCCGCGACGCCTCGACGAGCCCGTCCGGCAGCGCGATCCCGGACACGGCGCCGGTGCGCCGGTACTCCTGAAGGCCGAGGCCGGTGAGGTGGCCGCGGGCGATGCACTCGACCGGGAGCATCTCCAGGCGCCGGCACCGCAGCGCGCGGCCGGCGAACTCGGCGGGCACGTCGGTTGCGGACAGGACGTGGTGCGGGACGAGGTCGGCGAGCTGCTCGAACCACCACAGCGACAGCCGGGTCAGCACCTTCCCCTTGTCCGGCACCGGGGTGGGCAGCACGACATCGTAGATCGACAGCCGGTCGGAGGCGACGAGCAGCAGGTCGCCGTCGAGCTCGTAGAGGTCGCGGACCTTGCCCGAGTGCACGAGCCTCACAGGATCGCCCCGGGGGCGTAGGCCGCCGCGTCCGGATGCCGCGCCACGACCTCCTCGACCCGTGCCACGACCTCGGCGACCTGCGCGGCGGCCGCCCCGGTGAACCGCAGGGGGTCGGCGAGCAGGCCGTCCAGCGCCCCCGGCGGCAGCCCGAGCCGCTCGTCGTGCTGCAGGCGGGCGATCAGGTCGTTGTCGGGCCGGCCGTCCTCCCGCATGGCGAGCGCGACGCCGACGGCGTGCTCGGAGATCACCTCGTGCGCCGTCTCCCGCCCGACGCCCGCCCGGACGGCGGCCATGAGCACGGTGGTGGTGGCGAGGAAGGGCAGGTAGCGGTCGAGCTCGCGGGCGACCACCGCGGGATAGGCGCCGAACTCGTCGAGGACGGTGAGCGTGGTCTCGTACAGGCCGTCGAGGGCGAGGAACGCGTCGGGCAGCGCGACGCGGCGGACCACGGAGTCGGAGACGTCGCCCTCGTTCCACTGCGAACCCGCCAGCTCGGCGGTCATCCCGGCGTACCCGCGCAGCAGGACCAGCAGGCCGTTGACGCGTTCCGCGGAACGCGAGTTCATCTTGTGCGGCATCGCGCTGGAGCCGACCTGCCCCGGGCGGAACCCCTCCGTGGCGAGCTCCGCCCCGGCCATCAGCCGGATCGTCGTCGCCAGCGACGAGGGCGCGGCGGCGAGCTGGACCAGCGCGGTGACGACCTCGAAGTCGAGCGACCGCGGGTAGACCTGCCCGACGCTGGTGAGGACCTCGGCGAACCCGAGATGCGTCGCGACCCGGCGCTCGAGCTCGGCCAGGCGCGCGGTGTCACCGTCGAGCAGGTCGAGCATGTCCTGCGCGGTGCCGACCGGACCCTTGATCCCGCGCAACGGGTAGCGCGCCCGCAGCTCCTCCAGCCGGGCGAACGCCACCAGCAGCTCGTCGGCGGCCGAGGCGAATCGCTTGCCCAGCGTGGTGGCCTGCGCGGCGACGTTGTGGCTGCGGCCGGCGAGCACCAGCTCGGCGTGCTCGGCGGCGCGACGGGCGAGGCGGGCCAGGACGGCGACGGTGCGGTCGCGGACGTGCTCGCAGGACAGGCGGATCTGCAGCTGCTCGACGTTCTCGGTGAGATCTCGGCTGGTCAGACCCTTGTGCACGTGTTCGTGGCCGGCCAGGGCGTTGAACTCCTCGATGCGGGCCTTCACGTCGTGGCGGGTGACGCGCTCGCGGGCGGCGATCGCGGCGAGGTCCACCTGCTCGACGACGCGCTCGTAGTCCGCGATCGCCGCGTCCGGCACCGCGATGCCGAGGTCGCGCTGCGCGCGCAGCACGGCGAGCCAGAGCCGCCGCTCCAGCACGACCTTGTACTCCGGCGCCCACAGCCGCACCAGCTCGGGGCTCGCATACCGCGCGGCCAGCACGTTCGGGATCACGTCAGCAGAGCCTACGTGGCCCCATCGGCGCGGCTCACAGGCTGCGCAGCAGCACCTCGCGGGCGGCGGCCCGGGGGTCCGGGTCGGCCTCGATGAGTGCGCTGACGACCGTCCCGTCGACGACGGCGACGAGCGCGCGCACCGCGTCCGCGTCGCGCCGCAGGCCGGCCCGGGCGAGGATCTCGGCGAGCAGCTTCTCGAACTCCACCCGCAGCTCGCGCATCAGCGGCGCCAGGTACGGCCGGCGACCGGCCCCGACGAGCCGCTCGAACCGCAGCAGCACCGCGTCGAGGCCGCCGTGCCGGGACTCCACGCCGAGCAGCTGGTCCAGGACGTGCTCGACGGCCTGCGCGCGGTCCAGCTCCGCCCCGCCGGCGAGCACGGCGCGCCCGCAGGCGAGGTCGTCGCGGCTCGTGCGCTCGACGGCCGCGGTGACCAGCTCGTCGAGCGAGGCGAAGTAGTAGGTGGTGGAGGCGAGCGGGAGCCCGGCGCGTTGCGCGACCGCCCGGTGGCGGACGGCGTCGAAGCCGCCCTCACGCAGCAACGCCGCGGCGGCCGCGACCAGCTCGGCGCGCCGGCGCTCACCCTTGGCCGTGCCCACGCCGCCAGTCTCCCGCGCGCAGCGGCGCGGCGGGGGCGGACTACAGGCGCGGGGCCAGTACGGCGGCGGCGGCGGCGAGGCGATCCGCGAACGGCGGCCGCTCCCCCGGTCCGGTCCGGGTCGAGGTGATCGCCACCTCCCCGCCCGATGCCGTGGCGGCGGCGGCGTACGCGATCTCGTCGCCGCGCGCGTCCGGGGCTCCGGGTCGCGGCCGCTGCCCCGGCGGCAGGTACTGCACCACCAGCAGGCCGGCCACCCCGCCGTCCTCGACCTCCAGGTGCACCGCCCGGGAACCACCGGGCGCGCACTCCAACGTCACCGGTGCCTCGGTCGCGTCCGCGGTCTCCGGCAGCGCCTGCTCCACCAGTGCCCGCAGCGCGGGATCCTGCTTGGGCGCGCACTCCCCCTCGCTGGGCCCCAGGGGCGCCTCGGGTGGCCCGGCGTCCGCCGGGCCGGAACGCTCCTGCCCGCCGGCGGCCGCCTCCGGCGCGCCGTCCGGAGCCGGTACCGGCGCGGCCGCGACGCTCGCGTCCCGGCCGTTCCCGCCGCCGGGCGCGGTCACCGCCACGCCCACCCCGATCACCGCGACCACCGCGAGCGCGCTGCCGGCCACCGCCGCGCGCCGCCGAGCCGTCGCCCGCCGGGACGCGCGCACCACGTCCGCGTGGTCGAACCCCGCGGGCGGGGCCGCCCCGGCGGCGGCGCGGAAGGTCTCCGCGAGCCGGGCCTCGTCCATGTCCGTCATCCCCTCGTCCGGTCAGCCGGCCGGTCGCAGGTCGTCGAGCGCGTCGCCGAGCGCGGCGCGCAGCGCCGCGAGCCCGTGCGCCGTCTGGCTCTTGACGGTGCCCTCGGAGCAGCCGAGCACCTCGGCGGTGCGGGCGACGTCGAGGCCTTCCAGGAAGCGCAGCACCAGCACCGCCCGCTGCCGGGGCGGCACCGTCCGCAGCCCGTCGACGAGCACGTGCCGGGTCGCGACACCGTCACCCGCGCCGTCCGCGACGGCACCGGGATCCGGCTCGGCCACCGCCCGCTCGCGCCGCCACGGCCGCCGCGACTCGTCGACGACCGCCCGGACCAGCGTGCGTCGCATCCACGCGTCCAGCGCGCCGCGGTCGCGGATCCGTCGCCAGTTGCGGTGCAGGGCGACGAACGCGGACTGCGCGTGGTCGTCGGCGCGGTGCCAGTCCCCGCACAGCAGGTAGGCGGTGCGCCGGACGTGCTCGCGGCGCGCGCGGAAGTAGGCGGCGAACGCCTCCTCGTCCGCGTTCCCGGCCTCGTTCACGCATCCTCCCCACCGTCACCGGAGATGACGTCACGGCGACCGCACACCGTTGCACCGGCCGGGCCGGTTCACCCGCACGGGCCCATCCCGTGACCTTCCCGTGACCCCACCGCGATGACGGCGACGCCTGGTGGTTGAATCGGTGAGCGATGCGAACGACGACGCGCGCCCGCCGAACCGCCACCGCAGGCCCCGTGGACCTGCGGTCGGACACCGTGACGAAGCCCACGAGACAGATGCGCGCGGCGATGGCGGCCGCCGAGGTCGGCGACGACGTCCTCGGACGCGATCCCACCCTGCGCGAGCTGGAGGTCCGGGTCGCCGGCCTGCTCGGCGCGGCGGACGCGCTGTGGACGCCCAGCGGCTGCATGGGCAACAACATCGCGCTCATGTCACACCTGGGCCGCGGCGACGCGTTCCTCGCCCCGGTCGGCGCCCACGTCCTCGACGCCGAGCTCGGCACCGCCGCGTGGCTGGCCGGAGGGATGCCGCGGCCGCTGCCGCACGACGCCGGCCCCGGCAAGGTCTCGCCCGACGCCGTGCGCCGCGCCGCCGGACCGGCCGGGCCGTACTACACGCTGCGCACCACCCTGCTGTGCCTGGAGAACACCCACAACGCCGCCGGCGGCGCCGTCACCGCGCCCGAGGAGCACGCGGCGGTCGTGTCGGTGGCGCGGGCCGCCAAGCTGGCCGTGCACCTGGACGGCGCCCGGCTGTGGCACGCCGCCGTCGCCCTCGGGGTGCCGCCCGGCGCGCTGACGGTCGGGGTCGACACCGTGCAGGTGTGCCTGTCGAAGGGCCTGGGCGCGCCCGTCGGCTCGGTGGTCGCCGGCTCCGTCGAGTTCACCGAGGAGGCGCGGCGGCTGCGCAAGATGCTCGGCGGCGGCGTCCGGCAGGGCGGGGTCCTCGGCGCAGCCGGCCTCGTCGCGCTCGACCGGATCGACCGGCTCGCCGAGGACCACGACCGCGCCCGCACGCTCGCCGCGGGCCTGCGCGAGCGGGGCTGGCAGGTCCGTGAGCCGCAGACGAACATCGTGCTCGTGGCCGTCGCCGACCTCGCCGGAACCGTGCAGCGCTTCGCCGACGCCGGGGTCCTCGCCTCCACCATGTCCGGCCAGGTGCGCCTGATGACCCACGCCGACGTCGACGACACCGACATCGCGACCGCCCTGGACCGGATCGGCCCGGTCGACGGGGTGCGTCCGGCACCGGCCGGCCGCGGGCTCAGGTCGGCCGTCCGCGCTCCGGTTCGTCCCGCGGGCCGCTGACCCACGCCGCCAACCGGCGAAGGGCGGTCTCGACGTCGGCCGTCGCCCCCGCGCAGGAGAACCGGATCCAGCGGTGCCCGGCGACGGGGTCGAAGTCGATCCCGGGCGCGACCGCGATTCCGGTCTCGGCGAGCAGCCGGTAGGTGAGCTCCATGGAGTCGGCGGCGAGGTGCGCGACGTCGGCATAGACGTAGAACGCGCCGTCCGCCGGGGCGACCCGCTCGACCCCCAGCCGCGGCAACCCGTCGAGCAGCAGCGCCCGGTTGGCCGCGTACCGGATGACGTGCGCGTCGGCCTCCGCGTAGCTCGCGGGCTCGAACGCGGCGAGCGCGGCGCGCTGGGCCAGGGCCGGCGGGCAGACGGTGAAGTTGCCGGTGAGGCAGTCCACCGCGCGCAGCAGCCGTGGCGGCACCAGCAGCCAGCCCAGCCGCCAGCCGGTCATCGAGAAGTACTTGGAGAAGGAGTTGACGACGATCGCCTCGCGCGAGGTGCTCCACGCGCAGGACGTGGCGGGCGAGCCCGGGTAGCCGATCCCGTGGTAGATCTCGTCGCTGACCAGCTGGATCCCGTGCTCCTCGCAGTGCCGGGCCAGTGCGGCCAGCTCGGCCGGGTCCAGCACCGTGCCCGTCGGGTTGGCCGGGCTGGCGACGACGAGCCCGCGCACGTCGTCGAGCTCCTCCAGCATCGCGACCGTCGGCTGGTAGCGGGTGTCCGGGCCGCACGGCAGCTCGACGACCTCGCAGCCCAGCGCGGTGAGGATGTTGCGGTAGCAGGGGTAGCCGGGACGGGCCAGCGCCACCCGGTCGCCCGCCTCGAACGCGCCGAGGAAGGCGAGCAGGAACCCGCCCGACGAGCCGGTGGTGGCGACGACCTGGTCGGGCGCGACGTCCAGGTCGTAGGTCCGGGCGTAGTGCCCGGCGATCGCCTCCCGCAGCTCGGGCAGGCCGAGCGCCTGGGTGTAGCCGAGCACCTCCTGTGCCAGCGCGGCGGTGGCGGCGGCCCGGACCGGGGCGGGCGCGGGCGTGGAGGGCTGGCCCGCGGAGAGGTTCACCAGGTCGCCGTGCGTGCGTTGCCGCTGCGCCGCGGCGGCCCAGACGTCCATGACGTGGAACGGCGGGATCGCCGCGCGGGTGGCGGGGGCGAGGGCGGCCGGCGGGGAGGAGCTCACGGCGACGAGAGTAGGCGGGCGCAGGTGTGGGAGGACCGCTGCGGCCCGGCCGCGCGGACCTATCCCGCTCGCCCGGCCCGGCGCTAGCCTGGCCCCCCCTGACTGCGGGGGTGCGGCGTGCGGGTGCGGTTGTTCGGCGGGGTGCGGGTCGACGGCCTGCACCCGGCCGCGCTCGGCACCCGCAAGGCCCGCACGCTGGTCGGTGCGCTGGCCGTCGCCGGCGGCGCGCCCGTCGCGGTCGACCGGCTCGTCGACGCCGTGTGGGCGGGCCGGCCCCCGGACCGGTCCGCCGACCAGCTCGGGGTGCTGGTCAGCAGGCTGCGCCGGGTCCTCGGGGCGGACCGGATCCGCCGCGTCGGGCCGGCGTTCGCCCTCGAGGCGGACTGGACCGACCTGGGCGAGCTGCACCGCCAGGCCGACGAGGCCGAGGAGGCGCTGGCCGCGCGCAGCCCCGGCCGGGCCTCCGAGCGGGCCCGCGCCGCCCTCGCGCTGGCCGCCGGCGAGCTGCTGCTCGGCGAACCGGGCGAGTGGGCCGAGCAGGCCCGCCGCGACGTCGCCCGGCGGTGCGCCCGGCTGCGGCTGGTGCTGGCCGAGGCCGCGGTCCTCGTCGGCGAGCCGTGGCGGGCGGTGACCGCCGCCCAGGAGGTGCTCGACGCCGACCCCTACGACGAGGCGGCGCTGCGGGCGCTGATGCGCGCCCACGCCGCGGCGGGCCGGCCCGCCGCGGCGCTCGCCGCGTTCGCCGGGCTGCGCGAGCGCCTCGCCGGTGATCTCGGCGCCGACCCCGCCGCGGAGACGGCGGAGCTGCACGCCCGGATCCTGCGGGGCGACCTGCCCGGCCACCCGGTCCGTCCGGCCCCGGCCGGCCGCACGGTCGAGCTGGCCCGGCTGGCCGGCCTGCTCGACGAGGTCACCGCCGGGGCGAACCACGCGGTCGCGATCCGGGGGGAACCGGGCATCGGGAAGACGGCGCTGCTCGACGCGTTCGTCGCCGACGCGCGCACGTCGGCCTGCGTGGTGCACGGCCGATGCGACGCGCTGGGCCGCGAGCTGCCCCTGCAACCGCTGCTCGACGGCCTGGAGATGCTGCTGCGCCACGCCGACCCCGACCGCGCCGCAGCGGTGCTCGCCGAGGACGCGGCCCTCGTCGAGCCCCTGCTCGGTGACCGGCACGTCCCCGCGCCGGCGACCGTGCCGGTGCCGGCCGATCCGGACGAGGCCCGGGCCCGGCTGTTCGCGGCGCTGCTGCGGGTGCTGCGCCGGGCGGCCGGGCCACGCGCGCTGGTCGTCGCGGTCGACGACCTGCACCTGGCCGGGGCGAGCACGAGCGAGTGGCTGCGGTTCGCCGCCCGCCGCGGGGACCGCACGCTCGTCGTCGTCACCGCCCGCCCCGGGCCGACGCCGCTGCCCGCCGCCGCACAGCTCGAGCTGGGCCCGCTCGACCTCGCGGCAGCCGCGGAGCTGGTCGGGCCGGCCCGGTCCGCCCGGCTGTGGGCGCGCTCGGGCGGCAACCCGCTGCTGCTGAGAGCGCTGGCCGCGGGCGAGGAGGACGCCCCGCTGCCCGCCACCGTGCGCGACGCGGTGGAGCCGGTGCTGGCCGCGCTGGGTCCGGCGGACCGGACCGTGCGCGCCGCCGCCGTCCTCGGGCCCGACGTCGATCCCGAACTGCTCGCCGGCGTGCTGGAGCTGCCGGTGACCGCGGTCCTCGACGACCTCGACGTCGGCCGGCGGCTGCGCCTGCTGGACGAGCGCCACGGGGAGCTGCGGTTCGTCCACGAGCTGGTGCGGGAGGCCGCGGCGGCCGGGGCGGGCGCGGCCCGGGGCGCCCACCTGCACCGGCGCGCCGCGCAGGTGCTCGCGGCCCGGCCGCGGACCGACCCGCTGACCGTGGCCTGGCACGCCCGCCTCGGCGGCGACGCCGTGCTCGCCGCGGCCGAGCTGGTGCGCGCCGCCCGCCTGGCCGTCGACCGCGGGGACCTCACGGCGGCCGGCGAGCTGGCCGACCAGGCGGCGCGGCTCGACCCCGGACCGGCCACCCACCTGGCCCGCACCGACGTCGCGCTCCGCCGGGGCGACCTGCCCGCCGCCGAGGCCGCCGTCGAGGTCGCGCTCGCCGCCGGGGCCGGCGCGGAGGGTTACGAGCTGGCCGGCTGGATCGCCTACTACCGCCGCGACCACGTCCGCGCGCTGCGCCTCGCCACCCTCGGCGCCGACCGCACCGGGAACCGCGAGGCCCGAGCGGCCTGCGCCGCGCTGGCCGGCCGGACCCGGCACTCCCGCGGCGAGCTGGACGCCGCCGAGGAGCTGCTCACCGCCGCCGTCACGGGGTCGCCCGGCGGGATGCAGCGGGTGTGGCTGGCCGGGCTGCGCGTGCACCAGGGCCGCCCGGGCGAGGCGCTGGAGCTGACCGACGCCGCGCTGACCGACCCGTCCCGGATCCGCCACCCGTTCGCGGTCGGGCACGGCCGGTTCGCCCGCGTCTACGCCCTGGGCATGCTCGGCCGGCCGGCGGAGGCGCTGGCCGCGCTGGACGCCGCCGCCCGCGCCCCCGACGCCGAGGGGCCGCCGGGGCGGCGGATCGAGGCGGTGCTGCACAACATGACGGGCTGGGTGCTGCGCGGTCTCGGGCGGCTCGACGAGGCCGAGGAGCGGCACCAGCGCGCGCTGACCTGGGACGGCTTCCCGGGGCTGGCCGAGCCGCACGCGCAGGCCGGGCTGGACCTCGTCGAGGTCGCATTGCTGCGGGGCGACGTCGACGGGGCGGCCGAGCGGCTGGCCACGACCCGGCTGCAGGCCGAGGGCGACGGGACCATGGTCTGGCACCAGCGCGGGCGGCACGCCGTGTTGACCGCGCGGATAGCGCTCGCGCACGGACGGTTCGACGACGCGGCCGGCGCCCTCGTGACCCCCGGGACCGGGAGATCACCGGGTACGTCCGCCCGCCACGCCCTGCTCGGCCGGCTCCTGCTGGCGTGCGCCCGGGCCGGCCGGGGCGATCCGGTGGACCGCGCCGAGGTGGAGGCCGCCCTGGACGGGCTGGCGCAGGTCGCCGGGCTCGAGGCCTGGCGGTACAGCGCCATGGCCGCGCGGTACCTGCACGTACCCCGCTGGGCCGCCCGCAGCGAGCGGCAGCTCGCCGTGCTCGCCGACCGGGCCGGGGAGCAGGGCGGGGACCTGCGACGACTGGCGAGCGCGTGAACGGGGGGCCTGCGACGCGGGCGCAGGGATTCCGCAGGCGCGGGCCGGGACGCTGCAGCGGTCCGTCCGACCCCGGGAGGTTCCCCATGACCACCACGCAGGCCGCCCCCGACACCGCGGCCGTCGAGCAGTTCCTCGGCACCGTCGCCACCGACGTCGCCACGACCTTCCACGCCGCCACCGTGGCCCTCGGCGACAAGCTCGGGCTGTGGGCCGCGCTCGCCGAGCGACCGGTGACGCCCGACGAGCTCGCCGCCCGCACCGGCTGCGACGCCCGCTACCTGTCCGACTGGCTGGCCGCGCAGTACGTGAGCGGCTACTGCGTCCGTGACGACGACGGGCGGTTCCGGCTCACCGAGGCCCAGGCCGCCGTCCTCGCCGACCCGGCCGCACCGACCTACCTCGCGGGCGCCGCGGTGCTCGCCGGCGTGCTGTTCAAGGACGACCCGGTGGTCGGCGAGGCGTTCCGCACCGGCTCCGGGATCCCCTGGCACGCCCACCACGACGACCTGTTCACCGGGACCGAGCGGCTGTTCCGCCCCGGCTACGCGGCGAACCTGGTGGCCTCCTGGATCCCCGCCCTCGACGGTGTGGCGCAGCGGCTGACCGCCGGCACGACGGTGGCCGACGTGGGCTGCGGCCACGGCGCGTCGACGATCCTGCTGGCCCAGGCCTACCCGGACAGCGAGTTCCTCGGCGTCGACTACCACCGCCCGTCGATCGAGGCCGCCCGCGAGCGCGCCGCGCAGGCCGGGGTGGGCGACCGCGTGCGCTTCGAGGCCGCCGGCGCCGCCGACTTCCCGGGCGAGCGCTACGGCCTGGTGTGCGTCTTCGACGCCCTGCACGACATGGGCGACCCGGTGGGCGCGGCGCGGCACATCCGCGCGGCCCTGGCCGACGACGGCACGTTCCTGCTGGTCGAGCCGATGGCCGGGGAGCGGCTGGAGGACAACGTCTCGCCCGTCGGGCGGATGTTCTACTCCGCGGCCCCGTTCATCTGCCGCCCGCACGCCCGCTCCGAGCACGGGCCGCACGAGCTGGGCAACCAGGTGCCCGACTCGACGTGGCGCGAGCTGCTCGCGCGGGCCGGGTTCAGCCGGTTCCGCCGGGCCACCGAGACCCCGTTCAACCGCGTGTTCGAGGTGCGGCCGTGACGGTCGCGCACCCGCGGGTCGCCGGCAGCGTCGCCGAGCTGGCCGCCGGCGCGACGTCCCGGGTCGAGGTCCGGCCCGGCGACGCCCGCTCCGGCTCGACGTTCACCCGGCTGGAGATCGGCGGTGAGCCGCACCTGCTCAAGACGGTGAGCCACGCGAGCGACTGGATCATGCGGGTGACCGGCGACGTCGACCAGCGCACCTACCGGTTGTGGTGCTCGGGCCTGATGCACGAGCTCCCGGACCGCATCGACCACACGGTCGTCGCGATGGCCCGCGACGGCGAGGGCCCGGACGCGCTGATCGGCATCCTGATGCGCGACGTCACCGAGGCGCTGGTACCCGAGGGCGACGCCGTGGTGCCGCTCGCGCAGCACCGCGCGTTCGTGGACGGGCTGGCCGCACTCTGCGCCCGGTTCGCCGGCTGGCGCGACGGGCTGGGGCTGACGTCGATGGCGCAGCGGCTGCGGTTCTTCGCCCCCGACGTCCTGGCCACGGAGCTGGCTCGCGACGACACCGACGTCGTCGTCGAGACCGCCGACCGGGGTTGGGCCCGGCTCGCGGAGATCGCCCCCGACCTGCACGCCCTTTGCGCCCGGCTGCACGCGCAACCGGGTCCGCTGGTGGACGCCCTGGCCGCCACGCCCGCGACGTTCCTGCACGGCGACTGGAAGATGGGCAACCTCGGCACCCACCCCGACGGTCGCGTCGTGCTGCTCGACTGGGCCTACCCCGGCGAGGGTCCGCCCTGCTGGGACCTGGCCTGGTACCTCGCGCTGAACCGGGCCCGGCTGCCGGAGGGCAAGGAGGACGCCGCGGCGGCGTTCCGGGCGGCGCTGCGCCGCCACGGGACGGATCCGGCGGGCTGGTTCGACCGCCAGCTCGCGCTGTGCCTGCTCGGGATCACGGCGACGTTCGGCTGGGAGAAGGCGCTCGGCCCGGCCGAGGAACTCGAGTGGTGGGCGCGGGCGGCGTTCGACGGGGCGGCGGTGCTCCTCGCCTGACCGCGGACCCGCCCACCCCGGACGGCGGCTGTATCAGCGGCGCCGGGAGCGGACTCTGTCCGGTTGCGCCGCTTCGGCGCCCACGAGAGGAGACGACACCGTGGACCCCATCCTGTTCTGGAACGACGTCGCGAACGAGGCCAACCGGGTCACCCACACCACGGGCGACAAGACGGAGGCCGCCGCGCAGGGCCCGTGCGGCAGCTCGCGCGCCTACGCCATGGTGCACCTGGCGATGCACGACGCCTACTTCTCGATCGACAAGGCGACGCACGGCACCTACCTCGACGAGGCGTCGCTGCCGACACCGCCGCAGGGCGCGAACGCCGCCGAGACCGCCGCCCTCACCGGGGCCGCGGTGGCGGCCGCCGCCTACACCACGCTCTGCGCGCTCTACCCGGCGCAGAAGAAGCTGTTCGACGACAAGCTGGTCGAGTCCGGGGTCAGCACCGGGGGACCCTCCGGCGCGGCCGCTGCGTTCGGCGCGGCCGTCGGGGCGCGGATGCTCGCCGAGCGGGCGGGGGACCCGTCGCTGTCCGGTGCCGGGCACTCCTCGTCGAACGCGCCGGGCCGCCACCGGCACGACCCGGACGCGGCCGCGGCGGACCACGGCTACCACGCCCCGTTCTACGGGTCACGGGCGAGGTGCTTCGCGATCGACGACCACTTCCCGCTCGCACCGCCGCCGGCGCCGGGAAGCCAGGAGTACCTCGACGCGCTGCGCGAGGTCCGCGCCCTGGGGATCGCGCCGGAACTGGTCGGGACGCTGCGCGCCGGCGACACCCCGCGCACGCCGGACCAGACGGTGGGCGGCATCTACTGGGGCTACGACGGGGCGAAGGAGCTGGGCACGCCACCGCGGCTGTACAACCAGTTCGTCCGCGTCGTCGCCGAGGCGCAGGGGAACACGACCGCGCAGAACGCCCGGCTGTTCGCCCTGGTGAACGCCGCGATGGGAGACGCGGGCATCCGCGCCTGGGACGACAAGTACCTGCACGACCTCTGGCGGCCGGTGCTCGGCATCCGCGAGCACGGGACGTCACTCGGCCCGGCCGCGACCGCCGGCAAGCCGATCGACGCCGACGCCGACCCGGGCTGGCGCCCGCTCGGCGCGCCCAGGACGAACCAGACCGGCGGGAAGAACTTCACCCCGCCCTTCCCGGCCTACCCGTCGGGGCACGCCACCTTCGGCGCGGCGGCGTTCCAGTCGGTCCGCCGGTTCTACGACGAAGCCTGCGGCTACGAGCCGGACACCCTCGGCACGGGCCTCGAGTTCGTCTCCGACGAGTACGACGGTGTCAACCGGGACAACCACGGCACGGTGCGCCCGCGGCACGTCCGCAGGTTCGACAGCCTCTGGGAGATGATCGAGGAGAACGGCCGCAGCCGGGTGTGGCTGGGCGTGCACTGGGTGTTCGACGCGTTCGCGGTCCACAATGACGGCAAGCCCGACCTCACGCGCAACATCGGCGGCGTGCCGCTGGGCCTGCGGATCGCCGACAACATCGCGGCCCGGGGCCTCAAGGCGACCGGAGCAGCCGGACCGCGGCTGCCCTGAGGAGTCGACCGCGTCGTGGAGCCATGACGTGGTTCGGCGCGGAGGGGGGACGGTGCCGGTCGCGGCGGGAGCGCGATCAGCCCGCGGCCGGCACCGCCACCTCGCCACGCACCGCGCGCAGGGCGATGTCGGTGCGGTGGTGCGAGCCGGCGAGGTGCACGCCGGCGAGCCGGCGGTAGGCGTCCTCGCGTGCGGCGGCGAGGTCGTCACCGGTCCCGACGACCGAGAGCACCCGCCCGCCCGCGGACACCACCGCGCCGTCGTCGCGGCGACGGGTGCCGGCATGCAGGACGCCGTCGGCGTCACCGCCGGAGATCACGTCGCCGAGCCGGGGGGTGCCCGGGTAGCCCTCGGCCGCGACGACCACGGTCACCGCCGCGCCGTCGGCCCACTCCAGCGGCGGCTGCGCGGCCAGCGTGCCGGTGGCCGTGGCGAGCAGGAGCCCGGCCAGCGGGGTGCGCAGGAGCGGGAGCACGACCTGGGTCTCCGGGTCGCCGAAGCGGCAGTTGAACTCGATCACCGCGGGGCCGTCCGCGGTCAGTGCCAGACCGGCGTACAGCAGCCCGCTGAACGGGGTGCCCCGCGCGTCGAGCTCCGCGGCCACCGGCGCGACGACGTGCTCGACGAGCTCGTCGACCAGCCGGGCATCGGCCCACGGCAGCGGCGCATAGGCGCCCATCCCACCGGTGTTCGGGCCCACGTCGCCGTCCCCGACGCGCTTGAAGTCCTGCGCCGGCAGCAGCGGGACGACGGTGCGCCCGTCGACGAGGCAGAACAGCGACGCCTCGGGCCCGTCGAGGAAGGACTCCAGCAGCACCGGGTGCCCGCCGTCGAGCAGGCGCAGCGCGTGCGCCCGGGCCAGCTCGCGGTCGGGGCTCACCACCACGCCCTTGCCCGCGGCGAGCCCGTCGTCCTTGACGACGTAGGGCGGGGTGAACCGGTCGAGGGCGGCGTCGAGGTGGGCGGGGCTGTCGACGACCTCGGCGTGCGCGGTGCGCACCCCGGCCGCGGCCATGACGTCCTTGGCGAACGCCTTCGACCCCTCGATCCGGGCCGCCGCCGCGCCCGGCCCGAAGCACGGGATCCCCGCGGCCCGCACGGCGTCGGCCGCGCCGGCCACCAGCGGGACCTCCGGGCCGATCACGACCAGGTCGGCCCGCCAGTCCCGGCCGAGGGCGGCGACGGCTGCGGTCACGAGCAGTCCTCGGAGTCGGGGGTACACCCGCAGACGATCCCCGCATCGGGCTACGCGGTGACCACCGTCGGGCGTCGGGAGTCGGTCCGTCAGATGAACGACCGGAACGGCCGGCGTGTGCCGCGCCCTCTACCATCCGCGGTCGTGCGTGTCCTGGTGGTCGGGTCCGGTGCTCGTGAGCACGCCGTCGTCCTCGCGTGCGCGCAGGACCCGGCGGTGACCGCGCTGGCCTGCGCGCCGGGCAACGCCGGCACCGCCTCCGTCGCCGAGCAGCGCGGGCTCGACGCCGCCGATCCCGCCGCCGTCGCCGCCCTCGGCCGGGACTGGCGGGCCGACCTGGTCGTGATCGGCCCGGAGGTCCCGCTGGTGGCCGGCGCGGCCGACGCCGTGCGGGCCGCGGG
>DATLGI010000031.1:0-15000 GCA_035540535.1 Pseudonocardia sp.
CCTCGATCGTCGTGCTCGACGCCGGCGCCTCCCGTCGCTGCGCGCAGGCCCGGCTGCCGCGCCGCGGCGGGGTGGTGGTCGCGGTGCGCGGCGAGCCGCCGCCCGGCGTGTGGCCGGACGCCGTCGCCGTCGGCGCCGAGCACGTCGTGTCCCTGCCCGAGGCCGAACCATGGCTGGTGGGGATGCTGGCCGACGCCGCGGAGCCGCGCCGCCGCGGCGGCGCCGTGGTCGCGGTCGTCGGCGGTCGGGGCGGGGCGGGGGCGTCGGTGCTGTCCGCCGCCGTCGCCGTCCGCGCCGTCCGCGAGGGCGAGTGCGCGCTGCTGGTGGACTGCGACCCGCTCGGCGGCGGGCTCGACCTGGTGCTGGGCGCCGAGGACCTCGACGGGATGCGCTGGCCGGACCTGAGCCTCGGTGACGGGCGCGTGCCCGCGGCCGCCCTGCACGCGGCCCTGCCGGCGCCCGTGGTGGACCGGCGGTCCCACGGCGGGCTCGGCGTGCTGTCCTGCGCCCGCTCGGCCGAGGGGCCGACGCCGGAGTCGGTGCGCTCCGTCATCGAGGCGGGCCGGCGAGCCGGCGAGATGGTGGTGTGCGACCTGCCGCGGCATCTCACGCCCGCCGCCGCGGTGGCCGCCGGCCTCGCGGACCTGACCGTGCTCGTCGTGCCCGCGGACGTCCGCTCGTGCGCGGCCGCGGCGCGGGTCGCCGCACAGCTGGCGGAACACGGCGCGGCGACCTACGTCCTGGTCCGCGGGCCCGCCCCCGGCGGCGTCGACGCCGTCGAGGTCGCGCAGGCGCTGGGGTTGCCGCTGCTCACCACCATGCGGCCGCAGGCCGGGCTCGCCCGGCTGCTGGAACGCGGCGCGGCGGCCCCGGGAGCCGGGCGCGGCCCACTCGCCGGCGCGGCGGCGGACGTCCTCGCAGCGGCTCGCGCGGTGGCCGAGCGGACCTGCGGGGGCCGGTCGTGAGGGCGCCGGCCGTCCAGGCCGGCGGCGGGCTGGTGGACCGGGTGCGGTCCCGGCTCGCCGCCACCGGCGGGGGCACCTCGGCAGCGGCGGTGGCGGCGGCGGTGCGGGCGGAGACCGGAGGCGTCGCCACGGATCTCGACGTGCTCGACGCGCTGCGGATGCTGCGCCAGGAGTTCGTCGGGGCCGGCCCGCTCGACGAGCTGCTGCGAGACCCGTGCACGACGGACGTGCTGGTCACCGGTGGCGGCACGGTGTGGGTCGATCGCGGAGCGGGGCTCGAGCGGGCGGGTGTGCGGTTCCCCGACGAGGCCGCGGTGCGCAGGCTCGCCCAGCGGCTCGCGCTCGCCGCGGGGCGGCGGCTCGACGACGCGAGCCCGTACGTCGACGGCTGGCTCGCCGAGGCGGGCGTGCGCGTGCACGCCGTCCTGCCGCCGGTGGCCGCCGACGGCACCTGCCTGTCGCTGCGCGTGCTGCGCACCGCCGCGCACGACCTGCCCGCGCTGCGTCGGCTCGGCGCCGTGGACGCCGCGGCGGAGGCGCTGCTACGCGCGGTGGTCGGCGCCCGGCTGGCGTTCCTGGTGTCGGGCGGCACGGGGACGGGCAAGACGACGATCCTCGCCGCCCTGCTCGCCGCCGTGCATCCGCAGGAGCGGATCGTCTGCGTCGAGGACGTCGACGAGCTGCGCCCGCGCCACCCGCACGTGGTGCGGCTGGTGGCCCGGCCGCCGAACATCGAGGGCGCGGGCGGGGTGTCCCTGCGCGACCTCGTCCGGCAGGCCCTCCGGATGCGGCCGGACCGGCTCGTCGTGGGCGAGGTGCGGGGCGCGGAGGTCGTGGACCTGCTCACCGCGCTGAACACCGGGCACGACGGCGGCGCGGGCACGGTGCACGCGAACTCGGTCCGCGAGGTCCCCGCCCGGCTGGAGGCCCTCGCGGGAGTGGGCGGACTGTCACGCGCGGCGCTGCACAGCCAGCTCGCCGCCGCGGTGCAGGTCGTCCTGCACATGCGCCGGCTGCCGTCCGGGGTCCGGGTGCTCGACGCCGTCGGGGTCCTGGTGCCCGGGGACGCCGGGGTCACCGTGGCCCCGGCCTGGACCCGCTCCGCCGGCTGGGCCGGGGCCGGGCACCGGCTGGTCACGCTGCTGGCCGAGCGCGAGGTCGAGCTGCCCGGCCCGGCGGGCCCGCCGGCCGCCGTGGCGGTGGTGGGCGGCACGGCCCCGGCGCTCACCGGCGGGCCGTCCGACCCCGGCGTCCCGAGCGAGACGGTCAGGACGCGAGACGGGTCGAGCGGCCGCGCCGGGCAGCAGGCCCGAGACGGGCACCGGCCACCCGCCCCGCGCCCGCGGCCCACCGGTTCCGTCACGGGGCGCGGATCACCTGCTCCGGACGCGGTCGGGGCGGACGAACCCGTCGCCGCCCGCCTGCGCAGCCGGGCCGCGCTCACCCCGGTTCGGCCGGAGGACGACGGGCGGGAGGCCGGGCCGGCCGCCGGCCCGGGTCGGGACGCAGCCGCACGGGCGGGTTCCGCGGAACGCGTCGGGCCGACCGGGCGGACGGCGTCGTGACCGCGCTCGCCTGCCTCGCCCTCGCGCTGGCCGTGCTGTGCGCACCCGCGGCACCCGCGGCGGGGCGGTGGGGCGGGATCTGGCCGGACCCCCGGCGGCACCGCCGAAGCCCGACACCGCTGACCCGGGTGGCACCCGCCCTGCTCGGCGGGATCGCCGGGCTGGTTGCCGTCGGGCCGGGGGGCGCCGTCGCGGGCGCGGCCGCCGTCGCCCTGGTGCGCCGCCGCCGGGCACAGCAGCTCGCCGACGCCGCCGCGGCCGCGGGTGCGGCAGAGCTCGCCGAAGCGCTCCGGCGGCTCACCGACGAGCTGCGCGCCGGTGCCCATCCGGCCGACGCGCTGGACGGGGTGACCGGCGACGGGCCGCGCGCCCGGGCCGTGCTCGCCCCGGCCGCCGTCGCGGCCCGGCTCGGCGACGGCGTGCCCGGCGCGCTCGAGCGGGCCGCCGCCGCGCATCCCGGCGAGGCGCGCGACCTCGTGCGGGTGGCGCGGGCGTGGGCCCTCGCGGACCGGCACGGCGTCCCGCTGGCCGATCTCCTCGGCAACGTCGGCGACGAGCTGCGCTGGCGGGTGCGCTTCGGCGCGCAGGTGCGGGCGCTGCTGGCCGGGCCCCGCGCGACCGCCGGCGTCCTGACCGCCCTGCCCGCGCTCGGTCTGGGATTCGGCGCGCTCGTCGGGGCCGATCCGGTGGGGGTCCTGCGTGACGGTCTCGTCGGGCAGTCCCTCCTGGTGCTCGGCACGGCCCTGACCGCGGTCGGTGTCGTCTGGACCGAACGGATCCTGCATTCGGCGGTGCCCCGGTGACCGCCCTCGCCGCCGCTGCCGCCTGCCTCGCCGCTGCCGCGCTCGTCGGCGGGTACCGGGTCGGTGCGGCGAGGATGAGGGTCCTCGATCCGGCGCCGCCACCGCCCGGGCTCACCGAGCCGGTGCGGCCCGCGTGGATCGCGGTCGGGTCCGTCGCGGCCGGCTGCCTGGGTTGGTTGCTGGGCGGTGGGCTCGCACCCGGCATCGGGTCCGCGCTGGTCGGGCTGGGCGCCGCGCTCGGCGTGCGGCACCTGCTGGGCCGCCCGGCCGCCGCCGACACCGCCGAGCTGGCCGCCTGCTGGGAGCTGGTGGCGGTGTGCCTCGCGGCGGGGCTGCCGGTGGCGCCGGCGGTGACGGCCGCCGCCGACCCGGTGCGCGGAGAGGCCGGCGAGCGCCTGCGGCGGGTCGCCGGTCTCCTCGCGCTCGGAGCCGACCCCGGTCAGGCGTGGGCCTCGGCCGAGGGCGTGCCCGAGCTCGCGGGGTTCGCCCGTGCGGCGGCGCGCTCGGCCGGGACGGGTTCGGCGCTGGCCCAGGTCGCCCGGGCGGAGTCCGCGCGCCTGCGGGCGGAGCTTGCGGACGGCGCGCAGGCCCGTGCCCAGCGCGCGGCGGTGCAGATCACGGCGCCGCTCGGGGTCTGCTTCCTGCCCGCATTCATCGTCCTCGGGGTGGCGCCGGTCGTGATCGGCCTCGCGACCGAGGCACTCGCACGGTGGTGAGCATCGTGCCCGACCAAGGAGGAACCGATGTCCCGACTCCCGCACGCCGCCCCTGTCGGACCACCGACGATGCCGCGGCCTCCGGCCCGCGACGAGGGGATGAGCACCGTCGAGTACGCGATCGGCACCGTGGCCGCGGCGGCCTTCGCCGCGGTGCTCTACGCCGTCGTCAGTGGCGACTCTGTCGTCACCGCGCTGACCGAGCTCGTCCAGCGCGCACTGTCCACGACGTTCTGACGGCGGCTCGCTCCGACCGCGGCGCGGTGACGGTGGAGGCGTCGCTCGCGCTGTGCAGCCTCGCCGTGGTCGCCGTGGCCGCGGTCGGCTCGGTCGCCGCGGTGACGGCGTCGATCCGATGCACCGACGCCGCACGGGAGTACGCGCGCCTCGCCGCCCGGGGGGAGCCCGACCGCGGCCGGGAGATCGCGGCGCGTCTGGCGCCGTCGGGGGCGCGGATCGACTCCGCCGTCGACGGTGACGAGATCACCGTCGAGGTGACCGTCTCGGCCGCGGTGCTGCCGATCGACGTGCGGGGCCGCGCCGTTGCCGTTCTCGAACCGGGCGCCCTGATCGGGGCGCCCCCGGAGCCGGCGCGATGACCGGCGGGCGGCAGCGGTGCGCGCGGGCGGCCGACGAGGGCGTGGCCACCGTCTGGACCGCGGCCGCGACCGCCGTGCTCCTCGGGCTGCTGGCCGTCGCGGTGAGCCTCGGCGCCGCGGTGGCCGCCCGGCACCGGGCTGCCGCCGCCGCCGACCTCGGTGCCCTCGCGGCCGCCGGCACGTCCGTGCACGGGGCCACGGCGGCGTGCGAGCGCGCTGCCCGCGTCGTGCAGCGGATGGGCGCTCGGATCCTGACCTGCCGGATCGACGGCTGGGAGGCGCACCTGGAGGTGCAGGTGCCGGTGCACTCACCCCTCGGGCCGCGGGTCGCCACCGCCCGCGCCCGTGCCGGGCCCGACGGGAGCGCCGCGGGCGCCGGGTCGGGGCCGCCCCCGGCGCACCGGTGGCTGGCCGCCGTGGCCGCAGTCGGGCCGGGGACCTCCGGTACACCTCGGCCACGGGCCGCCGTCGCCGCAGTCGAGCCGGGGACCTCCGGTACCCATGGGCCACGGGCCGCCTGCGCCGAGCGGGCGAAGGTTGCGCCCACCGGTCGCCGCGGCGCCCCGGGCGGGCAGTGTGCCGGACGGGAGGCGTTCACCGTCGCGGCAGCGCCGATCGGCGCACGTTCCTTGGCGCGGCGGGCATCACGGGGCCTACTGGAACAGGCCCAACGGCACCGGTACCACCCGGTGCCCGGGCCGGGCATCGCTCCCTCCGACTGCGGTGGGCCGGTGCGTCCCCCCGGCGCCCCCCAACCGGCCACACCGCGCTCGGGCCGCCGCCGGCCGGCCCGGCCCCCGACGTGGCCGGCCGGCGGCGGCCTACCGCCGAACACCGCCTGTGGCCACCAGCGCGGCGGTCACCAGGTCGAGCACGCGCACCGCCCCCGCCTTGTCCAGCGGCACGTTGCCGTTGCCGCACTTCGGCGACTGCACGCACGACGGGCACCCGGTGCGGCACTCGCAGTCGCGGATCGCGTCGGCCGTCGCCGTCAGCCACCGGGGCAGCAGCGCGTGACCGCGTTCGGCGAACCCCGCGCCTCCGGGGTGGCCGTCGTGCACGAACACGGTCGGCCGGCCGGTCTGCGGATGCAGCGCCGTGGACATCCCGCCGACGTCCCACCGGTCGCACACGGCGAAAAGTCGGAGCATCCCGATCGCCGCGTGCTCCGCGGCGTGCAGCGCCCCCGGCAGCCGGGCCGGCGGGAGCCCGGCGTCGAGCAGCGCGTCCTCGGCGACGTCGTACCAGACCGCCGTCGTCGGCAGGGTCCGCGCCGGCAGGTCCAGCGGCACGGTGTCCAGCACCGCGCCGTCGAGGGTGCGCCGCTGGTAGGCCACCACCCGGGAGGTCACCACCACCTCGCCGAACGACACCGCGACCGGGCCGAACCGGGTGTGCTCGCGCACCGACCCGATCCGCACGTGGGCGATCGAGCGCGCCTCGGTGCGCCAGTCCGGTGTCTCCGCCCGCACGAGCGCCACGCCGGCATCGAGGTCGAGGGACTCCACGACGTAGCTCTCGCCGCGGTGCAGGTGCAGCGCGCCCGCGTGCACCGTCGCCGGGGCCGACCCGCCGTCGACGGTGCCGAGCAGGCGCGCGGTCGACGCCTCGACCACGGCCACCTGCCCCGGCCCGGAGCCGCGGATGTCCACCGCCGCCGCCGGGCGATCCCGCGTCGAGGGCCAGAACCAGCCCGCCGAGCGGCGACGCAGCACCCCGTCGGCCACCAGCTCGTCCAGCACGGGGCCTGCGGCGGGGCCGAACACCTCGGTCACCTCGCCGGCGGCCAGCGGCAGCTCGGCGGCGGCGCACGCGAGCTGGGGGCCGAGCACGTACGGGTTCGCGGGATCCAGCACGCACCCTTCCACCGGCGCGCCGAGCAGCGCGTCGGGATGGTGCACGAGGTAGGTGTCCAGCGGGTCGTCGCGCGCCACGAGCACCACCAGCGCCTCCGCACGGCCGCGCCCGGCCCGCCCGGCCTGCTGCCAGAACGACGCGCGGGTGCCCGGGAAGCCGGCGACGACCACCGCGTCGAGCCCGGCGATGTCCATCCCGAGCTCGAGCGCGTTCGTGGTCGCGACCCCGAGCAGGCGCCCGTCGACGAGCGCCGCCTCCAGGTCGCGGCGCTCCTCGGGCAGGTAGCCGCCGCGGTAGGCCGCGACCCGCTCCACCAGCTCCGGCGCCACCTCGCCCAGGAGCCGCCGCGCACCGATCGCGGTGAGCTCGGCGCCACGGCGGGACCGCACGAAGGCGAGGGTGCGCGCCCCCTCCAGCACGAGGTCGGCCAGGATCCGGGCCGCCTCCGCCCCGGCGGAGCGACGCACCGGCGCGCCGTTCTCCCCCGCGAGTTCGCCCAGCAGCGGCGGTTCCCACAGCGCGACGGTCCGCCCGGCGCTCGGCGAGCCGTCGCCGGTCACCGCCACGACGTCCCGCCCGGTCAGGCGGGAGGCGAACCCGGCCGGGTCGGCGACGGTCGCCGACGCCAGCACGACGGTCGGCCGGGCGCCGTACCGCGCGCAGACCCGCAGCAGCCGCCGCAGCAGCAGGGCCACGTGCGAGCCGAACAGGCCCCGGTAGACGTGGCACTCGTCGAGCACCACGAACTCCAGCCGGCGCAGGAAGGCGGCCCATCGGCCGTGCCGGGGCAGCACCGAGCGGTGCAGCATGTCCGGGTTGGAGAACACCCAGCGCCCGTGCCGCTGGGCCCAGTCCCGCTCGGCGGTCGCGGTGTCGCCGTCGAGGGCGCACGCGCGGACGTCGGGCAGGTCCAGCTCGGCCACCGCCCGGAGCTGGTCGGCGGCCAGCGCCTTGGTCGGGGACAGGTACAGCGCCGTCGCCCGCGGGTCCACCGCGAACCGCGAGAGCAGCGGCAGCTGGTAGGCCAGCGACTTGCCCGATGCCGTGCCGGTGGCGACCACCACGTCGCGCCCGGCGTGCGCCGCCTCGGCCGCCGCCACCTGGTGGCTCCACGGCGCCCGGACGCCGCCGCGGCTCAGCGCCGCCCGCACCGCCGGATCCACCCACGACGGCCACGCCACCTCGCACGCCTCGCGGGCCGGCAGGTGCACCACGTGCCGCAGCGGCCCGTCCCCGCCGCACGGCGCACCCGTCGTGGCCGACGGAGCGCCGCCGAGGCCGACCGCCGCCACCGCCCGCTCGCCCGCGCCGGCCGCAGGCCCGCCGCCGTGACGCGGCGGGTGCCCCGCAACGGGGTCCGGGTCGTATCCGGAGCCCGCGAGCACCCGACGCAGCAGCTGCTCGCCCCGTCGTCCCGCGTCGGCACCCACGACAGGCGAGGTTGGCACACCGGCCGGCCGCGCGGTTCGCTGCCCGGGCCTGCCGCGTCAGACCAGTGGACGGACGGCGGCCGCCGCGATCGAGGTCATCTCGGAACGGGCGGCCTCCCAGCCGGGCTCCCGCGGGATCCGGCTCAGCAGCGCCACCACGAACCGCTCGTCCTCGCCCACCGCCCCTGCGCTGTGCAGGTAGTAGACCCCCGAGAAGCAGCACATCCAGCCCTGCTTCGCCACGGCACCGACGGCGCCCGGCCCGTCCACCTCGGCGGCCAGCAGGCCGAACGCCTGGTCGAACCCGTCCCGGGCGACGTCCGGCGCGGCGCCGATCGCCCCGACCACGAACTCGCGGTCCGGCGCGGGCATCTCCTCGAGGACGTACCGCCAGATGGTCAGCAGGTCGTTCGCGGAGATCCGCATCTCGCCCCACTGCGAGGGGTCCTCCGGAGGCAGCGTGTCCTCCAGGTCGAGCATCCCGGACACCCGATCGGCCGCCCCGACGCCGTCGAAGCGGCCCCAGAGCACGTTCATCGCGGCGTCGTCGCTGGGGCCCAGGGCGCGACGGAACAGCTCGAGGTCCTCCGACCCGACCTGCAGCCCCTCGGTCCGTCGCCGGTGCAGGACGTCCACCGCCACGACGATCTTCGACAGGGAGGCGGTGTAGAACGGCTCGTCGGCCTGCCCCCCGGCGGCGCGCTCGCCGGTCTCCCGGTCGAGCACCGCGACGCCGAGGTCGGTGGAGCCGGCGGGGACGGACTCCGCCGCGTCGACGGCCGCCTGGGCCAGCCCCTGGGCACTCGGCCGCAGCCACTCCATCCCGGGCGGCGGCCGGGCCTCGCCCGGCATCGGCACGGGCACCCACCCGGCGCCGGTCGCGGCGGCGTCCCCGGGCGGCCCGGACCCGCCCGAGCCGGAGGAGGCCACGACGGGGGCCGCCACGACGACGAGCAGGACGAGCGCGGCCAGCAGCAGGCGCAGCCTGCCCGTTCGTCCTCCGATTGTCACCACAGGATCACGATCGGGGACGGCAGAAGTTCGCCCGACACGGCCCCGACCTCGCTTTCGTGACCGAACCGTTACACGATGCTCCACCGAGCACGGCCGCCGCCGAGCGGTGTGCGTCACATCCCTACACTGCAACCCGCCCGCACCGCCCCCACCTGCGGCGACGGGCAGTCGAAGCACCAGGGTCGCTGTCACGTCTCCCTGGTCCGCATGTTCACACTGAACCAGGAGGACGGATGTCCCTGTCCACCCCACTCGCCGCGGAGAGTTCCGGGCTCGTGTTCGAGGCGAGTGACTACACCATCGTCGGTGTGGTCGCGGTGGTCGCCCTCGCCGCCCTGGCCATCGGTTACGTGCTGCTGCGGGAGGTCCTGGCCGCCGGCCAGGGCACCCCGAAGATGCAGGACATCGGCCGGGCGGTCCAGGAAGGCGCCACGGCGTACCTCAACCGCCAGTTCCGCACGCTCGGCATCTTCGTCGTCGTCATCTTCGGACTGCTGTTCATCCTGCCGGCGGAATCGACCGGCGAGGCGGTCGGGCGGTCCATCTTCTTCGTCATCGGCGCGGTGTTCTCCGCGCTGATCGGCTACCTCGGCATGTGGCTGTCGACGCGCGCCAACATCCGGGTCGCCTCGGCGGCGCGCGAGGCCGGCGGGCGGGAGAAGGCGATGCGGATCGCCTTCCGCACCGGAGGTGTGGTCGGCATGTTCACCGTCGGCCTGGGCCTGCTGGGCGCCTCGCTCGTCGTGATGGTCTACGTCGGTGGCGCGCCCCGCGTGCTCGAGGGCTTCGGCTTCGGCGCCGCCCTGCTCGCGATGTTCATGCGTGTCGGCGGCGGGATCTTCACCAAGGCCGCGGACGTCGGCGGCGACCTGGTCGGCAAGATCGAGCAGGACATCCCCGAGGACGACCCGCGCAACGCCGCAACGATCGCCGACAACGTCGGCGACAACGTGGGTGACTGCGCCGGCATGGCCGCGGACCTGTTCGAGTCCTACGCCGTCACCCTGGTGGCCGCGCTGATCCTCGGGACGGCCGCGTTCGGCCTGCAGGGCCTGCTGTTCCCGTTGATCATCCCCGCGATCGGCATCGTCACCGCGGTCATCGGCGTCTACATCACCCGGGCCAAGCCCTCCGAGGGCGGCCTGACGACGATCAACCGCAGCTTCTACATCTCCGCGGCGATCTCGGCGCTCGCCTCGATCGTTGCCGCCTACCTCTACCTGCCGGGCACGTTCGCGGAGCTGGTCAACCCGACCGACCCGTCGGTCGTGGGCATCGGCGGCGACCCGCGGCTCATCGCGTCGGCGGCGGTGCTCATCGGCATCGTGCTGGCCGGGATCATCCTCTGGCTGACCGGCTACTTCACCGGCACCGAGTACAAGCCGGTCAAGGACGTCGGGGACTCCTCGCGCACCGGTGCGGCCACCGTCATCCTCGCGGGCGTCTCGATCGGTTTCGAGTCCGCCGTCTACACGGCGCTGGTCATCGCCGCCGCCGTGTTCGGCGCGTTCCTGCTGTCCACCTCGGTCGTGGTGGCGCTGTTCGCGGTGGCCCTGGCCGGTACCGGCCTGCTCACCACGGTCGGCGTCATCGTCGCGATGGACACGTTCGGCCCGGTCTCGGACAACGCCCAGGGCATCGCCGAGATGTCCGGCGACGTCGAGGGGGCCGGGGTGGAGATCCTCACCGAGCTCGACGCGGTGGGGAACACCACGAAGGCGATCACCAAGGGCATCGCGATCGCGACCGCCGTGCTCGCGGCCACCGCGCTGTTCGGGTCCTACCGCGACGCCATCCGGGCCACCGCCGGGAACGTCGACCTGGATGCGATCTTCAACGTGTCCGCGCCGAACATCCTCGTCGGCGTGATCATCGGCGCCTCGGTCGTGTTCATGTTCTCCGGCCTGGCGATCAACGCGGTGAACCGGGCGGCCGGCGCGATCGTGTTCGAGGTGCGCCGCCAGTTCCGGGAGAACCCCGGCATCATGGAGGGCACCGTCCGGCCCGAGTACGGCCGCGTGGTGGACATCTGCACCCGGGACTCGCTGCGCGAGCTCGCCACGCCGGGTCTGCTCGCGATCTTCGCACCGATCGCCGTGGGTTTCGGCCTCGGCGTCGGGCCGCTGGCCGGGTACCTGGTCGGGGCGATCGCCACCGGCGTACTCATGGCGATCTTCCTCGCCAACTCCGGCGGCGCCTGGGACAACGCGAAGAAGCTGGTCGAGGACGGCCACCACGGCGGCAAGGGCTCGCCCTCGCACGCGGCGACCATCGTCGGCGACACCGTCGGCGACCCGTTCAAGGACACCGCCGGTCCCGCGATCAACCCGCTGCTCAAGGTGATGAACCTGGTCTCGGTGCTGATCGCCCCGGCCATCGTCGGGCTCTCGGTCAACTTCGTGCCGGGCGGTACGTCGATCGCGATCGCCCTGGGCGCGGTGGCGATCATCGCGGTCGCGGTGGTCGTGTCGAAGCGCCGGTCCACCTCCATCGCGGACGCCCCCGCGGAGACCGCCGGACGCGCGAAGTAAGCAGCACCGCGCGCCGCGTCCGAGGCCGCCCGTCCCCACCGGGGCGGGCGGCCTCGTCGTTGCGTGCTCCAGTACCGTCCCTCCACCGGAGCGTCCGCGTGGGGGAGAACTGGCGAGGTCGAGATGCCGATCAGCAGTCCCGGGCGCACCGTGCCCGTCGGGCAGGTCCGCCGCCGCGTGCTGGGTCACCGGGCCCGCGGGCTGCTCGGCGGGGTGGGGACGGCCTTGGTGATGGTGTCGGGCTGCGGTGCCGAGCCACCGCCCCCCGGCTCCGTGGCCTGGGTGGATGCGGTGTGCGGATCGATCGTCGGCTACACGCAGGTCCGCCCGCCGGCCGCCGACCCGGCGGACCCGGCGGCCGCCGTCGCCGAGTTGCTGCGCTGGACCGGGCAGACCGGCGCGGCGCTGGACTCCGCGCTGTCGTCGATGGCGCGGGTCGGCACCTCGCCGGTCGCGGGCGGGGACGCGCTCGTCGCGCAGCTCGTCGACCGGCTCGGCCGGTACCGGGACGGGTTCGCCGACGCCACCGCGAAGCTCGCGGACCTCGACCCCGCCGACCCCGATCTCGCGGGCGAGGTCAACGAGGCGCTGGCACCCTTGCAGGACCTCGGCGCCGCGCCCACCGTCGACCTCGACGCCGGCACCGCGCTCGGCAGAGCCGCCGACGCGGCGACCAGCTGCCGGCAGATCCGGACCGCCACCACCTGACCGGGGCGCCGCCGCGCGTCCCGGGTACGGGAGTCGAACGCGTGTTCTACGGTGCGCCCTTGTGGCACAGCTGTCCCTGTTCTCCGCCGACGCCCGCGCGGCGCTGCCGACCGATCTCGACGGCCTGCTGTGCGGGCCGGCTCAGATCGTCCGCTTCGGCGCCGGGGAGACCGCGCGGCTGTCCGTCGTGCTCGCGGAGCCGGGACGCGCGCCCGCCCTGCTCGCCACCTGCGGTGCGGTGGGCGTGGAGATGGAGACCGCCGCCACCGAGGACGGGCGGACCGTCGTGCGCACGGCGTTCCGCCGCGACCTGGTCGGCCTGGCCCGGCGGTGGACCCACGGCGCGGTCAAGGCGGTGCCCGCCGGGTTCCAGCTCGACGGGCCGGTGCTGCGGATGTGGGCACTGGCCGCCGGCCGCACCGACCCCCGGGGCGGCTACCTGCTGGAGCTGGACCCCCGCGCGCCGGCCACGCACCTGCCGCTCGTCGCGGCGGCGACGCGCGCGGGCGTCGCCCCGGCCCGGGTCGGCGGCGGCGGGCGCCCCGGACGTGCACCGGCCCTGCGGATCGGGGGCACGCGCCGGGTCCGCAGGCTCGTCGAGCTCGTGGGGCCTCCGCCGGCCGGCGTCGCCCCGGCCGACTGGCCGCGCGGCTGGGGCCGGGACGCGGGCTGACCGTCCGGTCCTCGACGGCCGCGGCGCTTGACCACCCGGCTACGCTGCCGCTCGGTCCATGTCGTTCGCGCCGACCACTGTGACGGATGTGACACGAGGCGGCGGACCGCGGAGCAGCAGGGCGACGCCGGCGAGGGATACTGGCGGATTCCGGCTCGATGTGTACGAGCGGGTGCCGCAGCGTTCGAGGCGACGCGGGCCCGCACACGGACGACCGGCCCCGCGGCGGAAGCGGCGGGACGGGGTGAGACCCAGATGGGGTTGGATACGACGTGACGACGGGAACGACGAGCTCGCAGGCGCAGCAGGAGGGCGGCCGGCCCGGGTCCGGGGGTGCCCGGCGCACGGGCACGCCCACCGCGGCCGACACGGGCCGCCCGACCCGACGGCTGGTGATCGTCGAGTCGCCGACGAAGGCACGCAAGATCGCCCCGTACCTTGGCGACGACTACGTCGTCGAGTCCTCCGTCGGGCACATCCGCGACCTGCCGCGGGGCGCCGCGGACGTGCCCGCCAAGTACAAGGGCGAGGCGTGGGCGCGCCTCGGCGTCGACGTCGACAACGCCTTCGCCCCGCTCTACATCGTCACCCCGGAGAAGAAGGGCAAGGTCTCCGAGCTGCGCGACGCGCTCAAGGGCGTCGACGAGCTGCTGCTCGCCACGGACCCCGACCGCGAGGGCGAGGCCATCGCCTGGCACCTGCTGGACACCCTCAAGCCGAAGATCCCGGTGCGCCGGATGGTGTTCCACGAGATCACCGAGCCGGCGATCCGCGCCGCGGCGGAGAACACCCGCGAGCTCGACCAGGACCTCGTCGACGCCCAGGAGACCCGACGCATCCTCGACCGCCTCTACGGCTACGAGGTCTCGCCGGTGCTGTGGAAGAAGGTCATGCCGAAGCTGTCGGCGGGCCGGGTGCAGTCGGTGGCGACGCGGATCATCGTGCAGCGCGAGCGCGAGCGCATGGCGTTCGTGTCGGCCTCGTACTGGGACATCGCCGCGACCCTCGACGCCGGCATGGACGCGACGCCTCGCCAGTTCGGCGCACGGCTGGTGACCGTCGACGGTGCCCGGGTCGCCACCGGGCGCGACTTCGGCCCGGACGGGCGCCTCAAGGGTGAGGCGCGCGCGTTGGACGAGGCGAGCGCGCGCCGGCTCGCCGAGGCGCTCGACCGGCGCGAGCTGACCGTCTCCTCGGTCGAGTCGAAGCCGTACACCCGCAAGCCGTACGCGCCGTTCATGACCTCCACCCTCCAGCAGGAGGCCGGGCGCAAGCTGCGGTTCTCCGCCGAGCGCACGATGCGCTCCGCGCAGCGGCTGTACGAGAACGGCTACATCACCTACATGCGCACCGACTCGACGACGCTGTCACCGTCGGCGATCGAGGCCGCCCGCGCGCAGGCCCGGGAGCTGTACGGCGACGCGTACGTCTCGCCGCAGCCGCGCCAGTACACCCGCAAGGTCAAGAACGCCCAGGAGGCGCACGAGGCGATCCGGCCGTCGGGCGAGACGTTCCGGACCCCCGGCCAGATCGCCCGCGAGATCGACGGCGACGACTTCCGGCTCTACGAGCTGATCTGGCAGCGCACGGTCGCCTCGCAGATGGCCGACGCGCGCGGCACCACGGTCAGCGTGCGGATCACCGGGACGGCCGGCACGGGCGAGGAGTGCACCTTCGCCGCATCCGGCCGGACCATCTCGTTCGCCGGCTTCCTGAAGGCCTACGTCGAGACCGTCGACGACGAGGCGGGCGGCGAGGCCGACGACGCCGAGTCGCGACTGCCGGAGCTCACGCAGGGCCAGGTCCTCACCGCCGTCGACCTCGCGGCGGACGGGCACTCCACCAACCCGCCGGCGCGCTACACCGAGGCGAGCCTGGTGAAGGCGCTGGAGGAGCTGGGCATCGGCCGGCCCTCCACGTACGCGTCGATCATCAAGACGATCCAGGACCGCGGCTACGTGTGGAAGAAGGGCAGCGCGCTGGTCCCGTCGTGGGTGGCGTTCGCCGTCGTCGGGCTGCTGGAGCACCACTTCGGCCGGCTCGTCGACTACGACTTCACCGCCGCGATGGAGGACGAGCTCGATGCGATCGCATCGGGCTCGTCCTCCATCGCGGCGGTGAAGTCGTAGTCGACGAGCC
>DATLGI010000032.1:0-8500 GCA_035540535.1 Pseudonocardia sp.
GTACAACACGCGCATCGTGCGCCGCAGCAACGCGCTGCTGGGCTGGGCGTACGGGCGGGGGTTCCGCTACGGCGAGGTGATGGCCTGCGGGAAGGGGCCGACGGGGGCGGTCACGGCGGCCGGGGTGACCGCCGGGCTCGCGGCGTTCGTCGGCGCGATGAGCGTCGGACCGACCCGCGCCCTGCTCGACCGGGTGCTCCCCGCGCCCGGAACCGGGCCGAGCGAGCGGGCCCGCGACGCCGGGTGGTTCCGCTCGCTGATCTCCGCGACGACGACGGGCGGGCGCCGCTACCGCGCGACGGTCGCCGGCCCCGGCGACCCGGGCTACGCGGCCACCGCCGTCATGTTCGGCGAGGCCGCGCTGGCCCTGGCCCTCGACGGCGACCGGCTGCCCGAGCGCGCCGGCTCCCTCACCCCCGCGACGGGGATCGGGACGGCGCTGGTCGAGCGGTTGCGCGCCGCCGGCCACACCTACGAGGTAGCCGCGGCCTGACCCCGTCCGGTCGGCCCCGGATCACCAGATCCGCACCCGCTGCTCGGGCGGGGTGTGCAGCGCGTCGCCCTCCCGCACGTCGAACGCCTCGTGGAACGCGTCGAGGTTCGTCACGACGGCGTTGCAGCGCAGGTCCGGGGGGGAGTGCGGGTCGACCGCCAGGCGCCGCACCGCCTCCGCGTCGCGGGTGGCCGCGCGCCAGATCTGCGCCCAGCCGACGAGCACCCGCTGCAGCCCGGTGAGCCCGTCGAGCACCGGCGGCTCGGCGCCGGCCGTCGCGATCCGGTAGGCCTTGAGCGCGATCGTGAGCCCGCCGAGGTCGCCGATGTTCTCCCCGACGGTGAGGGCCCCGTTCACGGTGTGCCCGTCGAGTCCGCGTGGGGACAGCGCGTCGTACTGAGCGATCAGCGCCTGCGCGCGGCGGTCGAACTCGGCGCGGTCCGCGGCGTCCCACCAGTCGGTGAGGTTGCCGTCGCCGTCGTAGCGCGAGCCCTGGTCGTCGAAGCCGTGCCCGATCTCGTGCCCGATCACCGCGCCGATGCCGCCGTAGTTCGCGGCGTCGTCGGCGTCGGCGTCGAAGAACGGCGGCTGCAGGATCGCGGCCGGGAAGACGATCTCGTTCATCCGCGGGTGGTAGTAGGCGTTGACGGTCTGCGGGGTCATCAGCCATTCGTCGCGGTCGACCGGCCGCCCGATCTTGGCGAGCTCGAAGTCGGTGCGCCAGGCGCCGGCGCGCGCGACGTTGCCGAGCAGGTCGTCGGCGCGGACCTCCAGCGCCGAGTAGTCCTTCCACTTCTCCGGATAGCCGATCTTCGGGGTGAACCGCGCGAGCTTGGCCAGCGCGCGCTCGCGGGTCGCCGGGCCCATCCAGTCGAGCGCGGTGATGCTCTGCCGGTAGGCCTCGACCAGGTGGGCCACCAGCTCCTCCATCCGCGCCTTGGCCGATGCCGGGAAGTGCCGCTGCACGTACAGCTGCCCGACTGCCTCGCCCAGCGCGCCCTCCACCAGCGACACCCCGCGCTTCCACCGCTCCCGCAGCTGCGGCGTCCCGGACAGAGTGCGGCCGTGGAAGGCGAAGTGCTCCTCGACGACGGCGCTGCTCAGGTACTCGGCGCAGGCGGACGCGGTGTGGATCGCCAGCCACGCCCGCCACTGCTCGATCGGGCGCTGCGCCCACAGCCGCGCGGCCGCGGCCACGAAGCTCGGCTGGCGGACCACGATCTCGTCGAAGGCGCTCTCCGGCGCGCCGAGCGCGGTGAGCCAGGCGTCCCAGTCGAACCCGGGCGCGTGCTCGCGCAGTTGCGCGAGCGTCATGAGCGTGTAGGTCTTCTCCGCGTCGCGGTTGGTCACCCGGTCCCACGACTCGGCGGCGAGGGCGGTCTCCAGCTCCATCACGGTCTCGGCGTGCTCGCGCGGCAGGCCGACCAGCTCCGCCAGCCGCGCGAGGTGCTCGACGTACGCGGCGCGGATCGGCGCGTAGCCGTCCTCGCGGTAGTACGACTCGTCGGGCAGGCCCAGCCCGGACTGCGACAGGTGCACCAGGTATCGCGTCGAGTCCTTCGCGTCGGTGCTGACGAACGCGCCGAACAGCGCGGCGGCGCCCTCGCGCTGGCGGCGGCCGAGCACCGCCGCGAGCGTGGCCCGGTCGGGCGCGGCGGCGATCTCGTCGAGCCGCGGCCGCAGCGGGGCGACGCCCAGTCGCTCCACCCGCTCGACGTCCATGAACGACGCGTAGAGGTCCGCGACCCGGTGGGCGTCCGGGCCGGGCTCGTCCGCGGCCCCCTCGACGATCGCCCGGACGTCGGCCTCGGCCCGGTCGCGCAGGGCCCGGAACGCGCCGTCCTGCGCGCGGTCGTCGGGGATCTCGTGGGTGGCCAGCCACCGACCGTTGACGTGACCGAACAGGTCGTCCTGGGGGCGGGTCGCGGGGTCGACCCAGCGCAGGTCCAGGCCGGAAGGACGGGCGGTCGCGGACGGCGGCGACGTGGTGGTCATGACCCCATCCTGCCCGCGTCGGCGGATTTTGCCCTCCCCTTGCCCGCGGTGCACTCCCGGTGAACCGGTCCCTGCCTACCGTCGGAGGCATGGACCCGGGCCCGCGCGCGATCCTCCTGCACCCCAACGACGGCTGTCTGACGATCGCCCGGGCGCTCGTGCGTCGCGGGGTCGCCGTGCACGCCCTGGTCGACCCGCGCCACTCCTACGTCCTCGCCGCGCGCGGGGTGACCGGGCGGGTGGCCGGCGACCCCGCCACCTGGACGGCGGAGCTGCAACGCCTCGCGTCCGACGGCGGTGGCGTGGTGATCTGCGGCTCGGACGCCGCGTCGGAGTGGGTGCAGCGCCACCGGGCGCAGCTGCCCGCGTCGCTGCGGACGTTCGAGACCGCGGACGGGCCGCACCGGACGCTGATGGACAAGTTCGAGCTCTACCGCATCGCCCCGCGGGCGGGCGTGCGCGCGCCGTGGCTGCACCACGTCACCGGCCGGGCGGAGCTCGCCGCGCTGCGCGCCTCCGTCCCGCTGCCCTGCGTCCTCAAGCCCGACCTCGGCCACGTCGCGAAGGCCTCGGTGGGGTTCGGCACCCAGCTCGTCGACTCGCGGGAGACCCTCGACGACCGCGCCGGACGGCTGCTGGACCGCGGCCTGTCCTTCGTGCTCACCGAGCTGGTGCCCGGCCCGGAGACGGCGCTGCTCGGCGCGGTGACGGTTCGTGACGCGCAGGGCCGCTACCCGCTGGAGTACGGTCGGCGCAAGATCCGCCAGTGGCCGCTGGACTACGGCGTCGGATCGTTGACGGAGTCCGCCGACGTGCCCGAGGCGCTCGCGGCCGCGCGGCGGCTGGTGGAGCACACCGGGTTCGTCGGGGTGTCGAGCTGCGAGTTCAAGCGCCACGCCGTCACCGGTGAGCTGTTCCTGGTGGAGATCAACGTGCGCGTCCCGGCGAGCTACGGGCTCGCCGAGGCCTGCGAGGCCGACGGGGCCTGGCGGCTCTACGCCACGCTGGCCGGGTTGGAGCTGCCCGAGCAGCCGCGGCCGGTGGCGGGCCGCAAGGTGATGCTGTACTCGGATCTGCTCGCCGCGTGGACGCGTGTCCGTCGGGGCGACGCCGGCGTGCTGGAGGTGCTCGCGAGCTGGCGCGGTGTGCGTGACGTCGGGGTGCTCGATCCCCGCGACCCGCGGCCGATGTTGGCGCTCGCCCGCCAGGTGCTCGGGCGGCGGTTGGCGGCCGTCCGCGCCCGACTTCGCCGGAACCCGCCAGCCGCCCCCGTGGCGGCCGGGCACCCTCCGACGACGGCCCGCGAGCCGTCGGCGCCGTAGCACGCGGTTAACCTCACCGTCGTGGCCCGTCTCCTGGTGGTCGAGGACGACGAGACGATCGGCGGGGTCCTCGAGTCGAGCCTGCGCGCCCACGGCCACGACGTCGAGTGGGTGCGCACCGCCGCGGCCGCCCTCGGTGCCGCGGACGCCGGCGACCTCGACCTCGTGCTGCTCGATCTCGGGCTGCCCGATCTGGACGGGGTCGAGGTGTGCCGGCGGCTGCGCGCGGCCCGCCCCGGCGTCGTCGTCGTCATGCTGACCGCGCGCACAGACGAGATGGACGTCGTGGTCGGCCTGGAGGCCGGGGCCGACGACTACCTCACCAAGCCGGTCGGGCTGGCCGAGCTGCACGCCCGGGTGCGGGCGCACCTGCGCCGTGGTGCGCCGCCCCCGCACCCCGCGGTGCTGACGCTGGGCGACCTGGTCGTGGACACAGCCGGTCGGCGGGCCATGGTGCACGGCCACGAGCTGGTGCTGCGGGCGAAGGAGTTCGACCTGCTGGCCCGGCTCGGCGCGGACGCCGGCGCTGCCGTCAGCCGGGAGACCCTGATGTCGGACGTGTGGGACGAGCACTGGTTCGGTTCGACGAAGACCCTCGACGTGCACGTCGCCGCGCTGCGCCGGCGGTTCGCGGAGGTGGGACCCGCCGCGCGGCTGCCGCGGATCGTGACGCTGCGCGGCCACGGGTACCGCCTCGAGGCCCCGGAGGGCTGAGTGCGCCACCGCATCGTCGTGCTGAGCCTGCTCGCGGCGACCCTGGCCATCGCGCTGTTCGGCGTCCCCCTGGCGTTCGTCGTGGCGCGGTACCTGTTCGAGGAGGAGCGCGCCGAGCTCGAGGCCGAGGCCCTCGCCGTCGCCGTCGACGTGGCGGGGGAGCTCGCCCGCACCGGCGGGTTCGGCGAGGACGCCGAGGCCGAGCACGGGGTCGACGTCACGGTGTACGACGCCGAGGGCCACCGGGTGTTCGGTCCGGGCCCGGACCTCGCCGACGCGCCCGTCCGGACCGCGCTCGACGGTGCCCTCGGCCGCGGCAACGACGGCTACGACATGGTCAGCGGCGTCCCGGTCCGGGAGGACACCGACGTCGTCGGCGCCGTGCGGGCCACCACCCCGCGCACCGCCGGGGTGGTGCGGATCGCGGAGGTCTACCTGCTGATGGCGGGGCTGGCGGCGGCCGCGCTCGGCGTCACGTGGGTGCTGGCGCGCCGGGCGGCCACCCGCCTGGCCGCGCCGCTGGAACGGATCGCGGGCACCGCGCGGGCGCTGGGTGACGGCGACTTCGGCACCCGGTCGCGACCCACCGGCATCCCGGAGATCGACGCCGTCGGGTCGGCCCTGAACTCCACCGCCGAGCGGCTCGGTGAGATCGTCGGCCGCGAGCGGGCGTTCACCGCGGACGCCTCGCACCAGCTGCGCACGCCGCTGACGGGGCTGCGGCTGGGGCTGGAGGCGGCGCTGGAGCGGCCGGGGCAGGACCTGCGGAGCGCGATCACCGCGGCGCTCGCCGGCACCGAGCGGCTGCACCGCACGATCGACGACCTGCTGGCGCTGACCCGCGACCGCGGGCGCACGCTCGGCCCGCTGCGACTGCCGGAACTGCTGGGCGAGGTGGAGGCGGAGTGGGGCGGGACGCTGGCCGATCGGGGCCTGCGGATCGAGGTGCCGGAGCGGCTGCCCGCGGCGCGCGGGTCGAACGCGGCCGTGCGGCAGGTGCTGGGGGTGCTGGTCGACAACGCCGTGCGTCACGGCGGTGGGACGGTGACGGTGCGGGTCCGCGAGTCCGGTGACGCCCTGGCTGTCGACGTCGCCGACGAGGGCGGCGGGGTGCACGAGGACGTCGACCGGCTCTTCGCGCGGCGACCCCCGCGGCCGGGCGGGCACGGGATCGGCCTGCCGCTGGCACGCAGCCTCGCCGAGGCCGAGGGCGGGCGGCTGACCCTGAGCAGGGCCGTCCCCGCGGTGTTCACGCTGCTGCTGCCGCTGGAGCCGGACGGTCCGGTGACGGGGCCGCACCGCCCGGCCGACCGGGGCCGGGTGCCGGGGGAGGGTTAGAGCTCGCGGCGGAACCGCACCAGCACCTGCTCGGCGACGCGCTGGTGCAGCGGCCGGCCGCGCCAGCGGCGCTCGCGGATCTCCTCGGAGACGGTGAGGTCCTGCTCGAACTGCTCGGTCAGCCTCGCCGCGAACTCGCGCGACTGGACGCACAGCGTCGACTCGTCGTGCAGCTGGAACGACCGGTTGTCGAAGTTGACCGATCCCACCGACGACCACTCGCCGTCGACGGTCATGGTCTTCGCGTGCAGCATCGTCGGGCCGTACTCCCAGATCCGGGCACCGGCCTCGTGCAGCTTCTGGTACACGGCCCGGCCCGCGACCCGGACGAACTGCTTGTCGATGTACGGGCCGGGGACCAGGATCCGCACCGCGACCCCGCGGCGGGCGGCGTCGGCCAACGCCTCGACGAACGCCGGCCGCGGGGCGAAGTAGGCGGCGGTGAGGTCGAGGCTCTCCCGGGCGCAGGCGATCGCGAGGAAGTAGAGCGCCTCGACGTTCGTGTCGCCGACCCCCGCCGAGGACCGCACCACCTGCATGGGCCCGGAACCGTCGGTGGCCTGCAGCGGCGGGAGGTAGTCGGGTCCGACGAGGACGTCGCCGGTGGCCTCCAGCCAGTTCTCGGCGAACGCGCCCTGCAGCCCGCGCACGATCGGCCCGCGCACCCGCACGTGCGTGTCGCGCCAGTGGTCCGGGTCCTGCGCGTCGCCGGTCCACTCCTCGGCGATGCCGACCCCGCCGATCATGCCGACCTCGCCGTCGGCCACCAGGACCTTGCGATGCGTGCGGTTGTTGAGCCGCCGGATCGCGTACGGCTTCGGCGGGCGGAACCGGGCGACGGTCACCCCGGCCTCGCGCATGTCCCGGACCAGCCGCGGCTCCATCTTCGCGGTGCCGAACGCGTCGAGCAGCACGTTCACCGCGACGCCGGCGCGGGCGCGCTCGATGAGCACGCCCGCGATCTCGTGGGCGATGTCGCCGCGCCAGTACACGAACGTCAGCAGGTTCACCGACCGCCGCGCCCCCGCGATCGTGTCGAGGAACGCGGGGAAGATGGCGTCGCCGTTGATCAGCAGCTCGAGGTCGTTGCCGACGGTGATGGGCGCACCGGTGATCGCCTCGGTGGCGTGCAGGAACGCATCCGACCCGACGTGCAGCTCCTCGCCGCGCAGCTCGTAGCCACGGCCCCGCTCGCGCCGGTGGCGCAGCGACTCGCTCGCGTACCGGACCGCGAGGGCGGTGGCGAGGGCGTACTCGGGCCAGTAGCTGGTGACGGTGCGCGAGCTCACGGCACGACCACCTCCACCCCGCCGGGCAGCAGCGCGAACAGCGCGGGATGGCACTCGCGGACGTCGCCGTCGACGTTGAAAGGGGTGCCGGGCGGCAGGTCGATCTCGATCTTGCGGCCGCGGTGGTGCGGGACGTCGGCCTGCTCGGTGAGCTGCCCGCGGCGCATCCCGTAGGCGCGGCGGACCAGCGCGACCCGCGGCCCGGCCGGGACCACGGCGACGTCGAGCAGGCCGTCGTCGGGGCGGGTGCCGCCGATCTGCGAACCGCCGCCGAACGCGCCGGTGGCGCCCACGACGACCTGCCACACGTCGCCGGCGAAACGCTCGGTCCCGTCGCAGCGGACGCGGCAGCGCAGCGGTGGGGCGGTGGCGCCGGCGAGGAGCGCCCCGACGGCGTAGGCGAGCGGGCCCAGACGTGGCTTGTGCGGCTCGGCGCGCCGGCTCGCGACGGCGGACAGGCCCGCGGCGGCGGCGTTGACGAACGGGTGGTCGCCGAACAGGCCCACCTCGCGGTGCCGCGTCGCGGCGGTGGGATCCGCGGCCAGCGCGCACGCCTGCTCGAGGTCGCGGGGCAGGTCGAGGGCGCGGGCGAAGTCGTTGGCGGTGCCGGTGGGCAGCACGGCCAGCGGCACCTTCTCGCGGTGGGCGGCGCGGGCCGCGACCCCCAGCGAGCCGTCACCGCCGGCGACGACCAGCCGCTCGACGCCGTCGCCGAGAGGGTCGTCGAGGGCGTCGAGAGTGAGGCGGCGCACGGTCGCGCCACGTTCGGTCAGCAGGCGGATGATCCGATCGGGGTCGGTGTTGCCCCCCGACCGGGTGTTGGCGACGACGGCGAGGAGCACGGGAGGATCCTGCCCGACCGGGGGGCGCAGCGCACCATCCGCTGCCGAGTTCGGACCGTGCCGGCTCGCTCCGCGCGCGGATTGTGATCCTCACAGCGCCCACAGCCTCTGCGAGGACGACAATCCGCGCGCGGAACGGGCCGATGCCGGCCGACCGTCAGCCTCGCTCGAGCAGCGCGATGATGCGGTCGAGCTTGCTGCCGTGCTCGGCGAGGGTGGCGGTGTGCTCGGCGAGGGTGGCGGTGTGCCCGTCCTGGACGGTTGCGATCTCGCCGAGCCGGTTGTGCTGGCGGGTCTGGGTCGCCTGGATCGTCGCGAGCATCTCGTAGATCGCCTGCACGTCGTTGTCGAGCTGCTGGACCTTGCGCCCCATCCCACCCGCCGTGGTCATGGCGGGACGGTACCGCCCCGGCGCGGGCACCACCACGGTGCCCGCGTGTCGCTCGGGCCCGGGTGACGCCCCGGGGCGCGGCGGCCACGGCTAGGGTCGGCCCGGCCCGATCGAGG
>DATLGI010000033.1:0-46181 GCA_035540535.1 Pseudonocardia sp.
GCATCCCGCGCTCCTCCAGCCCCACCCCCACCACCTGCACCCCGGCGGGCAGGCCGGCCACCGGCACGGGCACCGAGACCGCGGGCCAGCCGGTGAGGTCGAACGGCAGGGTCAGCGCCAGCAGCGACGACCACACCGGCACCGGCACGCCGTCGACCTCCACCGTCGAGGTCCCGATCGGCGTCGCCCGCAGCCGGGTGGTCGGCAGCACGAGCACGTCCACGCCGTCCAGCGCCCGCCGCAGCTCGCCGGTCAGCCGTACCCGGGCCCGCTGCGCGTCCACGTACGCCCGCGCCGGCAGTTTCGCGAACCGCTCGATCCGCTCCCGCGTCGCCGCCTGGTAGTCCTGCGGCCGATCCCGGAGCCAGGCCGCGTGCGTGGCGTACGCCTCGGCGCCGACGATCGGCGCGTACGTCGCCGCGAGCTCGTCGATCCCCGGCGTCGCGATCTCCACGACGTGTGCCCCACGCGCCGCCAGCCGCGCCACCGCGGCCGTCGCGGCCTGCTCCAGCACCGGGTCAGCCGTCCGCCAGTACGGGTCGACGGGCACCCCGACGCGCACGCCGTCGACGCCCGGCGGCTGGATGCCGCCGCCCGTGCCGTCCGCGCGGCTCAGCACGTCCCACACCACCGACGCGCCGTGCACGTCGGCGGTCAGGAACCCGACGTGGTCGCAGGTCTCCGACAGCGGGAACACCCCGCCGGTGGGCAGCCGCCCGCGGGTCGGCTTGAGCCCGATCACCCCGCACAGCGCCGCCGGCGTGCGCACGCTGCACCCGGTGTCGGTGCCCAGCGCCAGCGGCAGGTACCCGGCGGCCACCGCGGCCGCGGAGCCGGAGGACGAGCCGCCGGTGATCCGCGCCGGGTCGTGCGGGTTGCGCGCCGGCCCGCCCGCGGCGACGTCGCCGGTGGGGCCGTAGGCGAACTCGTGGGTGTGCAGCTTCGCGACCACCACGGCGCCCGCCTCCCGCAACCGCGCGACCACCGGCGCGTCGACGGCAGCCGGCGGGGCGTCCGCGAGCACCGCGGAGCCGGCGCGCGTCGGCAGGCCGGCCACGTCGATCAGGTCCTTCACCCCGATGGCGACACCGTGCAGCGGGCCCCGCCACTGCCCGCGGGCCAGCTCGGCCGCGCGCTCGGCGGCGTCGGCCAGCGCCCGGTCCGGGTCGAGCGCGACGACGGTGTTCAGCTCGTCGTCGCGCAGTCGGCTCAGCACGTCGTCGACGTGGTGGACGGGGGAGAGCTCGCCGGAGCGGATCGCCATCCCGAGCTCGCGCAGGGTCAGCATCCTCCGTCACCGCGCCCGGCAGGTGTCGAGGGCGAACCCCGCGTACACGGCCACCCCCGCGGCCATCGCGCCCTCGTCGAACACCACGCGGTTGGAGTGGTTCGGCGGCGCCGTCGCGGGGTCGACGCGGGCGGGCCGGCCGCCGAGGAACGCCAGCGCGCCCGGCACGCGTTCGAGGACGTAGGAGAAGTCCTCGGCACCCATGATCGGGCCGGGCATCTCGGCGTACCTCGCCCCCACCGCGGCGCCGATCCGCCCGACCCGCCCGGCGACCTCGGCGTCGTTCACGGTCACCGGGTAGCCCGGTTCGAGGTCGATCTCCGCCGTGCAGCCGTGCGCCAGCGCCGTGTGGTGGCAGACGCGGCGGATCTCCTCGCGCAGCCGGCCCCGCACCGGCTCGGACAGCGTGCGCAGGGTGCCCTCCAGGAACGCCGTCTCGGGGATCACGTTGTTCGTCGTGCCCGCGACGATGCGCGCGATCGTCAGCACCGCCGCCTGCTGGGCGTCCACCCGCCGGGTCAGCGCGGTCTGCAGCGCCCCGACCATCGCCGCCGCCGCGGGCACCGGGTCGAGCGCGTCGTGCGGGGCCGACGCGTGCCCGCCGCGCCCGGTGACGGTGACGCGCAGTGTGTCGGCGGCGGCCATCAGCGGGCCGGGCCGGGTCTGCAACCGGCCTGCGGCGAGTGTCGCGCTGATGTGCAGGGCGAGCGCCGACGACGGCGTACCGGCCGGCCCGCCCTCGTCCAGCAGCCCCTCGTCGATCATGTGACGGGCGCCGTGGTAGCCCTCCTCGCCCGGCTGGAACATGAACAGCACCCGCCCGGCGAGCCGGTCGCGCAGGCCCGCCAGCAGCCGGGCGGCCGACGCGAGCATGGCGACGTGCGTGTCGTGCCCGCAGGCGTGCATCGCGCCGTCCACCGCCGAGGCGAACGGCAGCCCGGTCTCCTCGGCCATCGGCAGGGCGTCCATGTCGCCGCGGAGCAGGACGGTCGGGCCGGGCCGGGCGCCGTCGAGGACCGCGACGACGGAGCTGACGACCCGACCGAGGTGCACCTGCAGCGGCAGGTCGGCCAGCTCGGCCAGCACGGCGTCGCGGGTGCGGGGCAGGTGCAGGCCGAGTTCGGGATGGCGGTGCAGCGCACGCCGCAGCCCGACCGTGCGGTGCTGGAGGGCACGGGCCCGGGCGCCGAGCCCGGCGAGCTGGGGATCGGCGCGCGACATGCCCCGATCCTGGCAGCCCGGGGACTGAACCTGCCCCTGTGGTTTGGACCACACCGCGACCCGGGGTTACCGTAGTCTCATGGCGGTGCAGAGCGTCCAGGCCCCCGCGGACCTGCGGGAACAGGCCCTCCCCGGGTACGCCGTGGCGGCGATCCGGGAGGAGGGTCGGTGGCGCTGCAGCCGGATGGCGCCCGAGGCCCTCGTCGATCTCGACGCCGCGATCAGCGAGCTGCGCGCGGTCCGGTCCACCGGCGCGGTGATCGGCCTGCTCGACGTCGACGACGAGTTCTTCGTGCTGCTGCGGCCGATTCCGGGCGGGGTGGCGCTGATGCTCTCGGACGCCGTCGCGGCGCTGGACTACGACGTCGCCGCCGACGTGCTCGACCTCCTGCGCGTCGAGCTCCCGCCGGACGACGACGCCCTCGACGACCCGTGGCCGGAGGGAGATCTCGGCATCCTCGCCGACCTCGGGTTGCCCGCCGACGAGCTCGAGGTGCTCGCCGCGGAGGTCGAGCTGTACCCGGACGAGCAGCTCGCCGCGATCGGCCGCCGCTGCGGGTTCGGCGAGGAGCTCGCCGAGCTCGTCGACGACCGGTGAGCCACTCGCCCCGGTGACCCGCCCCGCCGACGAGCGGCTCCTCCGGCGCGCCCTCGACGTCGCGGCCGGCGCGCTGCACACCGGTGACGTGCCGGTCGGCGCCGTCGTCGTCGACGCCGCGGGGCGGGAGCTGGCCGCCGCCTGCAACGCTCGCGAGGCCCTCGGCGACCCCACCGCGCACGCCGAGGTGCTCGCCCTGCGCGCCGCCGCGGCGGTGACCGGGACGTGGCGGCTGGCGGGCTGCACGCTGGCGGTCACCGTCGAGCCGTGCACGATGTGCGCCGGGGCGATCGGGCTCGCCCGGGTGGCCCGGGTGGTGTTCGGGGCGTGGGAGCCCAGGACGGGGGCGGCCGGCTCCCTGTGGGACGTCCTGCGCGACCGGCGGCTCGCGCACCGCCCGGAAGTCGTCGGGGGCGTGCTGGAGCGCGAGTCCGCGGAGCTGCTCGCGGCGTTCTTCGCGGCGCACCGGGCGTGACGGAGCGTCCGCGCCGTGGCCGCGGGGTGGCTACACCGCGATTGTCCTGAGCCCGGCGGCCTCGGCCGCCGCCCGCTGGCGCTGGTCGTAGGACAGCATGACGTCGGCGTCCAGGCGCAGGGCCGCGGCGACATGCAGGGCGTCGAGGCTGCGCAGGTGCCGGCCCGGGAGCAGCCCGGCTTCGCGCTAGAGAGCGCGGTCCGGCTCGAGCAGGTCGAACCGCTCCAGTACCGCGGTCACCGCCGTCTGGGGGAGGTCCTCGCGCACGGCGAGGCGACGCAGCTCGGTCTCGAGGACGAGGCAGGACACCGGGGTCGCGCCCTGCCCGTCGAGAAGGGCGGCGAGCCGGGCGGACTCGGCCTCGTCGACGAGGAGCTTCGCGGCGGCCGACGTCTCGACGTAGACCGTCACCGCTCGCCACGGAGGTCGTCGAGGACCTCCTGGACCGGACGGTCGAGCTGCACCCGGGCCAGCTCGGCGAACCCGCCGCGGATCCTCGCCCGGTGGATGCGCGGGGCGGCTGCGCGCGCGCGGCGGCGGTACCAGCACCGCGACGACCTCGCCGTTGTTCGTCACCTCGATGGTGGCGCCGTCGGCGACCTCGCGGAGCACCGCGCTGCTGTTGTTGCGCAGCTCGCGGTGCGGGATCGTCCGGTCCATGTAGCAACCGTAGCAGGATCACGCAGGCCGTCGTCCCGCAATCGCATCAGGGCAACCGGCCCGCCGCGATCACCCGCGCCAGGAACTGCCGCGTCCGCTCGTGCCGCGGCTCGCCCAGCACCTGCGCCGGCGGCCCGGACTCCAGCAGCCGCCCGCCGTCGAGGAAGCCCACGCGGTCGGCGACCTGGATCGTGATCCCGCCCAGGGCCAGCTCGCGGACGATGGCGAGCACCTCCGACCAGCTCCGGGTCCAGGGCCGAGGTGATCTCGTCGAGCAGTAGCAGCCGCGGGCGCACGGCGAGCGCGGCCCGCCGCCCGGGCCGACGAACAGCAACCCTGCCGCCACGTGCGGCGTGAAGTCGAGGGCGTCGGCCACGACGATCTGTGCCGCCCGGACCGCGTCGACCATGCTGAGCACGGAGATCAACCCGACGTCCTTCAGCAGGGCGACGAAGTCGTTGAGCAGCGGCGGCAGCACCCGGCGCACCGCCTGCGGGAGGATCACCAGCCGCATCGACTGCCGGTTCGTGAGCCCGAGCGAGCGCGCCGCCGAGACCGGCGACGGGTGCACGGACTCGATGCCGGCCCGGAACACCCCGGCCACGTACGCGGAGTACACGAGGATCAGCGCGACGGTGCCGAGCACGGCCGCCCTCGTCGGTACGCCCTGCAGCCGCAGCGCCGGAACGCCGAACCCGACGAGGTAGAGCGCGATGATCAGCGGCAGCCCGCGGAACAGGTCGACGTAGCCGGTGGCGAGCGCGCACCGGGAAGAAGACCGGACCGCGCAGGGTGCGCAGCGCCGCGATCGCCAGCCCGCGCACGAGGATCCGAGCTCGGCGCAGGGTGGAACGTCGGGCCCGGGACCGGCGGTAGGCCTGCCGTTCCCGGGCGAGTGGGCTGGGTTCCGGGGCGAGCCCCGCCGTAGCGGCAGCCGCCCGCGCAGCGGTGACCCCCGATCCCCAGGCCGGCGCCGAACAGCAGGTAGGCCAATCCGAACGCGGACAGGGGCTCCTCGCGCCGTCGACCTCCACATGCCGAGCCCCGCTCGCGAGCCCGAGCAGGATCATCACCGGCGGTGCCCGCGCCGAGCGCCGGTCGCGGCTGGGTTAAGCTCGGCGGCGGTAGCGTGTCCGAGCGGCCGAAGGAGCGCGCCTCGAAAGCGCGTGAGGGTTCACACCCTCCGTGGGTTCAAATCCCACCGCTACCGCTCTCACCAGGCAAACGCCGGGCCTCCCGCCGAGGGAGCGCCCGGCGTTCCCGGCTCAGTCTCAGTTCTAGTCTCATTTGCCATCGTGGCTGCCTCCTCTGCCTGCCACAACAGCCCGCCGACGCGCCTCGCGACGTCGCGCTGGACCGCTGCGGTGATGTGCTCGTATCGGGCCGCCATCGCGCTGTTCGTCGACCACGAGGCCACCCGTCCGGCGTCGGTCCGTTGAGGTCCGGCCGTGCTCCGCCGCCCCTGCTCGCACAGGCCGGTAGGTTGCCCGCGACCGGTCGGGCCAGAGGCCGCGACTCACGCCGAGCATGACGCCCGTGCCGATGAAGGTCCGCGAGATGTTGCGGCTGCTCGAGGACACTGCTGGTACCTCGTGACGACCGGCGGCAGCCACCGGCAGTACAAGCACCCGACGAAGTTCGGGCGCGTGACGGTCCCGGGCAAGCTGGGCAAGGACTTGCCGGTCGGTACCGAGCGAAGCATCCGGAGGCAAGCGGGGCTGAACCGGAGGCCACAGTGATCACCTACGCCATCATCATCGAGCGCGCCGACGACGGCGGCTACGGCGCGTGGTGCCCCGAACTGCCCGGATGTGTCGCACTCGGCGACACCGAGGAAGAGACGGTCGCCGAGATGCGCCAGGCGATGAAGCTGCACCTGGCCGGGATGCGCGACGACGGCATCGAGATCCCGCGCCCCAGCACGGTCTCGGTCACGACCGTCACGCTACCGCTCTCATCGGCGGTTTCTACTCCGGGAACCTTCACGAACCGGCCCCGAGCGCCTCGCCGAGATGCCCGAGCTGCCGTCAGTGCAGGAGCTTGAGCCCGACCACTCCGCCGACGATCGCGACCAGGCAGAGCAACCTGCCCGCCGTCGCGGGCTCGCCGAGGGCGACCATCCCGTACCCCGCCGTGCCGACCGCGCCGATCCCGACCCACACGGCGTAGGCGGTGCCCACCGGCAGCGTGCGCAGGGCGAGGGCCAACCCGGACATCGACAGCACCAGGGCGACGCCGAAGACGATCGACGGGACGAGCCGCGTCAGCACCGCGGATCGGGCGAGCGCGGCGGCCCACACCGTCTCGAGCATTCCGGACAGGACCAGGAACACCCAGGCCACGGGCACACCTCCACCGGTGCGCCGTCTTGTCGTGCCGGGTACGACGCGCTCGTCGGGGCGCGGTCGCGGCCCGGCTCCGACGATAGCTTCGGCCGCCGGCTGTCCATCCGCGCGCCCCGCGTTGTCCGATCCGCGACACCGGCAGGATTCGGGGTTGTGGTGGCCGCCGGCACGGTCTACATCGTCAGGTGCGGGCGCGCACCGCCCCCGGGGGGAGGCGCGGCGGCGCCTGCGGGCGGGGTGGGCCGGCCGGATCGCGAGCCGGTCCACCCCGCCACGGCGGAGACGACGTCGCCGGGGATCCCTCGACGGGCTGCCCGCCGTTCTCGCTGGCGGCGCCGGCGCGCAGCGACCACGAGGGCCGTCCCGACGGACCGGCCGGCTCCGCTCCGTCGACTTCGGGACGTGGCTGTCGCTGACGTCGGCGGAGATGGTCGCCCATCATGACCCCGAGCAGCGCCGCCGGCACCGGCGTCGACGACGGCGGACAGGCTCACCGGCTCGAGCGGGGCGGTCCACCTCGCGCCCCGGGACGCGTCCTCATATCGATCGACGGCGTTGCGCTTGTCGCGGGCATCGGAGCGGGCAAAGCTGTCCAGGTGAGCGAGAACCCGGTCGAACTACGACTCGACGACGCTGGGCTGGCAGCCGACCTGCCGCGGCCCGAGCACCCACACGACCAGATCCAGGAGGTGCCCTTCCGGCCGGTCCAGTTTCGCGACGACGACCTGCCGACTGCGCTGGAACGATCAGCGAGCTGGTTGCGGGGTGTCCAGGCCTGGCTGGGTGAGCCGGTCGACGTCATCGCCATCCACCTCGACTACGACGACCAGGCCGGCTCGCCCTATTACGAGGTGAAGCTGCTCTGCAACGACGAGGACCTGGCGGGCGCACCGGTCGCGATGCGTGCCCAGCAGGGCCCCGAGTGAGCGGCGGCGTCGAACGGATCCCGTGAACCGCGCGACTACTCCGCGGACACCGTGCTCGCCACGGCGGCGGCCCATGCCGGGTACGAGTGCCGGATCGTGACCGCCGGCGCGTTCGCGTGCCTCGATGAGCGGCTGCCTCATCAGCCGGGGCAAGAACTCATCTACGGACTACAGTGAACAGAGCCCTTGCCTGCTCGGAAAACTGCACCTATGATTGCAGCTATCTGGAGCGGTCCCGTGTCACTTCGAGGCTCGCCCCGGAACATCGCCGCCCTGTCGTCGATCCGTGAGAGGAGTGGCCCCGCGATGCTGATGCGCACCGACCCGTTCCGTGAGCTGGACCGGTTGACCCAGCAGGTGTTCGCCAACACCCCCGGAACCTGGTCCCGCCCGACCGCCATGCCGATGGACGCCTACCGTGCCGGCGACCAGTTCGTGGTGGCGTTCGACCTGCCCGGCGTCAGCCCGGACGCGATCGAGCTGGACGTAGAACGCAACGTGCTGACCGTGAAGGCCGAGCGACGCCCGGTGGCCACCGGTGAGCACGTGGAGATGCAGGTGGCCGAGCGGCCGCTCGGGGTGTTCTCCCGCCAGCTGTTCCTCGGCGACACGCTCGACACCGAGCACATCGACGCCGCCTACGACGCCGGTGTGCTCACCTTGCGCATCCCGATCGCCGAGAAGGCCAAGCCCCGCAAGATCTCCATCACGAACACCGACAGCGGGCACAAGCAGATCAACGTCTGAACCACCCTGCCTCGCACCACGGGACCGGGAGTCAGCGGCATGACCGATCACTCCACTCTCGATCACCAGGCATCCGGATCGGCGTCGCGGCGGACCACGGCGCCGAGTCCGGTGACGTCGGCCGTCCATGTCGCGGCGGACGAGACGGCCCCCGGCGCGGCGTCCACCGCGACCTTGGCCGATGTCGTCTGCGCGGACTCCGACCTGCTGCGGATCGAGTTCGAGGCGATCATCGCTGCGAACTTCCCTCCCGCGGACGAGCAGCACGACCGGCGCCCACCGCGGCACTCCCGTGCACCGACGACCGATCTGCCACGGCCGGGTCACTCGGCGGGTCACCACGCGGCCCGACCTGACCCGGCACCGGTCCCGTACGCCCGTCGTCCGGACCGGGCACGGGAGCGAAGCCCGCCTCGGCCCGCAGGTGCTCGCGGCGCCGACGCGGGCGACCCGACGCGCACCGCCTGGCACAGCCGAGCACCATGCCCCGACCCGTCGACCGCGAAGGGGGTGATCGACGAGAAAGGACCGGCCACGCTCGCGATCGTGCGACCGGTGTCCGTCACCCACGCCCTACCCGAGATCCGGCCGCGACCCGTGGTGTCCGCCCCATCGGTCCCCGGGCGCGCTCCGCGCCATCAGGCGCACACACCGAGGTGACCGCACCGGCCCGCCCTCCGGCACCCCCCACCCGGTCGGCGAGGGCCCGCACGATCGCGCCCACGGCCGAGCACAGAAGTGTCCTTCGAGCACAGGCCCCGCCGGTACCCCCGCCGGCGGGGCCTGCATCCGTCGGGGGGAACGGCTGCGTCCCACACCGGCGTTCCGCACCCGGCTGCGACAGCACCACCGGGACGGTGCGGACGCAGCACGCCGGCCGCGTCCAGGCTGCGCAGGAACGCCGGCTGCACCCGAGCAACTCCGCGGCCTGGCCCATCGCCACCGCCGAGGGCGGGTGGGGCTCGGCCGGCGGTCAGGGTCGGCGTGGGGTGGATCGGCTCGACGATCGGGACTGCGCGGCTCCGACACGAACGAGGCGGGGCCGGCCTGTGGCCGGGCCCCGCCGTCACGACAGATCCTTTGATGATCGCGATACTCGGGGGCTTTCCAGACGATCACCTCCGGTACACCTCGACTCGACCGCCGTCCCTCTGGCGCTCTCATCTCTCGTCCGTTGGTACAGGGATAGTGTAACCGTCGATGCAAGTCCTGGCAACGCATCCCCTTGCGTGTGGCACGTCGAGAAGGGGCGCCGGTCAGCCATCCTCGCCGCGGCGAGCCGGGCTTCGCCGCGTTCTGGTCGAGGCCGGGAGAGCACGCCCCCGGGCTACCGCGTCGCGGTGATCACCGGCCTCGTTCCCGGAGCCCGGCGACGCGGAAGCCAGACCGAGACCGGACGGAGACGCCGGACCCACCTCCGTGGCGGCGGCCCGGCGTTGCCTGCTCGCAGTGGCGGAGGATGCGGGATTCGAACCCGCGAGGGCGTGAACCCAACACGCTTTCCAAGCGTGCGCCATAGGCCACTAGGCGAATCCTCCGCCCGGGAGCCTACCGGGCGCGCGGGCGCCTCCGCAGACCGGACTACACTGGCCCGCGGACCCCGCGCGGCGTCCATCCTGTGAACTCCCCCAGGGCCGGAAGGCAGCAAGGGTCAACGGGCTCTGGCGGGTGCGCGGGGTCCCCTCACGTCCGGCTGCCGGCCGCGTCCGGGGAGGTGCCGGTTCGCCGTGGCCACCGCCGTGACGAGCAGCGACTTCGCGCTCGTCCGGGAACTCGGTGGGCGCGCCTGGTACACCGCTCCTACCAGGTGGGCGGCGCGGCGGACACGGGGTGCCGGGCGGCCCGCCGCGGACCTCGCGCAGCTGAACACGCGCGGCCGTCGAGGACGGGCGGGCTGTCGGGTAGGCGCGACGATCGGCGAGGGCGCGCCCGGCTCGGCATCGGTCCCGGTCGGTAGCCTCGCGGCGTGGCCCTGGCCCTCTATCGCAAGTACCGCCCCGCGACGTTCGCCGAGGTGGTCGGGCAGGAGCACGTCACCGAGCCGCTGCGCACCGCGCTGGCAGCGGGCCGGATCAACCACGCCTACCTGTTCTCCGGCCCGCGCGGCTGCGGGAAGACGTCGTCGGCGCGCATCCTCGCCCGGTCGCTGAACTGCGAGCTCGGCCCGACGCCCGAGCCCTGCGGGAGCTGTCCGTCCTGCATCGCGCTCGCGCCCGGCGGCCCCGGCAACATCGACGTCACCGAGCTCGACGCCGCTTCGCACGGCGGCGTGGACGACACCCGCGAGCTGCGCGACCGCGCGTTCTTCGCGCCCGCCGAGTCGCGCTACCGCGTGTTCATCGTCGATGAGGCCCACATGATCACGACGCAGGGGTTCAACGCCCTGCTCAAGATCGTCGAGGAGCCGCCGGAGCACCTCGTCTTCGTCTTCGCCACCACCGAACCGGACAAGGTGCTCGTCACGATCCGCTCCCGCACCCACCACTACCCGTTCCGGCTCATCCCTCCCGGCACCTTGCGCGCCCTGCTGGAACGCATCTGCGCCGACCAGGGCGCGGTCGTCGCGCCGGCGGTGTTCCCGCTGGTGATCCGGGCCGGCGGGGGCTCGGCGCGCGACTCGCTGTCGTTGCTCGACCAGCTCCTCGCCGGCGCGGGCCCCGAGGGCGTCACCTACGACCGGGCCGTCGCGCTGCTCGGCGTCACCGACGTCGCGATCATCGACGACGTCGTCGACGCGCTCGCCGCCGCGGACCGGGCGGCCGTGTTCGAGGCCGTCGACCGCCTGGTGGAGGCCGGCCACGATCCGCGCCGTTTCGCCGCGGACCTGCTGCAGCGCCTGCGCGACCTGACCCTGCTGCAGGCCGTGCCCGAAGCCGTCGACCGCGGCCTGGTGGAGGCGGCCGACGACGAGCTGACCCGGATGGTCGAGCAGGCCGGGCGCCTGGGCCCGGCCACGCTGGCCCGCTACGGCGAGATCGTGCACACCGGGCTCGCGGAGATGCGCGGCGCCACCGCGCCGCGGCTGCTGCTGGAGCTGCTGTGCGCCCGGATGCTGCTGCCTGCGGCCACCACCGCCGAGCCCGGCCTGCTGGAACGCCTCGAGCGGATGGAGCGGCGGGTCGCGATCGCGCCGGGGCCGGACGCCGCGGAGGTCGGCGGGGACGGCCGGCGCAGCGTCGCCCGCCCCGGCGCGACGGGCGGCGGCGCCGAGCCGCGTGCCGCGGAACGCGACGCGGCCACCCCGTCCGGATCCCCCGCCGAACGTGTCGCCACCGCGACCGGCGCGACCCGCCCAATGTCCGACGCGGGCAGCGGTCAGCCGACGGACCGGCGGTCCGCCGAACGCGGACGCGGCGTGCCCCCGCCCGCTGCCGGGCCGGCGCCGGGCGACGGTCCCGCGCAACGGCAGGCCGCGCCCGGGCCCGGGCGGAGCGCGCCGGCGGACGGCTCCGGGGACGGGACGGCTGCCGGGGAGGCCCCACCCGCTGCTCGGCGGGCAGCGGGCGACGGTTCCGCGGAACCGCGGCGGCGGTCGTCCGGGGATGAGCCGACGGGCACCCGCCGCCCGTCCGACGGGTCGGCCGAACCGCCCCCGGGGTCACCTGGCCGGGAGGCTCGGCCGGCGCGGGCCGGTGCTGCGCCGGAACCGCCGGCGCGGCCCGCCGCCGCGGATGCAGCGGCCGCCGGGGACGGCCGCGGCGGCGGCGAGACCGCTTCCGACGCAGGCGCGGCGAGCCGCTCGACGCCCGCCGTCCGGGCCCTGGACGCCGCGGCCGTACGCAGCGTCTGGTCGGAGATCCTGGCGGCGGCGCGGCCGCTGAGCCGCAGCGTCGAGGCGATGCTCGTCAACGCCACGGTGCGGGCCGTCGAGGACGACACGCTCGTGCTGCACATCCCGGCGCCGTCGCTGGCCAAGCGCCTCGCCGAGACCCGCAACACCGACGTGGTCGCCGCCGCCCTGCACAGCGTGCTGGGCGTGCGCTGGCGCGTCCGGTGCGAGTCCGGCGACCGCCCGGCGCCCGAGCGCCCGGCACCGCCCGCCGCTGCACCCCGGCCCGCCCCGGTCCGCCGGTCGGCGCCGGCGGGCGCCGAGCCCCTGCCGCCCGAGCCGCCCGACGACGACGAGCCGCCGGAGGACGAGGAGACGATGCTCGCCCAGGCCGCCGCGGACACGGCAGCCGGGCGGGCGCGGCGCCGCGACCCGGAGGAGGTCGCCATGGAGCTGCTGACCGCCGAGCTCGGCGCGCGCGCGATCGACCCGGGTCCGTCCGGCTGACGGCCGCGCGGGCCGGCGGGACGCAGCGGGACGAGCCCGCGGACCTCGCGGCGGAGTTCCACACCCGGGACGAGCCGACCGGCCGTCGCGTCGTCGTGGCCTCGGCTGCTCGACCTGACGGGCGAGGGTGAGGACGCTGCGGGTCCGCCGGCCCGTCGCACCGCCGGTACGGCTACCGTCACGGGCCGGAGGATCGCTCGGGGGATCGGGACGAGGGGACGTGACACCGGGTGACGAGCATCGAGGGGCAGCGGCCCCTCCTGTCCGGCCTCACCGCCGCCGACGTGGCGGAGCGGGTCGCCGCCGGGCAGACCAACGACGTGCCGGCCCGAACGAGCCGCTCGGTAGCCGACATCGTCCGGTCCAACGTCCTCACCCGCTTCAACGCCGTGGTCGGCGTCCTGTTCGCGATCATCCTCGTGATCGGCCCGATCCAGGACGGTCTGTTCGGGTTCGTCATCATCATCAACACCGCGATCGGCATCGTGCAGGAGCTGCGGGCGAAGCGAACCCTGGAGCAGCTCGCGATCGTCGGTGAGGCCCGTCCCCGGGTGCTGCGCGACGGTGCGGTCGCCGAGCTGGCACCGCGGCAGGTCGTGCTGGACGACGTCATCGAGCTGGGCCCCGGCGACCAGGCCGCGGTGGACGGCGCGGTGTTGGCGGCCACCGCGCTGGAGGTCGACGAGGCGCTGCTCACCGGCGAGTCGGATCCCGTGCACAAGGAGCCCGGCGACGAGATCCTCTCCGGCAGCTTCGTGGTGGCCGGCTCCGGCTGCTACCGCGCCACGCGGGTGGGCCGCGACGCCTACGCGGCCAAGCTCACCGAGGAGGCGAGCCGGTTCGGCCTGGTGCGTTCCGAGCTGCGCTCGGGCGTCGACGCCATCCTGCGGATCATCACCTACCTGCTGGTCCCCGCCGGTGCCCTGATCGTGTACAGCCAGTTCCGGACGGCGGGCACCGACGTCGACGACGCGATCCGCGGGATGGTCGCCGCGCTCGTGCCGATGGTGCCCGAGGGGCTGGTGCTGCTCACCAGCATGGCCTTCGCGGTCGGGGTGATCCGGCTCGGCCGGCGCCGGTGCCTGGTGCAGGAACTGCCCGCGATCGAGGGCCTGGCCCGGGTGGACGTCGTGTGCGCGGACAAGACGGGCACGCTCACCGAGGACGGGATGCGGCTCACCCGCACCGAACCGCTCACCGGCGGCACGCCCGTCGCCGACGTCCTCGCCGCCCTCGCCCGCACCGACCCGCGCCCGAACGCCAGCCTCGCCGCCGTCCTCGAGGCGTTTCCCGACGATCCCGCCTGGACGGCCACGGCGATCGCACCGTTCTCGTCCGCACGCAAGTGGAGCGGCGCCGGCTTCGACGGCCGCGGGCAGTGGGTGCTCGGCGCACCGGACGTCCTGCTGCCCGACGGGGACCCGGTCCGAACGCGGGCCGAGCGGGTCGGCGCCGGCGGCCTGCGGGTGCTGCTGCTCGGCCGGGCGGGGTGTCCGGTGGACGGGCCGGACGCGCCCGGGCCGATCGAGCCCGCGGCACTCGTCGTGCTCGAGCAGCGGGTGCGGCCCGAGGCCGCGGACACCCTGCGCTACTTCGCCGCCCAGGGCGTCGAGGTCAAGGTCATCTCAGGGGACAACGCGCGCTCCGTCGGCGCCGTCGCGGCGTCGCTGGCGCTGCCGGGGGCGCAGGATCCCGTCGACGCCCGGGAGCTGCCCGCCGACCGGGACGCCCTGGCCGCGCAACTGGAGCGGACGACGGTGTTCGGCCGGGTCGCCCCGGCGCAGAAGCGCGACATGGTGGCCGCGCTGCAGTCGCGCGGCCACACCGTCGCGATGACCGGTGACGGCGTGAACGACGTCCTCGCGCTCAAGGACGCCGACATCGGCGTCGCGATGGGCTCGGGCAGCCCGGCCACGCGTGCCGTCGCCCAGATCGTGCTGCTCGACGACTCCTTCGCGACGCTGCCGCACGTCGTCGCCGAGGGCCGCCGCGTGATCGGCAACATCGAGCGGGTCGCGAACCTGTTCCTGACCAAGACCGTGTACGCGGTGTTCCTCGCGATCGCCATCGGGGCGATCGGCGTGCAGTTCCCGTTCCTGCCGCGGCACCTGACGCTGATCGGCTCGCTGACCATCGGCATCCCGGCGTTCTTCCTCGCGCTGGCGCCGAACGCCGAGCGGGCCCGGCCGGGGTTCGTGCGGCGGGTGCTGCGGCTCGCCGTGCCGTCCGGGCTGGTGGCCGGCGCCGCGACGGTGGTGACCTACCTGCTCGTGCGGGCCGACCCGTCCGCCACGGCGATCCAGCAGAGCACCGCCGCCGTCGTGACGCTGTACCTGATCGCGACCTGGGTGCTCGTCGTCGTCGCCCGCCCCTACGTGTGGTGGAAGGTGCTGCTGGTGGCCTCGATGGTCGGCTCGTTCGCGCTGGCGGTCCTGTGGCCGTTCGGGCAGCGGTTCTGGCAGCTCGACCCCGGGCACGCGCCGACCCTGCTCGTCGGCCTCGGGATCGCCGCGGTGGGCGCGGTGTTGATCGAGATCGCGTACCGCGTGGTGGACCGGGTCGCCCCGGTGACGGCCGCGGCGGCCACGGCCTGAGCGGCGCGGGGTGGCTACGCTGGCCACATGCAACCCGGTGGTGATCAGTTCGACATGCAGGCGCTGATGCAGCAGGCCCAGCAGATGCAGGAGCAGCTTCTGGCCGCGCAGGGCGAGCTGGCCGACGCCGAGGTCACCGGCCAGGCCGGCAACGGGCTGGTGCAGGTCACGATGACCGCGGCGGGCGAGGTGCGTTCGGCGCGGATCGACCCGAAGGTGGTCGACCCGGACGACGTCGAGACGCTGCAGGACCTCGTCGTCGGCGCGATGCAGGACGCGGCTCGCGCGGCGCAGGCGTTGCAGGCGGAGAAGATGGGCCCGCTCGCGGGCGGGGCGGGCGGCCTCGGCCTGCCCGGACTGTGATCCACCGGCCGTGTTCGAGGGGCCGGTCCAGGACCTGATCGACGAGCTGGGGCGGCTGCCCGGCATCGGGCCCAAGAGCGCTCAGCGGATCGCGTTCCACCTGCTCGCCGCCGAGCCCGCGGACGTGCAGCGGCTGCAGGACGTGCTGGAGAAGGTCCGCCACGGAGTCCGGTTCTGCGAGGTCTGCGGCAACGTCTCGGAACGGGAGCGGTGCCGGTTCTGCGCCGACGCACGCCGCGACCCGACGATCGTGTGCGTGGTCGAGGAGCCCAAGGACGTGCTCGCCGTGGAGCGCACCCGCGAGTTCCGCGGCCGCTACCACGTGCTCGGCGGGGCGCTCGACCCGCTGGCGGGGATCGGCCCGGACGCCCTGCGGGTCCGGGAGCTGCTCGCCCGCCTCGGCGGCACGGGGCCGGCCGCCGACGAGACCGACGTCGCGGAAGTGATCATCGCGACCGACCCCAACACCGAGGGCGAGGCCACCGCCACGTACCTGCTGCGGTTGCTGCGGGACTTCCCGGGATTGTCGGTCACCCGGTTGGCGTCGGGTCTGCCCATGGGCGGGGACCTCGAGTTCGCCGACGAGCTCACGCTCGGCCGCGCGCTGGCCGGCCGCCGCGTCCTGTAGCGGCGGCCGGCGGGCGCTCAGTCGAGATCGGCGAACTCCCGGTGGCGGGCCTCCCAGCGGGTGCGCCGCTCGGCGGCGACGCGGCGCCAGTGGTGGCCGCGGGCCTGCTCGACGATGCCGAGGACCACCGCGACGACGAGCAGTACGGCGAGCCCGGCCACGATGAGGACGGTCACCCTGTCCACCTCCTCCCGTGGCCGTGCCGGACGGTTCCGGATGCGCGGGTGGTGCGAGCGGATGCCATCGAGCCTCCTTCCCGATGCGGGCCGCCGGCGGGGTCGCCGGGCGGCGGGTGAGCGGGCGAGCCGGGCCGGGGTCGCCGGCAGTGGCTCGGGACGGAGCACGAGCGGAAGGCGTGAGAACCGGTGCGCCTCCCCGGAGGGGACTGTCGACCCTTCTGCGTACGTGCTTAGATTGCCGGACGCCAGTGCCTTGTGCAATTGCATTCACCCGCGCCGCGCAGCGACTCACCGTGGGCGACGGGCCTACCGCCGATCGGGGAAGGGAAGGGGGAGGGCGTGGCCGGCAGCCCGATGGGTTCGCGCCGGCGGCTCGGCGCCGAGCTGCGGCGGCTGCGGCAGGCCCGGGGCCTGACGCTGGACGAGGTGGCCGAGCGCATGACCTGCTCGACGTCGAAGATCTCCCGCCTGGAGACGGGCAAGGGCATCCCGAAGGTTCCCGACGTCAACGAGCTGCTGCGCATCTACGGCGTCGGCTCCGACGAGGACCGGGCCGTCCTGCTGCGGCTCGTGCACCACGGGCGCGAGCACGGCTGGTGGGAGCCGCTGACGGACGGCGTGCAGCCGGACCGGTTCGTCATCGACGCCCCCGGTCGCTACGAGGCGCTGGAGAACGACGCCGTCGCGGTGCGGGCGTTCGAGGTGGCGATGTTCCACGGGCTGCTGCAGACCGAGGAGTACACCCGGCTGGTTCTCGGGTCGCTGCTGCAGGCCGAGCACGACCCCGCCGAGATCGACCGCATGGTGCAGTTGCGGCAGCGCCGCCAGCGGGCCCTGCACGACCCGGGTCGCGGGCTCGAGCTCCAGCTCGTCGTGGACGAGGCGGTGCTGCACCGGGCGGCGGGTTCGCCCGCCGCGACGGTCGCGCAGCTGGAGCACGTCCTCGCCTGTGCCGAGCTGCCGAACGTGACGGTGCAGGTGCTGCCGTTCTCCGCCGGGCTGCACCGGGTGCACGCCGGCGCGTTCACCGTCCTGGAGTTCGCCGGCGACGGGCTGGCCGACGTCGTCTACATCGAGGGCCCGGGCCGCGAGACCTACCTCGAAGCGCCCTCCGACGTCGTGCTGTACAAATCCGTTCTCGCCGATGCCGGCCGGCGTGCGCTGGACCCTCGCGCGTCCCGCGCGCTGATCGGTCGTTACCTGACCAAGCACGCCCAGTCCTGAAAGGCTCCCCCGTGACCGAGTTCGTGATCAGCAGCTACTGCACCGGCGGCGCGTGCGTCGAGGTCGGGCGGTCGCCCGACGGCACCGTGATCGTCCGTGACGGCAAGGACCCGCAGCGGGTGGCCGCGCTGCGCTTCACCCGCGAGGAGTGGGCGGCGTTCGTCGCCGGTGTCAAGCAAGGCGAGTTCGACCCGAGCTGACGGGGGGCACCCGGACGGCACGGGAAGTGACGCATGGTGACGTCGGAGCGGTTCCGTAGCGGGGTCGTAGTGCAACCGTGATGTGCTCGCCTACCGATCGGTAGCGCGCCTGATTACGGTCTGCGGGTCCCCCTGTGCACTGCAGACGACCTCGAGGTGCTCGTATGCGTTCCGTCCGAAGACTCGCCGCCGCCGCCATCGCCGGCGCCCTGGCCATCACCCTGTCGGCGTGCGCGGAATCCGGCCGTGACGAAGGAGGCGCCGGCGCGGCCGGTGGCCAGCTGGTGTTCGGCGTGCCCGGCGAGCCCGCGCACTTCGACCCGCTGTTCGCCCAGGACGGCGAGACCTTCCGGCCGGCCCGCCAGATGTACGAGACACTGGTGACCTACGAGCTGGGCAGCGCCGAACTCGCCCCCGGCCTCGCGACGGAGTGGACGCCGAACGCCCAGGGCACCGAGTGGACCTTCACGCTGCGTGAGGGCGTCACGTTCCACGACGGGACGCCGCTGGACGGCGCCGCCGTCTGCGCCAACTTCGAGCGCTGGCACAACCTGCCCAGCGCGGCCGCGCAGAGCCAGGCGATCTACTACAGCGACACGTTCGGCGGCTACGCGAACAACCAGATCGAGGGTGTCGGGCAGTCGATCTACGCCGGCTGCGACGCGCCGGACGCGAACACGGCCGTGCTGCGGCTGACCGAGCCGAAGGGCGCGTTCCCGGCGGCGTTCGGCCTGACCTCGCTGTCGATCCAGAGCCCGGCCGCCATCGAGCAGTACAACGGCAACGAGGTGACGCAGAGCGGCGAGGCGTTCACCTTCAGCGAGTACGCGACCGCGCACCCGACCGGCACCGGCCCGTTCCGCTTCGAGAGGTTCGACCGGACCAACGGCACGATCACCCTCGTCCGCAACGACGAGTACTGGGGTGAGCGGGCGCAGCTCGACCGGCTCATCTTCCGGATCATCCCCGACGAGAACGCGCGCCAGCAGGAGCTGCAGGCCGGCACCATCGACGGCTACGACTACCCGCCGCCGGCGCAGTGGCAGGGGCTGCGCGACGCGGGGCACCAGCTGCTGGTCCGCGAGCCGTTCAACATCCTCTACGTGGGCATCAACCAGGCGAACAACCCGGCCCTGGCCGACCAGCGGGTCCGCCAGGCGATCGCCCACGCGCTCGACCGCGAGGCACTCGTCCGCACCCAGATGCCCGAGGGCGCCGAGGTGGCGAGCCAGTTCATGCCCGAGGCCGTCGACGGCTACAACGCGAGCCTCGAACCGATCCCGTACGACCCGGAGCGGGCGCGGGCGCTGCTCGCCGAGGCCGGGGTGCCGGACCTGACGCTGAACTTCTGGTACCCGACGGAGGTCACCCGCCCGTACATGCCGAACCCGACCAACATCTTCACGGCCCTGGCCGAGAACCTGCGCCAGGTCGGGATCACCGTGAACCCGGTGGCCCAGCCGTGGAACGGCGGGTACCTCGACGGCGTCACCGTCAACGGGGCGCACGACCTGCACCTGCTCGGCTGGACCGGTGACTTCAACTACGCCGGCAACTTCATCAACACCTTCTTCGGCCGTCCCAAGCCGGAGTTCGGTTTCGACAACCCGCAGCTCTTCGCGCAGATCCAGGCCGGCGACTCCGCGGCCGGCCCGGAGGCGAGCGTCGCGGCGTTCGAGGACGCCAACGCCGCCGTCATGCAGTACCTGCCGGCCGTGCCGATCAGCCACTCCCCGCCCGCGCTCGTCGTGCGCGAGGGCGTCGAGGGCCTGATCCCCTCCCCGCTGACCGACGAGCGGTTCTACACGGTCGGCGTCAGCTGACCCGGGAGCCGGGTGGCACCGCCGTGACCGGCGGTGCCACCCTCTCGCGTTCGGGGGAGGTGAACGATGCTGCGGTTCGTCGTGCGGCGGCTGCTGCAGGTGGTGCCGACCCTGCTGCTGCTGTCGATCCTGGTGTTCGCGTGGCTGCGCAACCTGCCGGGCGGGCCCGCCGTCGCGCTGCTCGGCGACCGCGCCACCCCGGAGCGGGTGGCGCAGCTCAACGCGCTCTACGGCCTCGACGACCCCCTTCCGGTGCAGTACGGGAAGTTCCTGGGGCGAGCGGCAAGCGGCGACTTCGGCACGTCCTCGATCACCGGTGAGCCGGTGCTGGCGGAGATCGCGCGGGCGCTGCCGGCGACGCTGGAGCTCTCGATCGCGGCGCTGGCGATCGCGGTCGCGCTCGGCATCCCGCTCGGGTACCTCGCCGCGGTCAACCGGGGCCGCTCCCTCGACGTCTCCACGGTGATCGGAACGCTGGTCGGCGTCGCGGTCCCGGTGTTCTTCCTCGGGTACGTGCTCAAGGCCGTCTTCGCGGTGGAGCTCGGCTGGTTCCCGCCGTCGGGTCGGCAGACGGTGGGGCTCGACGCGACGAACGTCACCGGCTTCGCCGTGCTCGACGGCGTGCTGACCCGGGAATGGGACGCGAGCCTGGACGCGCTGTCGCACCTCGTGCTGCCCGCCGTGGCGCTCGCGACGATCCCGCTGGCGGTGATCGTGCGGATCACCCGCGCCTCGGTGCTCGACGTCCTCGACTCCGACTTCGTGCGCACGGCCAACTCCAAGGGGCTGACGCCGGCCACCGTGCGCGGGCGGCACGTCCTGCGCAACGCGCTGCTACCGGTGTCGACGGTGATCGGCCTGCAGGTCGGCCTGCTGCTGGCGGGCGCCGTGCTCACCGAGCGGGTGTTCGTCTGGGGCGGGCTCGGCACCCTGCTCGCCGACGCCATCACCCTTCGTGACTACCCGCGGTTGCAGGCCATCCTGCTGCTCGGCGCGCTGATCTACATCGTGGTGAACCTGCTCGTCGACATCTCCTACGCGGTGATCGACCCTCGGGTGCGGCTGTGACGACGGCGAGGGCGGGCTGATGGCCACCACCTGGCTCGAGCGCCGCCGCAGCCGCATCGATGGCCTCGCCCAGGGCCGCAGCCTCGGGGCGGAGGCGCTGCGGCGGCTGCGGCGCAATCCCGTCGCGATCACCGGCGCGGTGATCATCGGGGCCTTCGTGATCGTCGCGGTGCTGGCCCCGCTGCTCGCGCCGCACGGCGCCGCCGAGGCCTTCCCGGAGCTGCAGGAGAACCTGCGACCCGGCCGGATCCCCGGCCCGCAGGAGGGGTTCCCGCTCGGCAGCGACCAGCTCGGCCGTGACTTCCTGTCCCGGATGATCCTCGCGGCGCGCCAGACCCTGCTCGTCGGCGTCCTGGCGACGCTGATCGGGCTCGTCATCGGGCTGGTGATCGGCACGCTCGCCGGAGCGTTCGGCGGCTGGGTGGACACGCTGCTCATGCGCGTCACCGACGTGCTGCTCGCGATCCCGAGCCTGCTGCTGGCGATCTCGGTCGCGGCCCTGGCGGCCAGCCCGTCGCAGACGACGGTGATCATCGCGGTCTCGGCCGTCGCCGTGCCGATCTTCGCCCGGTTGCTGCGCGGCTCGATGCTGGCCCAGCGGGAGAGCGACCACGTCGTCGCGGCCACCGCGCTGGGGGTGAAGCGCCGGGCGGTGGTGCTGCGGCACATGCTGCCCAACGCCGTCGGGCCGGTGATCGTGCAGGCGACGCTCACGCTGGCCACGGCGATCCTCGACGCCGCGGCGCTGTCGTTCCTCGGGCTCGGCGACGCCGACCCGGGGCGGGCCGAATGGGGGCTGATGCTCGCCCAGGCGCAGGCCTACCTGGACGTGCGCCCGGCGCTGGCGCTGTACCCGGCGATCGCGATCATCGTCGTCGCTCTCGGGTTCACGCTGCTCGGGGAGTCGCTGCGCGAGGCGCTGGACCCGAAGGGACGTCGATGAGCGCGCTGCTGGAGGTCCGGGACCTGCGGGTGGCGTTCACCCGCCGCGGCGAGCCCGACACCGTCGCGGTCGACGGGGTGAGCTTCGAGGTCGACCCCGGGCAGGTGGTCGGGCTGGTCGGCGAGTCGGGCTGCGGCAAGTCGGTGACGTCGCTGGCGATCATGCGGCTGCTCCCGGCGCGCGGCGTGCGGCTGACCGGCTCGGTCACGTTCGACGGCACCGACCTGCTCACCCTGCCCGAGGCCCGGATGCGCGAGCTGCGCGGGCGCGAGATGAGCATGGTCTTCCAGGACCCGCTGTCCTCGCTCAACCCGGTGGTGCCGGTGGGCCTGCAGGTCACCGAGGTGCTGCGCCGCCACCGCGGGATGGGCAAGGAGCCGGCCCGCCGCGAGGCCGCCGACCTGCTCGACCGGGTCGGCATCCCCGACCCGCGCCGCCGGCTGGACTCCTACCCGCACCAGCTCTCCGGCGGGATGCGCCAGCGCGCGCTGATCGCGATCGCGCTGGCCTGCCGGCCGCGGCTGCTCATCGCCGACGAGCCGACCACCGCGCTCGACGTCACCATCCAGGCGCAGATCCTCGACCTGCTCGGCCAGCTCGTCCGGGAGACCGGTACCGCGCTGGTCATGATCACGCACGACCTCGGGGTGGTCGCCGGGATGTGCGAGACGGTCAACGTCCTCTACGCCGGGCGGATCGTCGAGCGGGCGCGGCGGCACCGGCTCTTCGGCACGCCGCGCCACCCGTACACCCACGGGCTGCTGCGCTCCATCCCGCGTCTCGACGCGCCCGCGGGCGAGGACCTGGCCGCGATCGGCGGCTCGGTCAACGACAACCTGCCGTGGACGCACGCCTGCGCGTTCGCGCCGCGGTGCCCGCGGTCGCTGGAGCGCTGCGTCGAGGTGACGCCGGACCCCGAGACGGCGGGCGGGCGGCTGCTGCGCTGCCACAACCCGGTCCCGGCGAGTGTGGAGTGAACCGGCACGGGGTGCTTCGCCCCCCGTGCACCCCCCGAAGGACGAAGGGCGCGTGATGTCCGAGCCGCTGCTCGAGGTGAAGGACCTCGCGGTGCACTTCCCGATCAAGCGCGGGCTGGTGCTGGACCGCACGGTCGGGTACGTCTACGCCGTCGACGGGGTGTCGCTGTCCGTCTGTCGCGGCGAGACGTACGGGCTGGTGGGGGAGTCCGGGTGCGGCAAGTCGACGCTGGGACGGGCGGTGCTGCGGCTGGTGGAGCCGACCTCCGGGCAGGTGCTCTTCGACGGTGCCGACATCGCCCCGCTGCGCGGCGAGGAGCTGCGGCGGATGCGGCGGCGGTTCCAGATGGTGTTCCAGGACCCGATGTCGAGCCTGGACCCGCGCCAGTCCGTCGAGTCGATGCTGATGGAGGGCATGCGTGCGCACGGCCTGTCCCGCGGGCCCGAGGCCGATGCCGCGCGGATGCGCGAGCTCGTCGATGCCGTCGGGCTGCCGACGGGCGCGCTGCGCCGCTACCCGCACGAGTTCTCCGGCGGGCAGCGCCAGCGGATCGGGATCGCCAGGGCGCTGTGCGTGGAGCCGGACCTGATCGTGGCGGACGAGCCGGTGTCGGCGCTGGACGTGTCGGTGCAGGCGCAGGTGCTCAACCTGCTCGCCCGGTTGCAGCGCGAGCTCGGCCTGACCTACCTGGTGATCGCGCACGACCTCGCCGTCGTCCGGCACGTGAGCGACCGGATCGGCGTGATGTACCTGGGTGGGCTCGTCGAGGAGGCGCCCTCGCAGGAGCTCTACGACGACCCGCAGCACCCCTACACCCGCGCGCTGCTGTCGGCGATCCCGGTGCCGGACCCGGAGCTGGAGGACCGGCGCGAGCGGATCCTGCTCACCGGGGACCTGCCCTCGCCGGCCACGCCGCCGTCGGGGTGCCGGTTCCACACGCGCTGCCCGTGGCGTCAGCCCCGGCGCTGCGCCGACGAGCGGCCCGAGCTGCGGGTGGTCGAGGGCGCCGACCCGGGGCACCGGGTCGCGTGCCACTGGGCCGAGCGGATCCGCAGCGGCGAGCTGGCACCGCACCGGGTGGAACCGGAGATCGGGACCGACGACGTGCTCGGCCGGGTCGGGACGCCGGAGGCTCCCGGCTCGGTCACCGAGGTCCTGGGCCGGTAGCGCCCGGAGGTCGAGGGCTCACTGCGTGCTCACCCGGCCTGCGCCTCGGTGGTCGCTCGGCGCACCGCCCACCCGATCGCGAGCGCCACGGTCAGCCCGAGGGCGGCGCCGACGATGGGGTCACCGGTGACGCTGGTGCCGGCGTAACCGAGCAGCCCGTACACCGTGGCCCAGCAGGCCGCGCCGACGGCGGACGCGACCGCCACCCCGCGCAGGGGCAGCCGCAGCGCCCCGCAGAGCAGCGTCGCGACGACGACGCCGAACGGCACCAGGTACGACGGCACGATCACCGCCGGGCCGATGACGGCCATCCGCGCCTCGACCCAGGCGAGGGCGCGCTTCCCGGCGGGGCGGCGGCGCAGGCGGCGCAGCAGCGACGGGCCGCCGTAGCGGCCGATCGCGTACTTGAGGAGGTCGCTGACGAACGAGCCCGCGGTGGCGGCGAGGATGACCACGCCGAGGGCCAACCCCCCGCCGGCGGCGAGCGAACCCGCGCCGATCAGCACGGGTTCGGCCGGGGTGAACGGGAAGCTCGTCCAGATCAGGACGAAGAGGTAGGCGGCGATCGGAGACACCGGCAACCTCACGCCGCCGACGGTACCGGGTGATCGATGAGGGCCCGGCTCGGCTCGCCCGGCGGCGGCACCGTCCGCGCGGAGATCGGCATTCGTCCGACCGTGGCGTATCAGGCGCCCGGTTCGTCGCTCTTCGTCAGGAATGCGAGGGGAAAGGCTCACCATGTCCGTCACATCCTGCGTACCGTTGTCCCGGCCGAAGATCTGGTCGGGACGAACCTGGGCGGGGTGGGTGGAGCAGAGCGAGGTGGCCGACGCCGTCCGGCGTGCGGCGCGGGGTGAGCGGCCCGCGTGGGACACGCTGGTGACGGCCTTCAGTCAGCTGATCTGGGCGATCGCCACGTCGTACCGGCTGGGGCCCGCGGACGCCGGTGAGGTCGTGCAGGGCACGTGGTTGCGCGCGGTCGAGAACCTCGACCGGATCCGCGAGCCGGAGCGCTTCGGCGGGTGGCTGGCCACCACGGCCCGCCACGAGGCGCTGCGGCTGCTGCGGCTGCGCGGGCGCGAGCTCGTCACCGGCGACGACGGCCGCTTCGAGCGTCCGGAGCCCGACTCGCCGACCCCGGAGGACGTCCTGCTGGACCGGGACCGGGACCGCCGCCTGTGGGCCGCGTTCGCGCAGCTCGACGAGCGGTGCCGGCGGTTGCTGCAGCTCGTCGTCGTCGTCCGGCCGCCGTATGCGGAGGTCGCCGCGGCGCTGGACATGCCGATCGGCAGCATCGGGCCCACCCGGGCGCGCTGCCTGGACAAGCTGCGCCGGCTGCTCGTCGCCGACGAGGTTCCCGACCCGGCCCGGGGCTGAGATGGCCGGCGACGCGGACCGGACCGACGACGCGCTCCTGCGCGAGCTCGCCGGCGTCCTGCGCCCGTGGACCGAGCCGCCCGCGGAGGTCCTGGCCGCCGCCCGCGGCCTGTTCGCGCTGCGCGACCTCGACGCCGAGCTGGCCGCGCTCACCTACGACTCCCTGCTCGACGACGAGCCCGCCACCGTCCGCGCCGCCGCGCAGCCCCGGATCCTGACGTTCACCGCGGGCGAGCTGACGATCGAGGTGGAGGTCGATGCGACACCGGCCGGGCGGCGGCTGATCGGCCAGCTGGTGCCGCCGCAGCCCGCCGGCCTGGAGCTGCGGGCGGGGGAGGCGGAGCCGGTCCGGGCCGACGCCGACGAGCTGGGCCGGTTCGTGCTGGCCCTGCCGCCGACGCGCGGGCGGGTGCGGCTGCGGGTGCGGCGCGCCGACGGGGCCGAGGTGGAGACGGCGGCGACGGTCGTCTGACGGGGGCGGTGCGAGGGTCAGACGGGCAGGATCCTGATGGCGCGGCCGTACCCGGCGATCTCCGTACCGTCCTCGAGCAACATGTCGAGGGCCTCGCGCGCAGTGGCGATCGTCGGGTCCTCCTGCATGAGGCGGACGATCGCGCCGACGATCTGCGGCGCGGCGAAGGAGGTCCCGCTCCAGGTGGCCCAGGACGCGGGGCCGAACACGTCGGGCTCCTCCCTGTCCTGAGCGGGGTTCTCCCTGCCGACGACGTAGGTCGAGATGACGCCCTCGCCGAACGTCGAGCACTCCACCCAGTCGCCGTGGCTCGACCACTCCGCGCCGATCGCGTCGTCGTCGTCCTCGCCCAGGCGCAGTGCGCCAACGGAGACGACGGTGCGCTCGAAACCGGGTTCGGCGTGGAACGCCGCGGGCCAGCACCTGCGCGTGTCGCCGTTGTTGCCGGCCGCGCACACCACCAGCGCGCCCGCGTCCCGAGCAGCCCGGATCGCGCTCTCCAGGACGATCGGCGGGCGGTCGTCGGCGGTCACCGTGCCCAGCGAGAGGTTGACGATCCGCGCACCGGCCGCGACCGCCTCGGCGATCAGCTGGGCGATCACGACCTCGTCACCCAGACCCTCGGAGTCCAGCCCGCGCCGGATGTCGACGTCCGCACCCGGTGCGACCTGCTGGACGATGCCGGCGGCGAACTGGCCGTGCCCGGCACCCTGATCGAGGTAGTCGTCGACCGGCACGGCGTTGAGCGGGTCGATGTTGTCGGTGCGGGCGAGCCCGCGCAGCCAGCCGTCCGACCGCTGCTCGGCACTCACGCCGGTGTCCACGAGGGCGACCCGCGGCCCGCTCGTCTCGACCTCCGGCCGGGTCCACGTCGGCTCGCCGGGCTGCGGGCCGGACGGCTCCGGGCCGCCCTCGGCCTTCTTCACGGCCCCGAGCGGCACCATGTGCACCGGCGCGACGTCGAGCTCGCGCCCACGCAGTTCACGGGCCACCGAGCAGGTCCGGTTGCGCAACGTGGGACCGCCGGCCACCGCGACCTCCTCGAGGACCCGCAGCTCGGGCAGCCCGGGAACGCCCACCTCGTGCAGTCCGTAGCCGGCGGCCAGGTCGCGGCGGAGGGGTTCGTCGATCGGCCCGCCGCGGACCACGAGCCGGCACGACGCGACGAGCGCCCCGGACTCGCCGTCCGGTTCGAACCGCTGCAGCGTCGTGTCGGAGCGTCGGCGGGACAGTAGCTCCGAGTCGGCACGGGCGAGCGCTCGGATGCCCTCTCCACGGATGGCCGCGACCCAGCGTTCCATCTGGCGTCTCACCACGGCTCGCTCGGCGGCGATCTGGTCGGCGGTGCGTCGTCTCTCGGGCGGGGCATGACGGAACGTGCTGATCCGGACCATCGCTGAACTCCTCCTCGTTCCCACCGGTCTCAGGGCACAATCCTGCGGGTGGGTGGTGGCATCGCTACAGAGCCGGACGGTGCTCTCCTGATACGAGCCACCGCGATGTACGAGCAGGTGTCGGCCGCGCCCGGTCGCTGGGGGCCGCGCGCGTCCGCGCTCGTCGAAGAGGCCCGGCGACTCGACGACGCCGAGGCACTGGTGGTGGCGCTGCGGGCAGCTGCCTGGTTCGAGCGGTCCCGGCTGGCCAACGACAAGGCGTTGGCGCTCCTGGACGACGCGCTGGCGGTCGCGCGTCGGACCGGCCTGCCGGCGCGGGCCGCGGAGGTGCTCGTGACGCGAGCGGCGGTGAACCAGGAGCTCGGACGGATCGTCTCGGCGGGTCGGGATCTCGACCGGGCGGAGAAGCTCGCGGGCGCCGCGTCCGCGGAGCCGGCCTTCATGCGTGCGGTGCTGCTGCACAACGTCGGAAGGCTCGGGGCCGCGGCGAACGCCTATCGCCAGATCCTGGATCACCCCGCAGCCTCGCTCGACAATCGCGGTAGCGCGGCCAGCAACCTGGCGGTGATCGAGGCGGCGTTCGGTCGGTTCGACCGCGGCCTGAAGCTGCTCGACCGGGCCGCCACGCTGGCGGAGGGCGTCGGTGGCGTGCTGGCCGCCTTCGTCGCGCACAACCGCGGCCTGCTCCTCGCGCAGAGTGGGCGGCTGGCTGAGAGCTTCCGCCAGTTCGACACGGCGACGGCGCTGTGCGTCGAGGTGGGTTTCCCGCTCGGGGAGTTCCAGGCCGAGCACGCGGAGACCTTGGCCGAGCTGCGGCTGCTCCCCGAGGCGCTGGAGCTGGCCGGGCGGGCGGCCGTCGAGTTGGAGGTGAGCGGGGTGCCGCTGATGGCGGCCGAAGCGCGCCTCACCGCGGCCCGCGCGGCATTGCGTGCCGGCGACCCGGCGGCGGCGTCCGGATCCGCCCGGCGCGCCCGCGAGTTGTTCCGTCGGCAACGCCGACCGGTCTGGGCCGCGCGAGCGGTGGTGGTGGAGGCCGAGGCCGGGGTGGCCGCCGGACTGGTCTCGGCCGAGCTGTCGGACGCGGCGCGGCGAGCCGCCGGCGTGCTCGATCGGGCGGGTCTCGCCTCGGCCGCGGTGGGTGCGCACCTCGCTGCCGGGAGCGTGGCGGAGGCACTCGGCCGGACCGACCTCGCCCGCCGCTCGTTCCGGGCCGCGGCCGCCCTTCCCCGTCGCGGCTCGATCGTCGCCCGCCTGGCGGCGTCGATCGCGGCGGCCCACACGGCTCGCCTCGACGGGGACGACGGTGCGGTGCTGGCGCGCTGCCGCGGGGGGCTCGCCGATCTCGCGCGCCACCGGGCCGCGCTGGGCTCGGCCGAGCTGCGAGCGCTCGCGTCCGGGCACGGGGTGGAGCTCGGGCTGCTCGGGCTCGGCTGCCTGTTGCGCACGGGATCCCCTTCCCGCGTCCTGGACTGGGTGGAGCGGATCCGGGCCGCCGCGCTGCTCACCGTCGAACCGCCGGCGCCGGACATCGTGCGTGAGGAGCGGGCCGAGCTGGCCGCGGTTCAGGCGGAGCTGATCACGGCGCGGCGCGAGACCGGGACCGAGCCGGCCGAGCTGATCGCTCGGCAGGCCGCGCTCGAGCACCGCATCCGCCGGGCCACCTGGAACCGGGCGGGAACCGGGGTCGTGTCCGGCGCGGCCATCCGTACCGGGCAGCTCGTCGGGTTGCTCGACGGGCGGGCGCTGGTCTCCTACGGCCGCTTCGACGACGAGATGTTCGCCGTCGTGCTGCACGCCGGGCGGCGGCTGGTCCGGCTCGGCGCGTGGGACGCGGTGCGGTTCGAGGGCGACGCGGTGCAGTTCGCGTTGCGGCGGCTGACCCGATCGGGCCCGCCGGCCGCGCTCGACGGCGCCCGCGCCAGCGCCGCGCACTCGCTCGCGCGTCTGCGGGAGGTGCTGGTCGAGCCGCTCGGCATCCCCGCCGACGTCCCGCTCGTGGTCGTGCCGGCCCGCGACACCCACCGGCTGCCGTGGTCGGCGCTGCACACCGGTCCGGTCGAGGTCGCGCCGTCGGCGACGCTGTGGGCAGCGACCCGCACCCGGACGGCGACCGCGGACGGCCGCGTGCTCGTCGTCGCCGGACCCGACCTGCCGGGTGCCGAGGGCGAGGCCGCCGCCGTCGCCGGGTGCCACCCGGCCGCGACCGTCCTCGTCCCGCCGAAGAGCACGACCGAGACCGTGCTCGCCGCGATGCAGGAAGCGGACCTCGTGCACCTGGCCTGCCACGGCTTCCTGCGCGGGGACAACCCGACGTTCTCCGCGCTGGACGTCTGCGACGGCCGGGTGACGGTGCAGGAGCTGGACCTGCGCGGCATCGCCCCGCACCGCGTCGTGCTCGCCGCCTGCGACTCCGCCGCCGACGTCGCCTACGCCGGCGACGAGCTGCTCGGGTTCGTCAGCGCACTGCTCGCCCGGGGCACCGCCGGGCTGGTGGCGAGCACGGTGGCCGTCGGCGACACCGAGGCCGTGCCGCTGATGCGGGCGCTGCACGAGCGGATCGCGGCCGGCGCCGGGATGGCCGAGGCGCTGCACGCGGCCAGGGCCGGGGTCGACCGCGACGACCCCCGCGGCTTCGTCAACTGGTGCGCCTTCACCGCGTACGGGGCGGGTTGATCGCCCAGTGCGACCGTCGACAACGACGTTGTCGCTGTTCGCGGAGGCTCGGAACAGCAACAACGTCGTTGTCGACGGTCAGGGGTGGGTGCGGATGCGCTCCGCGGTCACGCCGTGGCCGGTGAGGAGCCGGTGGGCGAGGCCGGGCGTGCTCACCAGCAGCCCGAGCAGCAGGTGCTCGGTGCCCACCGGGCCGTCGGTCTGCGCGCCCGCGGCACGCAGGGCGGCGCGCGCGGCGGCCGACATCGGCAGCGGCCGCCGCCGCTGCCACCATCGGCGCCGGACCAGCGGCCCGGAGCCGAACACGTCCTCCGCCGCGTCGCCGGTGAGCTCGCCGTCCGGCGGCGCGGCGCGCTGCCCGTAGCCGGCGATCCGGACGAACTCGAGGTCGACGGCGTGCAGCGTCACCCCGAGAGCCGCCAACCGGCGCGCGCCCGGTGCCGTCGGCACGCTCAGCACGCCCATCAGCAGGTGCCCGGTGCCGAGGTGGCGGTGCCCCCGCCCCCGCGCGTCCTCGGTCGCCGCTGCCAGCACCCGGCGGGTGTCCGCGTTCAACCGGTCGGGTTCCGCGCCGCGTTCCGTCACGGCGCCCAGCCTGCCAGGGCGGCGGAGGTGGGCGGCTACCGCAGGGCGCGGTCGACCGCCGAGACGACGGCCTTGAGCGAGGCGTTGACGATCGAGCCGTCCATGCCCACTCCCCAGAGCACGCGGTCCTCCACCGCGCACTCGACGTAGGCGGCGGCCCGGGCGTCGTCACCGGCGGACATCGCGTGCTCGTGGTAGTCGAGCACGTGCACGTCGAAGCCGATGCCCGCCAGCGCGTCGACGAAGGCCGCGATCGGGCCGTTGCCGCTGCCGCGGATCTCGTGCAGGTCGTTCTCCACCCGGACCGTCGCGACGATCTCGTCGGTGCCCTCGCCGTCGCTGATCAGCCGGTGGCGGACCAGCTTGAGCGGGGTGACGCGCTCGAGGTACTCGGCGTCGAAGACGTCGCGCATCTCCTTGGGCGAGACCTCCCCGCCGTCGGTGTCGGTGACCTCCTGGATCACGCGGGAGAACTCCATCTGGAGCCGCCGTGGCAGGTCCATCTGGTGCTCGGCCTTCATGATGTAGGCGACGCCGCCCTTGCCGGACTGCGAGTTCACCCGGATCACGGCCTCGTAGCTGCGGCCGATGTCCTTGGGGTCCACCGGCAGGTACGGCACCTCCCAGCGGTGCTCCTCGACGGGGACGGCCGCCGCGGCGGCCTCCGCCTGCAGCGCGGCCAGGCCCTTGTTGATCGCGTCCTGGTGGCTGCCGGAGAACGCGGTGTAGACCAGGTCACCGCCCCACGGGTGGCGCTCGTGCACCGGCAGCTGGTTGCAGTACTCGACGGTGCGGCGGATCTCGTCGATGTCGGAGAAGTCGATCTGCGGATCGATGCCCTGGGTGAACAGGTTCATCCCCAGCGTCACGAGATCGACGTTGCCGGTGCGCTCGCCGTTGCCGAACAGGCAGCCCTCGATCCGGTCCGCGCCGGCCTGGAAGCCCAGCTCCGCCGCGGCGACCGCGGTGCCACGGTCGTTGTGCGGGTGCAGCGACAGCACCACGGCGTCGCGGCGGTCCAGGTGGCGGTGCATCCACTCGATGGAGTCGGCGTAGACGTTCGGCGTCGCCATCTCGACCGTCGCCGGCAGGTTGACGATCATGGGCGACGCGGGCACGGGCTGCCAGATCGCGCTGACGGCGTTGCAGACGTCGACGGCGTACTGCAGCTCCGTTCCGGTGTAGGACTCGGGGGAGTACTCGAAGCGCCAGTCGGTGTGCGGGTACTTCTCGCTGAAGCGCAGCACCACCTCGGCGCCGTCGGTGGCGATCTTCGAGATGCCGGCCCGGTCGGCGCGGAAGACGACCCGGCGCTGCAGGATCGACGTCGAGTTGTAGAGGTGGACGATCGCGCGCGGCGCGCCCTCGCACGCCTCGTACGTGCGCTCGATCAGCTCGGGCCGGGCCTGGGTGAGGACCTGGATGGTGACGTCGTCGGGGATCAGGTCGGCGGTGATGATCTCGCGGACGAAGTCGAAGTCGGTCTGGCTCGCGGCCGGGAAGCCGACCTCGATCTCCTTGTAGCCCATCCGGACGAGCAGCTCGAACATGCGGCGCTTGCGGGCAGGGCTCATCGGGTCGATCAGGGCCTGGTTCCCGTCACGCAGGTCCACGGCGCACCACAGCGGGGCCTTCGTGATGCGGGTGTCGGGCCAGGTGCGGTCCGGCAGCGACACCGGCTCCACGACCTCGTGGAACGGGCGGTACCGGTGCACCGGCAGATGGGAGCCCCGCTGCGGGTTCCATGCGGGCTGGTCGTCGGGTGCGGGACGCGAGGGCGTGCGCAGCCGGCTGCGCGCGGTGGAGGTGTAGGCGTCGGGCGAGGTGGTCAACGGTGCTCCTGGGATCGGCCGGGGTCGGATGAGGATCAGGTCCGTGACCGGCGCACGCCCCACTCCGCGACGAGGGGCCGGTCGGTCAGACCCCGCCGCGGCGGCGAAGGAGCAGGCGCACCACGCGTCCGAGACTAACCCGACCACGCGGGGGGCCCACAACCGGATGTGGCGTCCCACGACCCGCAGGCCACCCGATCGGGGCAAGGTCGTGGGCGGTTGGTGTCGGCGTGGCGTGCCAGTATGGCGGCCCGCACAACCTTTCGGGGAGGTCGTAGTGGCAGCAGGAACCGCGACGCGGCGGGGCATCGACGCTCTCGCCACCGTGCTGCGCCTGATCGGCATGGCGATCGTGCTCGTCCTCGTGCTGCACATCGTGCTGACGATCCTCGAGGCCAACCCGCAGAACGGCCTCACCGAGTTCATCCGCGACGCCGCCGACACGTTCAACCTCGGCCTGTCGAACCTGTTCGTGCCGGACAACCAGAAGCTCGCGGTCGCCTTGAACTACGGCACCGCGGCGCTGATCTGGTTCGCGATCACCACGGTCGTCCTGCGGGTGGTCCGCCGCGTCGGCTGAGCGGGCCACGGCCGACGGCCGGCCGTGAGCGGCGGTGCCGCCGGAGGCCGTGTGCCTTCGGTCATTTCGGGCGGCGAAACTGCTTCCCGCCGGTAGGGTGGTCCCCCGACCGATACCCAGCCGGGCGCGCGGACGCGCTCCCGGAGAGGACAGGAGGTCGGTGTGGCCCTCGTCGTGCAGAAGTACGGCGGATCATCGGTCCAGGACGCGGACCGCATCCGGAAGGTCGCCGAGCGCATCGTCCGGACGCGCAAGGAGGGCCACGACGTGGTCGTGGTGGTTTCGGCGATGGGTGACACCACCGACGAGCTCCTCGACCTCGCCGAACAGGTCTGCCCGGGCCCGCCCCCGCCCCGCGAGCTCGACATGCTGCTCACCGCCGGTGAGCGCATCTCGAACGCGCTGGTCGCGATGGCGATCCACTCCCTCGGCGCGCAGGCCCGGTCGTTCACGGGCTCGCAGGCCGGGATGATCACGACCTCGAAGCACGGCGACGCGCGGATCAAGCAGGTCAACCCGGGCCGGCTGCGCAACGCGCTCGACGAGGGCGCGATCGTGCTGGTCGCCGGGTTCCAGGGCATGAGCGAGGACTCCAAGGACATCACCACGCTCGGCCGCGGAGGTTCGGACACCACGGCCGTCGCGCTGGCCGCCGCGCTCGAGGCCGACGTCTGCGAGATCTACACCGACGTCGACGGCGTCTTCTCCGCCGACCCGCGGATCGTTCCGGACGCCGCGCACCTGGACACCATCACCTACGAGGAGATGCTCGAGATGGCGGCGTGCGGGGCGAAGGTCCTGCACCTGCGGGCGGTGGAGTACGCGCGCCGCTACGGCGTGCCGCTGCGCGTGCGCTGCTCGTACAACGACAGGCCGGGGACGCTCGTCCACGGTTCGATCGAGGAGATTCCGTTGGAGAACCCGATCCTGACCGGGGTCGCGCACGACCGCTCCGAGGCCAAGATCACCGTCACCGGCGTCCCGGACGAGCCGGGCATGGCCGCGCGCATCTTCCGCACCGTGGCCGACGCGGAAATCAACATCGACATGGTGTTGCAGAACATCAGCCACGTCGACAACCGGCGCACCGACATCACGTTCACCCTGCCGCGCACCGACGCGGCCGCGGCCGTCGCCGCGCTGGGCCGGGCGCAGGGCGACATCGGCTTCGCCGAGTGTCTGCACGACCCGGCGGTCGGCAAGGTGTCGCTGATCGGAGCGGGGATGCGGTCGCATCCCGGGGTCACCGCGACGTTCTGCGAGGCGCTGTCCAGGGCCGGGGTCAACATCGAGACCATGAACACCTCGGAGATCCGCATCTCCGTGATCTGCCGCGAGGAGCAGCTCGACGACGCCGTGCGCGCCCTGCACGAGGCGTTCGATCTCGGCGCCGACGAGGAGGCCGTCGTGCACGCGGGGACCGGTCGATGAGCGCGCGCAGGCCGGTGGTGGCGATCGTCGGGGCAACCGGGGCGGTCGGCTCCACCATGATCGAGATCATCGACGCGCGCGCGACCGTGCCGTGGGGGGAGATCCGTCTCGTCGCCTCGGCGCGCTCGGCGGGCAGGGTGTTGCGGGTCCGGGGCGAGGACGTCACGGTCCGCGAGCTCGCGCCCGAGGTCTTCGACGGCGTCGACGTTGCCCTGTTCGACGTGCCGGACGAGGTGAGCGCGCAGTGGGCGCCGATCGCGGCGGCGCGCGGCGCGGTGGCCGTGGACAACTCCGGCGCGTTCCGGATGGACCCCGACGTGCCCCTCGTGGTGCCCGAGGTGAACGGGGAGAAGGTGGCCGACCGGCCGAAGGGGATCATCTCCAACCCCAACTGCACCACGCTGTCGATGATGGCGGCGATGGGCGCGCTGCACCGGGAGTTCGAGCTGTCGGCGCTGGTCGTGGCCTCGTACCAGGCGGCGTCCGGGGCGGGGCAGGCCGGCGTTGACCGGCTCTACGCCGAGCTCGCCGCCGTCGCGGGCAAGGAGGTCGGGGTGCGCGGCGGTGACGTCGCGGACGCCCTGGCCGGCGCCGGGCTCCCGGCGGATTCCCCGTTCCCGGCCCCGCTCGCGCTCAACGTCATCCCGTGGGCGGGCTCGCTCAAGGAGGACGGCTGGGCGTCGGAGGAGCTGAAGGTCCGCAACGAGTCGCGCAAGATCCTCGGAATCCCGGACCTGAAGGTGTCCGCCACCTGCGTGCGGGTGCCGGTGGTGACCACCCACGCGCTCGCCGTGCACGCGAGCTTCGCCCGCGAGGTGTCGGTGGAGGCGGCCCGCAAGGTGCTCGCCGCGCAGCCGAGCATCGTACTGAGCGACGACCCCGCGGCCGGCGAGTGGCCCACCCCCGCCGCGGCGGTGGGCGGGGACCCGACCTGGGTCGGGCGGATCCGCCAGGCGCTGGACTTCCCGAACACGCTCGAGCTGTTCGTCTGTGGCGACAACCTGCGCAAGGGTGCGGCGCTGAACACCTACGAGATCGCGGAGACGGTGGCCGCGGGGCTGTAGCCCGGCCACCACAGCGGGCACGGGGGCTGCGCGCCGCTGCCCGTCGGCGACGTGGTGCGCGAGGCCTACCCGCGACCCGCCCCCCGTCCCCGCACCAGAAGCGGGGCCGGCCGTGTCTACGCTCTCGGCGTGGCCGACGACGTGACCATCTGGCACAACCCGCGCTGCTCGAAGAGCCGCGGCGCGCTCGAACTGCTGGCCGAGCGGGGGATCTCGCCGGGCGTCGTCCGGTACCTCGACGAGGCACCGGCGCGCGCCGAGCTCGAGGACGTGCTGCGCCGGCTCGGCACCGACGACCCCCGGGCGATCACCCGGACCGGCGAGGGGCTGTACCGGGAACTGGGGCTGGCCGACGCCGACCGCGACGGCCTGCTCGACGCGCTGGCCGCGCACCCGGTGCTGATCGAGCGCCCGATCGTGCTGAGCGGTGAGCGCGCCGTGGTGGCGCGGCCGCCGGAGCGCGTGCTCGACCTGCTCGAGGGCGCCTGAGCCGCCGGTGGCGACGGCGGGAGGTGGCGCGCCGCAGGCCGAGCGCGTCGTCGCGCCGGCGAGCCGCGACCTGCGCGTCGACGCCCTGGTCTACCTCGCCTACGCGGCCTTCGCAGCGATCCTGCTGCTCGGCGGGACGACGTTCTTCACCTACCGCACGTGGGCCGGCTTCGCCGCGCCGACCTACCTCCTCGCAACGGCGCTGAGCCTGCTCGTCGCGCAGCGCTCCCGCGCGCCCGGCCGGGCCAGGGCCGGCATCCAGGCGATGACGGCGGCCGGGGCGCTGCTGCTGCCCACCGGCGCGCTGGTGGGCAGCTGGGCCGCCGGGCAGGCAGGCGCGGTGCACCCCGAGGTGGTGGCGGTCGCCCGCGCCGCCGCCCGTCTGGTCGCGGGCGAGTTTCCCTACCTCGACGACGCCGGCGGCGCGCTCGACGCCTACGACTACACGCCCTACCTGCCGGCGATGATCCTGTTCGGCCTGCCCCGGGCGGTGCTCGGCCCCGCGCCGTACACCGATCCCCGCGTCGTGTTCGCCGCGGTGGCGACGGCCGCGGTCGTGGCCGCCGCGGTGCTGGCCGGGCAGGGCTCGGTGACGCCGCGGGCGGTGCAGCTGGCCGCGCTCGGCCCGCTGACGGCACTGCCGCTGTGCTCCGGCGGGCACGACCTGCCGGTCGTCGCCGGGACGGTGCTCGGGCTGGTGCTCCTGGCCCCGGCGGGGCGCCAGGGTGGGCCACCCGCGCGGCCGGTCCTCGCGGGGATCGTGCTGGGCCTGACGGTCGCCATGAAGGTCACCGCGGTGGTGCCCGTCGTGCTCGCGGTAGCGATGTTCCTGACGCTGCGGCGACCCCGCACCGCGCTGGCGTTCGCGGGCGCGGCGGCCGGGACGGCGGCCCTGACGGTGCTGCCGTTCCTGCTCGTCGACGCCGAGGCGCTGGTGCGCAACGTGCTCCTGCACCCGGCCGGGCTCGAGTCCGCCCGGCTGCTCGCCACCACGCCGTTCCCGGGCGTGCTGCTCGCCGAGTCGGGGGTCCTGGGCCGGGCCGGCGGCGTGGCGCTGCTGGCTGTGGTCGCCGCCGCCCTGCTGGTCGGGATCGCCCGCCGCCCCCCGCGCGAGGTGCGGGCGGTCCTGGAGTGGTCGGCGCTGTGCCTGCTCGCGGCGATCCTGCTCGCGCCGTCGAGCCGGGCGGGGTACCTGCTCTACCCGCTCGTGCTGATCGTCGTCGCCCGGACGGCCGGCCCGTGGCGACGCGGTGCGGACGGTTCGGGATCGGATAGGTTGGCCGGGCGCCGAGGGCAGGGAGACGCGACGTGCAGGAATCCGAGCTCGTCCGCCGGCTGAAGGACCTGGCGGAGCTGCGCGCGGCGGGATCGCTGTCGAACGAGGAGTTCGCCGCGGCGAAGGCGGCGGTGCTGGACGGGGGAGGCGGGCACGGGCCGGTTACCGGCGCGGACACGGCGGCGCCGGCGCCCGGCACCGGCCCGGTGCCGCCGCGGTTCGGGCCCGCGGACCAGGGCCCGCCTCCCGGACCGGGCACGGGCCGATTCCCCGGCGGCGCGCCCGGACCGATGCCGCCGGTCCGGTTCCCACCCGGACCGTGGGGCCCGCCCGGCCCGCCGTCGCTCGTCGACCGGCTCGCGGGGCGGGCGGGCGCGGTGACGTGCATCGTCGCGGGCGTCGTCGCGGTGTTGACCTTCCTGATGATGCCGATGATCACCGAGCCGTTCACCGGTCGGTCGGCGACCGGCCCCGCGGTGGCGTCCGTCGCCGGGCTGGTGGCCGACGGAACCGGCGCCCTGAGCCTGTTCTGGTTCGTTCCCATCGGCGGGCTCGCCGCGGTCGTGATCGGTGCGTGGCAGGTGTTCGGGCGGCCGTTGACGCCGCAGAGCAGGCGGGCGGGCTCGGTCGCGATCCTCGTGCTGGCCGGGCTCGCGCTGCTCGTCTACCTCGTCGGTTACCTGGTGGCCGCCGCCCGGATCGAGGAGCTGGGATCCTTCGCCACGTCGGACCCGGGGGTGTCGACCTTCGTCGGCGTCGGCTACTGGTTCGGGATCCTGGCGATGCTCACCGTCGTCGTCGGTGCCGTGGTGGAGCTGGTCCGCGGGTCCCGGTACGCCGGGCACTGACGCCGGTGACACCGCGGTGACGAGCCACGGCTTCCGCGACGGCGAGGCGCTCCGGCTCGCTACTCCTGGTACCGGGTCGTCCCTTCCGGCCCGCCGGTGGTCATCAGCAGCTTCGCGACGCAGTCGTCGCGGCCGATGCCCTCGCCCGCGCACCAGGCGAGCGCGTCCTCCGGTGTGCTGGTCGCCCGCGGCACGACGACGACGTAGAAGCCACCCTCGCGGTAGCTGGTGAACTCGTCGGAGCGGATCAGCAGCGCCTCCGGATAGCGCGCCAGGAGCGAGCGGTAGTGGCGCTCGATGTCCTCGTAGCCGTAGACGATCCCGTCGGCCTCCAGGCCCAACCGCTTGGACGACAGCTGCGGCACCCAGTAGCCGACCAGCTGCGCCGCGGCGGCCCGGTGCCCGGCGACGGTCCGGTCGAGGAACTCCTGCGGGGTCGGTGTGGCCGGCGGCGGGGCCGCCTCGGCCGGTCCAGGCGCGGGCGCTGCGGCGGGGCCGGGCGCGGGGATCGCGGCGTCGCCGAGGGGCAGCAGCACCACCAGCACCGCCGCTACGGCGCCCAGCGCCGCGACCAGGCCCGCCCCGGCACCGCCGGACCGTGCCGGTCGGCCCGCGCCGGCGGCGCCGCCGACGACGCCGAGTGCCGCGGCTGCGGCTGCCGTCCAGAAGCCCGCCCCGGCCACCGCGACGGCTTCCCCGCCTGCGTTGTGCTCCACGAGGACCAGGGCGGTGAGGTACAGGACCAGGACCAGCGCGGACGCGCCGGCGACGGCGAGCGAGCGCCCGCGCGCCCGCGGATCGCCGTCGGCGGTCAGCACTCGCAGGAGGCCGAGCACCGCGGTGGCCACCGCAGCGGCCGGGACCAGCCACACCAGCGCGAGTGCCGGTTCCTCCGCGGCCTGCAGCGCGACGTCGAGACCGGTGACCGCCTGCCCCGGGAACGGCGTGGCCAGGGGCAACGCGAGGAACGCGACGAGCACGGCGAGCGCGGCGACGCCGGCGAGGGCGGACCCGAGCCGCCCGGCGGACGCACCGCCGGCCGGAGCCCGAGGCCCGGGCGGGGCGGGCCACGGAGGTGGCACGTGCGGCGCCGGGCCCCGGTGCGTGTCGGGCGGGGGTCCCTGCCCGTACGGGAGGTGGGCGCCGGCCGGGTCGGCGTGTCCGTAGCGGGCCCGGGCCGGGTCGTGGACGGCCGGGGAGTCCGGGACGTATGTCGGCGGTACCCCGTGGATCGGCGACGGTCCGGCCCACGGCGGCGGGGCGGGGTCGGGGTGCCCGCCGGTGTCGGGATGGTGGCTCGGCGCGCCGTAGCCCGGCGGTGGGGCGCGTCCGGCGAGCAGGCGCGCCCTGGCCTGCGCGAACTCGTGGTCGTTCAGCGCGCCGGCGGCGTGCAGCTCGCCGAGCTCACGCAGCGCGTTCGCGAGCCCCACGTCCACCGCCGTCGTCCTTCCGTCGGCGTACCGGCGGGCGTTCGCCCGGCCGGCGTCTCCCGGTCCGTCGTTCGGTGGGTCATGCCCGTTACCGGTGGCGCCCGCCGTGCCAGGTGAGCCCGAGCGGGCCGTCCGTCCCCGGACGGCGGGGTGAGGTGGAACAGCGGACGGGTCACGGCAGGTCGGGACGGGCCGGGGTGACCAGGTCGTCCGGCACGGCCGGCAGCACCGAGGCGAGGTAGTCCTCGGCGGCCGCCGTCGTCCCGACGTCGCGCCCGGACGACTCGGACAGGAACCACCGGTGCTCCAGCACCTCGTGGAAGACCTCCGCCGGCTCCAGCCGCGAGCGCAGCCCGGACGGGATGGCGTCGACGACGGGCTGGTAGACCTCGACGAGCCAGCGGTTCGCCGCGACGGCCTCGGGCACCGGCCGCCCGGCCGTCTGCTCCAACCAGCCGCGGAAGCTCGCGATGTCGGCGAGCAGCCGCCGGGCCTGGTTCTCCTGCACGTCCAACCCGGTGCGGGCGAACAGCAGCCGGCGGTGGTGCCCGGGTTCCGCGACGCGCGTCGTGAGCCTCAACCGCGAGCCGCCGGGCACGCTCACCAGCTCCACCTCGTCGACGTCGAAGCCCAGCTCGTTGAGCCGGCGCACCCGCTCGGCGATCCGCCACCGCTGCTCCTCCGGGGCGAGCACCTCCTCGCTGGTGAGCTCGCCCCACAACGCGTCGTAGCGACGCCCCAGCTCCCGGGCGATCTCGACGGGATCGAGCTCCTCCGGCAGGAACCCGCCGGCCTGCAGGTCCAGCAGCTCCCCGCCGACACGTTCGCGGGCCATGCCGACGTCGTAGTCGCGCTGCCCGCGGGACAGCGTCTCGTGCAGCTCGGCGGTCTCGGCGTCGACGAGGTACGCGGCCAGCGCCCCCGCGTCCATCCGGAACAGCGTGTTCGACAGCGAGCAGTCACCCCACATGAACCCGGCCAGGTGCAGCCGCACCAGCAGCTCCACCTGGGCGTCGAGCAGGCGGTCGGTGAGGTGCCCGCCGCGCGGGTTGGCGAACAGCGCGCGGTAGGACGTCGAGTAGTCCAGGAAGCAGGTGACCAGCACCGCGTCGAGGTCGGCTGCCCGGTCGACGACGACGCCGAGGACGTCCACCGCGGGGACGCCGAGCTGACCGAGCCGGCGCAGCAGCTGGTACTCGCGTCGCGCCAGCCGCTCGTCGAGCTCCTTGACCGCGTAGACGGCCCCGCCCTCGGAGACGAACCGCACGACGTGGCGCGAGATGCCGCGTTGCGGGATCTCGACGAGCCGGTCGTCGGTCCAGTCGGCCAGCGGCCGGTCCCACGGCAGGGTCAGCAGGCCGGCGGCGGCCTCGGCGGGCGGGTTGAACACGAACCGCATCGCTAGGCCCCGAACGGCGTCGCCGGCACCGGGCCGACGAGGCGGCGGGTGGTCGCGAGCCCCCACGCGTCGAGCCCGCGCAGCCGGTCACCGCTGGCCCGCAGCCCGCCGTACCGCTCGACCGTCGCGGCCCACTCCGCGCGCCGCTCCACCTGCGGTGCGACGACCAGGCAGTCGGGGTCGTTGACCCAGAACCGGCCGTGCTGCCAGGCGCGCCACCGGACGTTCGACGCGGCGGTGCGCTGGCCCGGCTGGGACATGTCGCCGGTCTCCGGCTCCCAGTGGTGGGAGATGTCCGGCCCGACCCGCATGGCGTCGACCAGCCCGACGCTCGCCAGGATCGGCGCCCCGCAGCCCAGCAGGAACGACTCCGGGCCGATCACCTCCCGGATGACGCGCAGGCCGTGCCGGTAGGCGTCGAGGCCCGGCAGCGCCCCGGCGTACACGAAGTCGACCTTGAAGAAGTCGACGCCCCAGGACCGGAAGGTGCCGAACACCTCGCGGAGGTAGGCCTCGACCCCGGGACGGGTGACGTCCAGCGCGGCCAGCGGCTGGTCCCAGCCGTGCCCGGCCTCCCCGCAGGTCCACTCCGGGTGCCGCCCGGCCAGCTCGGAGCGGGCGCCGACGAGGAACGGCGCCGTCCAGATCCCGGCGCGGCGGCCGCGGTCGCGGATGCGGGCGACGAGGTCGGGCAGCGAGGCGAAGCGGTGCGACGGGAGGAGCCAGTCACCGATCTCGGCCTGGTAGCCGTCGTCGATCTGGACGACGTCGAGGTCGAGGTCGAGCTCGGCCAGGGCCAGCAGGTTCTCCTCGACGTCGGCCTCGGTGACCCGGGTGTAGTAGTGGTACCAGGAGCACCACAGCGTCGGGGCGGGGCGCAGCGGCCCGACACCGGCCCGGGCCGCGAACGCCTCGCCCCATCCGCCGAGGGCCGCGTCGAGGCCGCCGGGCAGGACCGCGTGCTCCACCGGTCCGTCGGCGCGCACGACGACCTGACCACCGCGCACGTCGGCGCGGATCGACGGGATCGGGCCGGCCGGCGATGGCGCGCCGACCACGTGCACGCCCTCGCCGGTGCCCGGGTCGACGGCGAGCAGACCCTCGCCCCAGAACGCGTCGGCCGGCGCGCGGGTGTCCGGGCGGTAGTTCATCACCCGCCGCACCTCGTCGACCGGGCGCGGGGGCCGGTCGGCGAGCCGGTGGGCCGCGGTCGGGCTCCAGGACTGCCAGCCGTGCTCGTACACCCGCGCCCGGCCGGCGTCGACCGGGACGGCGACGACCTCGTGCACGTCAATGCAGGCGCTCGCCCGTCGTCGGGGAGAACACGTGCTCCTCGCCGGCGCGGATCCGCAGGTGCACGAGGTCACCCTTGGCCGGCGGCCGCCGGGCGTCGACGCGGGCGATGACCATGCTGTCCGCGGTCTGCGCCGCGCCGTCGACGTGCAGGTTGCCGTAGGCGAAGGCGTCGGAGCCGAGCTCCTCCACCACCACGACCTCCATCGGGATGCCCTCGCCCTCGCCGACCAGCTCCACCGACTCCGGGCGGAAGCCGACCGTCGCGGTCGCGGCGCCCTCCTCGCCCAGCGCGCCGCGCGCCCCCCGCTCGATCGGCACCGGATGGCCCCCGACGACGGCGCCGTCCTCGGTGAGCCGCGCCTCGATGATGTTCATCGCGGGCGAGCCGATGAACCCGGCGACGAACACGTTGGCCGGCTGGTCGTAGAGGTTGCGCGGGCTGTCGACCTGCTGGAGCAGCCCGGCCTTGAGCACCGCCACCCGGTCGCCCATCGTCATCGCCTCCACCTGGTCGTGGGTGACGTAGACGGTGGTCACGCCAAGGCGCCGCTGCAGCGCCGCGATCTGGGTGCGGGTCTGCACGCGGAGCTTGGCGTCGAGGTTGGACAGCGGCTCGTCCATCAGGAACGCCCGCGGGTTGCGCACGATCGCCCGGCCCATCGCGACGCGCTGGCGCTGGCCGCCGGACAGCGCCTTGGGCTTGGGGTCGAGGTACTCGGTGAGGTCGAGGATCTTCGCCGCGTCCTCCACCCGCCTGCGGATGTCCGCCTTGTTCATCCCGGCGATCTTCAGCGCGAATCCCATGTTGTCCGCCACGCTCATGTGCGGGTACAGCGCGTAGTTCTGGAACACCATGGCGATGTCGCGTTCCTTCGGCGGCAGGTGCGTGACGTCCTTCTCGCCGATCCGGATCGTTCCGCCGTCGACCTCCTCCAGGCCCGCGAGCATCCGCAGCGACGTCGACTTCCCGCAACCCGACGGCCCGACGAGCACCAGGAACTCGCCGTCGGTGATGTCCAGGTTCAGCTCGTCGACCGAGGGCCTCGGCGCTCCGGGGTAGTGCCGGGTCGCGTGGTCGAACTGGATGGTGGCCATGTGCCGTTCCCTCCCGGGGGTGTCAGCCCTTGACGGCGCCGGCGGTGAGCCCGCGGACGAAGTAGCGCTGCAGCGAGATGAACACCAGCAGCGGGACGATCATGGAGATGAAGCCGGCCGCCGTGAGCAGGTGCCAGCCCTGACCCTGCGACCCGACGAGGCCGGCCAGGTTGACCGTGACGACCTCGTTCGCCCCCGCACCGATGAACAGCAGCGCGACGAGCAGGTCGTTCCACACCCAGAGGAACTGGAAGATCGCGAACGCCGCCAGCGCCGGCACCGACATCGGCACGATCAGCCGCCAGAACGTGGTGAAGTGGCTGGCGCCGTCCACCGCGGCAGACTCGATGATCGACTTCGGCAGCGTCTGCATGTAGGTGCGCAGGATGAAGATCGCCAACGGCATGCCGAACCCGGCGTGCGCGAGCCACACCGCGGCGAACGAGCCGTTGAGCCCGACATCGCCGTAGAACTGCAGCAGTGGCACCAGCGCCACCTGGATCGGCACCACGAGCAGCGCCACGACCAGGATGAACAGTGTGTCCCGGCCCGGGAACCGCATGAAGGTGAACGCGTAGGCGGCGAACGTCGCGATCAGGATGGGGATGACCGTCGCCGGGACCGCCACCACGAAACTGTTGACGAAGGCGTTGGCCATGCCCCGACCGAACAGCACCTCGCCGTAGTTCTCCAGCGTCCACTGGCTGAAGTCCAACGGGCTGGCGAACACGGTCCACCACCCCGACGAGTTGATCGCGTCCTGCGAGCGGAACGAGGACACGAGCAGGCCGACGGTCGGGAAGACCCACAGCAGGCAGAGCACCGCCAGCACGATCTTGACGAGCAGGTTGGCCTGACCCTGGCGCCGGTACGGCGTGCGGGGCCCGGGCGGTGGTGGCGCGGCGATCCCTGCTCTCCCGGGCGGTCACCGCCGCCGGTGCGGCGGCCGGGACCGGGGTCGAGGACGTGGTCATCGTCAGGCCTCCTGCTTCCGGAAGTGCCGGACCTGGTAGACCATCACCGGGATGATCGCGATCATCAGGATCACCACTATCGCCGCGGCGCGGCCGTTGTTGCCGTTGGTGAACAGCTCGGTGAAGAAGAACTGGGCGACGACGCCGGTGTCGAAGTTGCCGTTCGTCGTCACGTAGACGATGTCGAAGATCTTCATGACGGTGATCAGCACCGTGATGAACACCGTGATCACGGTCGGCCAGATCTGCGGCACGACCACCCGGAAGAACGTCTGCGCCTCGGAGGCCCCGTCGATCCGGGCGGCCTCCAGGGTCTCCTCCGGAACGGCCTTGATCGCCGAGGAGAGCAGCACCATCGCGAAGCCGGTCTGGATCCAGATCAGGATCACCATCAACAGAAAGCTGTTCAGCTTCGCGGTGCTGATCTGCAGCCAGGGCACCGGGTCGCCGCCGAACCGGACGACGACGGCGTTGAGCACGCCGATCTGGGCCTGCCCCGCCGGGCGGCTGGTGTAGATGAAGCCCCAGATGGTGGAGGCGCCGACCATGCTGATCGCCATCGGCAGGAAGATCAGCGACTTGACCGTCTTCTCGCCGCGGGTGCCGAGCCGGTCGGTGAGGACCGCGACCATCAGGCCGAACAGGACGACGAACGTCGGGACGACGACGATCCACAGCAGTGTGTTCACCAGCACGAGGCGGAACTGGGCCGAGCCGAGCAGGTCCACGTAGTTGGCGAACCCGACGAACTCCGTGGAGCGGGCGTTCGCGAAGCTCAGCAGCACCGTGCGCGCCGCCGGGTAGATGAGGAACAGCCCGATCACGAGCAGGGCCGGGCCGACGAACACGAACGGCTTGATGCGGTGCTCCCAGCGGCTCGGAAGCCGTTGCACGAGCATGTTCAGCAGCCAGTAGAAGATCATCGCGCCGGCCACGCCGCCGACGATGGCGATGATCGCGTTGAGGATTTTGATCGTCATCAGGTGGCTCCTGACCCCGTGGTGGGGTGCGCGGGCACCGGGCCCCGCGCACCCCGACCGGCGGTGGGTGTCCGGGTCAGCTGGCGGGCCAGCTGTCCTCGATCTGTTGCAGAGCGGTCTCCAGGTCCTGCTGGCCGCTCACCCAGGCGGTCATGCCGCGCCAGAAGCTGCCCGAGCCCACGGCACCCGGCATGAGGTCGGCACCGTCGAAGGCGGTCGACGTGGCGGCGGTGGCGAACCCGGCGATGGTGCGGGTGGTCTCGTCCGGGTAGTTGCTCGCGTCGAAGGTGGCGTGCGGCGAGATCCAGCCACCGGCCTGCGCCCACTCGGCCCCGAACTGGTCCGACGCCATGAACTCGAGGACCTGCACGACCTCGGGGTCCTCGGCGTTGAAGGTCGACGCGAGGTCGCCACCGAGGAGCACCGGACGCTCGCCGGCCGGGCCGTTCGGATCGGTCGGGGCAGCTGGAAGATGTCGGTGCGGGTGTCGAGGTTCGCGGTGACCTCGGTCGGGAAGAAGTCGCCCGAGGTGATGAAGTTGCCCTGGCGCATCATGTAGCACTCGGGCGGGGTGTTGAACATCGGGTTGCCGGCGGTGCCGAACGGCGTGCTGACGATGCTCGCGCGCCCGCCGAGCACGTTCTGGTCGGTGAGCAGGAGCTGCTCGACGACCCGGCCGGCCTCGATGACCGTGGGGTGGTTGAACGGCACCTCGTGCCGGGCCCACTGGTCGTAGAACTCGGGGCCGCCGATGCGCAGCACGTACTCCTCGAGCCAGTCGGTGGCCACCCAGCCCGTGGCCTGGCCGGATTCCATCCCGAAGCACCACGGCGGCGTGCCGCTGCCGGCGATCTGCTGGGTGAGCCCGAGCAGCTGCTCGTGGGTGGTCGGGGCGGTGTAGCCGGCCTCGCCGAACTGCGGGCTCGGCGTCCAGACGACGCTCTTGACGGCCATCCGCATCGGCACGCCGTAGAAGTTGCCGTCCTCGCCCTCGGTGGCCTCGAGCAGGCCCGGCACCAGGGTCTCCTGCAGGGCGCCGACGTCCAGCACGTCGTTGAGCGGCGCCATCCCACCCAGGGTCGAGACGTCGAGGAGCAGGCCGGGCTGGGGGAAGATCGCGATGTCGGGGGCGTTGTCGCCCTGCACCCGGCTGCGGATCAGCTCGGTGAAGTTGGTGGAGCCGACGTACTCGACGTCGATGCCGCTCTGCTGCTCGAAGGGCGCGAGGGAGGCCTCGAAGGCCGTCTGCTCCGCGCCGGAGAAGGCGCCGAACACCTCGACCC
>DATLGI010000034.1:0-26408 GCA_035540535.1 Pseudonocardia sp.
GGCCCGGACGACGAGCAGACGCTCGTCGTCCGGGCCCAGGAGGGCGACGTCCGCGCCTTCGAGACGCTCGCCCGCCGCCACCAGCCCGCGCTGTACCGGGTGGCCGTGCGGGTCCTCGGTGACGCGGGCGATGCCGAGGACGCGCTGCAGGAGGGGCTGATCGACGCATGGCGGCGGATCGACCGGTTCCGCGGCGACTCCGCGTTCTCCACCTGGATGTACCGCGTGGTGACGAACCGGTGCCTCGGCATGCTGCGGCGGCGGCGCCCCCTCCCGGTTGCGGAGGTCGAGGACCGGATCCCCGCCCCCGACGACCCCCAGCGCGCCGCGGAGGTCGACGCCGGGCTGGCCGCGCTCGGCCGGGCACTGCGCGAGCTGAACGACGACCTGCGCATCTGCTGGGTGCTGCGCGAGCTCGAGGGGCTGGGCTACACCGAGATCGCCGAGATCACCGGCGCCGGCGAGGACGCGGTACGCGGGCGGATCCACCGGGCCCGCACACGGCTCGCCGCGACGATGCAGGCGTGGAGGTGACGCGGCCGTGAGCGGTGCGAACGGGCACGCCGACGACGCGGTGGAGCGGCTGGCCTGCGGGCGCGACGCCGCCGCCGCGTGGGACCACGCCGGCGCGCCCGACGAGCACGAGCGGACCTGCCCGCACTGCACGGCGACGATCGCCGACGCCCGCCGGCTCGACGCGCTGGTCCACCGGATGGCGGACGAGCCGATCGAGCCGCCGCCGTCCGTGCTCGACCGGGTGCTCGACGCCGTGCTGGCCGAGCTGCGCCCGCACCACGTCCTCACGCTGGCCTCCCCGCACGGGCCCGCCGGGCTGGCGCGCCCGGCCGCGGCGGCGGTGCTGCGCCACGTGGTCGACCGGATGGACGGCATGCGGGCCCGCAGCTGCCGGATCGAGCAGGACGACTCCGACAGCGCCGATCCGGCGCCGGCCGACGTCACCATCACGGTGGTGGCGCGGTTCGGCGTCGACCTCGCCTCGGTCACGGCCCGGGTCCGGCAGATGGTCGTCGCGGCCGGCGAGCAGGCCCTCGGCGCGCCGATCCGGCGGGTCGACATCGTGGTCGTGGACGTGTTCGACGGGGAGGAGCCGGCGTGACCGAGGTCCGGGTGCACGTGGGCGACGCGGTCGTCGCGCGGGTGGCCGCCCGCAGCGCGCGCGGCGTGCCGGGGGTGCTCGCCCTGCGCGCCGACCTCGCGCAGACGCTGCTCGGGCTCGCGGGCTCGGTCCTGCGCCAGGACACCGGCGCGCTGCCCGCCGAGGGGGTGAGCGCGGCCGTGCACGGCGACACCGCCGAGGTGTCGGTGACCGTGGTGACCCGGCTCGGGCACAACTGCCGCGACCTCGCCCAGGCGGTGCAGCGGACCGTGGCGGCGGACGTGGCCGGGTACACCGGCCTCGAGGTGCTGGTCAGCGTCACCGTCGCCGACGTGTCGCTGGACTAGGCCGGGCGAGCAGGACGCAGTCCCCGCACAGGCCACCGTCGCGGACGCGGTAGTACAGGCAGCAGGAGCGGCGCCGGAACGACCACGCCACGTCCGGCTCGACCGGTGACAGCCGGTCGCCGCTGCCGGCCAGCGGCCCGTCGAGCAGGGCCGCCGCCACCCGGGCGGCCTCCTGGGCCGCGGCCGGCCGCTGCTGGCCGATCAGCCGCTTCCCGCCGGCGACCGCCGAGGCGACGTTGCCCCGCAGCACCCGCTCGGAGACGGCCACCTGCGCACGCACCGCGCCGACCAGCGGTCCGACCAGCGCCTCCACCGCCGCCGCGAGCGCGCCGGCGTCCTCGCCGACCCCGACGGCCTCCGGGTCGGCGCACCACAGCGGCCACGGCCCGGTGGCCGTCGGACGCCAGTGCAGGCGGGCCGGGCCGAGGTCGGGCAGCACCCCGTGCACGGCCACCGCGGCGAGCGGCGGGGCCACCAGCCGGGCGGCGAGGCCCTGGAACGCGATGGAGGCGGCGACCCGGTCGTCGCCGCCGAGCGCCCGGCGCACGTGCGCGATGCGGGCGCGCAGCGGCTCGGGGTCGGCGTGCAGGTCCGTCACCGGCCGCCACGTCGGGTCCACCCGTTCGGCCGGATCCGTGCCGACCGCGAAGAAGGGCCCGAGCGCCGCGACGTCGGCCAACACCGCGCGCGCGTCCACGCCGACCAGTATGGAGGTGCGACGGTGCTCACTGGCGGATCGCCGGTGCCGCGTGCGACGCTGTAGGTCACGGACGCGCACCCGGAGCTGCGTGCGCTCCGGAAACCCCGGACCCACGGCCTGCGCCCCACGAGGGCGCCGGCCGACGTGCTCGAGATGCGCGGTGACGGACCGTGCCGGCCGGACGGCGCACGGCTACCCCGGACGGATGATCGCAAGCGTCTCGTCAGGTCCGTCGGATAGTCTCTCCGGGACCATCACGTCGTCCCGATGCCAGTGTCGGGGTGCACCGAGACGACAGGAGGAACTGTTGGCTGTCACCGATGGTTGTGTGGCGAGCAGTGAGGTGGGCGGGCTCTACTCCCACGACCAGGAGCACGACGCCTGCGGCGTCGCGATGGTGGCCGACCTGAGCGGCCGTCGCGATCACTCCATCGTGCGCCGGGCCATCACGGCCCTGCTCCGGCTCGAGCACCGCGGTGCGCGCGGCAGCGAGGTCAACACCGGTGACGGTGCGGGCATCCTCATCCAGATCCCGGACGCCTTCTTCCGGGCCGTCGTCGACTTCCCGCTGCCCGCCGAGGGCGCCTACGCGGCCGGCATCGCGTTCCTCCCTCCGGACACCGACGCCGCGGCGGCCGCCGTCGCCGACATCGAGCGGCTCGCCGCCGAGGAGGACCTGCGGGTGCTCGGCTGGCGCGACCTGCCGACCGACCCGGAGCGGGCCGATCTCGGTCCCACCGCACTGGCCGCGATGCCCGCGTTCCGCCAGCTGTTCGTGGCCGGGGCCGAGGACGGTGCCGCCGCGCCCACGGGCATCGCCCTGGAGCGCCGCACCTTCTGCCTGCGCAAGCGGGTGGAGCATTGCACCGGCACGTACTTCGCGAGCCTGTCCCCGCGCACCGTCGTCTACAAGGGGATGCTCACCGAGCCCCAGGTCGAGAGGTTCTATCCCGACCTCGCCGACGAGCGGGTCACCAGCGCGCTCGCCGTCGTCCACTCCCGGTTCTCCACCAACACGTTCCCGGCCTGGCCGCTGGCGCACCCGTACCGGTACGTCGCGCACAACGGGGAGATCAACACCCTGCGGGGGAACCGGAACTGGATGGCCGCGCGGGAGTCGCTGCTCGCCTCGGACCTGCTGCCCGGCGACCTCGCCCGGCTCACGCCGATCGTCACGCCCGACGCGAGCGACTCGGCCACCTTCGACGAGGTCCTCGAGCTCCTGCACCTGGGCGGGCGCAGCCTGCCGCACGCGGTGCTGATGATGATCCCGGAGGCGTGGGAGAACCACGACGAGATGGACCCGGAGCGCCGGGCCTTCTACGAGTTCCACTCCACGCTGATGGAGCCGTGGGACGGGCCCGCGCTGGTCGCCTTCACCGACGGCACGCTGATCGGCGCGGTGCTCGACCGCAACGGCCTGCGTCCCGCCCGCTACTGGGTCACCGAGGACGGGCTGGTCACCCTGGCCAGCGAGGTCGGCGTGCTGGACGTCGAGCCGTCGGCCGTGGTGCGCAAGGGCCGCCTCGAGCCGGGCCGGATGTTCCTGGTGGACACCGCGGCCGGCCGCATCGTCGACGACGCCGAGATCAAGGGCGCGCTCGCCGCGGAGCACCCGTACGCCGACTGGGTGCACGCGGGGCTCATCCGGCTGGAGGAGCTCCCGCCGCGCGCGCGGAAGACCACCCCGCACGCGACGCTGACGCACCGCCAGCAGACCTACGGTTACACCGAGGAGGAGCTCGCCCTCCTGCTCAAGCCGATGGCCAGCACCGGCGCCGAGCCGATCGGGTCGATGGGCAACGACGCCCCGCTGGCGCCGCTGTCCACCCGGCCGCGGCAGCTGTTCGACTACTTCACCCAGCTGTTCGCGCAGGTCACCAACCCGCCGCTGGACGCGATCCGCGAGGAGCTGGTCACCTCGCTGCAGAGCCAGCTCGGGCCGGAGCAGAACCTGCTCGACGCCACCCCGGCGCACTGCCGCACGATCGTGCTGCCGTTCCCGGTGCTGGGCAACGACGAGCTCGACAAGATCGTGCACATCAACGACGACGGCGAGTTCCCCGGGTTCGCCTCCTACACCGCCGTCGGCCTGTTCCGCGCCGCGGAGGGCGGCGCCGGGCTCGTACGCCGGCTCGAGGAGATCACGGCCGAGGTCTCGCGGGCGATCGCCGACGGCGCGCGCATCATCGTGCTGTCCAACCGCGGCGTCGACGCCGAGCACGCGCCGATCCCGTCGCTGCTGCTCACCGGCGCGGTGCACCAGCACCTCGTCCGCGAGCGCACCCGCACCCGGGTCGGGATCGTCGCCGAGGCGGGCGACGCCCGCGAGGTGCACCACATCGCGCTGCTCATCGGGTACGGCGCCGCCGCGGTGAACCCGTACCTGGCGATGGCCACCGTCGAGGACCTCGCCGAGCGCGGCGACATCCCCGGGGTGGACCCCGCCACCGCCGCCAAGAACCTGGTCAAGGCGCTGGGCAAGGGCGTGCGCAAGACGATGTCCAAGATGGGCGTCTCGACGGTGGCGTCCTACACCGGCGCCCAGATCTTCGAAGCCGTCGGGCTCGGCGCGGAAGTGATCGACTCCTGCTTCACGGGCACCAGCTCGCGCCTCGGCGGGGTCGGGTTCGACGTCCTGGCCGAGGAGGTGCTCGCCCACCACCGGCGGGCCTTCCCCGCCGACGGGGTGCGCGCGGCGCACCGGTCGCTGCTCACCGGCGGCGAGTACCAGTGGCGGCGGGAGAACGAGGGCGAGCTGCACCTGTTCAGCCCGCAGACGGTGTTCAAGCTCCAGCACTCCACCCGCTCGGGCCGGTACGAGATCTTCAAGGAGTACACCCGCTCCGTCGACGACCAGGCCAAGCGGCTCTACACCCTGCGCGGGCTGTTCGCGTTCAAGGAGGGGCTGCGCCCGCCGGTGCCGCTGGAGGAGGTGGAGCCGGTCGAGTCGATCGTCAAGCGGTTCGCCACCGGCGCGATCTCCTACGGGTCCATCTCCCAGGAGATGCACGAGACGCTGGCCATCGCGATGAACCGCCTCGGCGGGCGCTCCAACACCGGCGAGGGCGGCGAGGACGCCGAGCGGTTCACGCCGGACCCGGGCGGGGACTCCCGGCGCAGCGCGGTGAAGCAGGTGGCGTCCGGCCGGTTCGGCGTGACCAGCGAGTACCTGGTCAACTCCGACGACATCCAGATCAAGATGGCCCAGGGCGCGAAGCCCGGCGAGGGCGGGCAGCTGCCGGGCGCGAAGGTCTACCCGTGGATCGCGAGGACGCGGTACTCCACACCGGGGGTCGGGCTGATCTCGCCGCCGCCGCACCACGACATCTACTCGATCGAGGACATCAAGCAGCTCATCCACGACCTGAAGAACGCCAACCCGCGGGCTCGGATCCACGTGAAGCTGGTCAGCCAGCTCGGCGTCGGCACCGTCGCGGCCGGCGTGGCCAAGGCGTACTCCGACGTGGTGCTCATCTCGGGTCACGACGGCGGCACCGGGGCCTCCCCGCTGAGCTCGATCAAGCACGCGGGTGGGCCCTGGGAGCTGGGTCTCGCCGAGACCCAGCAGACGCTGCTGGTCAACGGCCTGCGCGACCGGATCGTCGTCCAGACCGACGGGCAGCTCAAGACCGGCCGCGACGTCGTCGTCGCCGCGCTGCTCGGCGCCGAGGAGTTCGGTTTCGCCACAGCGCCGCTGGTGGTGTCGGGCTGCATCATGATGCGGGTCTGCCACCTCGACACCTGCCCCGTCGGGGTCGCCACGCAGAACCCGGTGTTGCGCAAGAAGTTCGACGGCCGGCCCGAGTACGTCGTCAACTTCATGCGCTTCGTCGCCGAGGAGGTCCGCGAGTACCTTGCGAAGCTGGGCTTCCGCACGCTCGCCGACGCGATCGGGCACGCCGAGATGCTCGACACCGGCGAGGCGATCCGGCACTGGAAGACCAGCGGCCTGGACCTCTCGCCGATCTTCGCGGTGCCGGACGTCCGTCCGGGCACCGCGCGCCACCGCACCCGCGACCAGGACCACGGGCTGGAGAAGGCGCTGGACAACACGCTGATCCAGCTGTGCGAAGGCGCGCTGTCCAGCGCGGACAAGGTGCGCCTCGACCTGCCGGTGCGCAACGTCAACCGCACGGTCGGCACGATGCTCGGCTACGAGCTCACCCGCCGCTGGGGCGGCGAGGGCCTGCCCGACGACACGATCGACGTCACGCTCACCGGCTCGGCCGGCCAGAGCTTCGGCGCGTTCGTCCCGAAGGGCATCACCCTGCGGCTGGTCGGCGACAGCAACGACTACTTCGGCAAGGGGCTCTCCGGTGGCCGGCTCACGCTGCGGCCGCACCCGTCGGCGCCGTTCCCCGCCGAGGACAACGTGATCGCCGGCAACGTCATCGGGTACGGCGCCACCTCGGGCGAGATGTACATCCGCGGGGTCGTCGGCGAGCGGTTCTGCGTGCGCAACTCCGGTGCGCTTGCCGTCGTCGAGGGTGTGGGCGACCACGGCTGCGAGTACATGACCGGGGGCAGGGTCGTCGTGCTCGGCCGCATCGGGCGCAACTTCGCCGCGGGCATGTCCGGCGGCATCGGCTACGTGCTCGACCTGCCGCGGCACCGGGTCAACCCGGAGATGGTGGACGTCGACCCGCTCGACGCCGCCGACCGCGACTTCCTGCGCGAGGTGGTGGAGCGCCACCACGCCGAGACCGGCTCCGCGGTGGCCCACGCCCTGCTCACCGACTGGGAGGTCGCCGTCGAGCGGTTCGGGAAGGTCATGCCCAAGGACTACAAGCGGGTGCTGCAGGCCCGCGAGGCGGCGGAGCGTGACGGCCGTGACGTGAACGAGGCGATCATGGAGGCCGCACATGGGTGACCCGAAGGGATTCCTCACCACCCCCCGGCAGAACCCCGCCCGCCGGCCGGTGGACCTGCGCCTCATGGACTGGCGCGAGGTCTACGAGGACTTCCCGCGCGACCACCTGGAGAAGCAGGCCGGGCGCTGCATGAACTGCGGCATCCCGTTCTGTCACCAGGGCTGTCCGCTCGGCAACCTCATCCCGGAGTGGAACGACCTGGTGTACCGCCGCGACTGGCGCGAGGCGATCGAGCGGCTGCACGCCACGAACAACTTCCCGGAGTTCACCGGCACGCTGTGCCCGGCGCCGTGCGAGGCGGCCTGCGTGCTGGCCATCAACGACAGCGCCGTCACGATCAAGCAGGTCGAGGTCGAGATCGTCGACCGGGCCTGGGACGAGGGCTGGGTGCCGCCGCAGCCGGCCCGCACGAGGACCGGCCGCAGGGTCGCCGTCGTCGGGTCCGGGCCGGCCGGGCTGGCCGCCGCGCAGCAGCTCACCCGGGTCGGGCACGAGGTGGTCGTCTACGAGCGGGCCGACCGGATCGGCGGCCTGCTGCGCTACGGCATCCCCGAGTTCAAGATGGAGAAGCACCGCCTCGACCGGCGCCTGAAGCAGATGCAGGACGAGGGGACGATGTTCCGGGCGTCGGTCGACGTCGGCATCGACGTCACCGCGGAGCGGCTGCGTGAGGAGTTCGACGCGGTGGTGCTCGCGGGCGGTGCCACCGCGTGGCGCGACATCCCGGTGCCGGGTCGCGAGCTCGAGGGCGTCTACCAGGCGATGGAGTACCTGCCGTGGGCCAACCACGTGCAGCAGGGCGACCTGGACGCGCCGCCGGTCACCGCCGAGGGCAAGCACGTGGTGATCATCGGCGGGGGTGACACGGGCGCCGACTGCCTGGGCACCGCGCACCGGCAGGGCGCCGCGTCGGTGACCCAGCTGGAGATCATGCCGACGCCGCCGGAGCACCGCACCGCGAACATGCCGTGGCCGACCTACCCGACGGTCTACCGGGTGTCCTCGGCGCACGAGGAGGGCGGCGAGCGGCTGTTCTCGGTGAACACCACGGAGTTCGTCGACGACGGCACCGGGAAGGTGGCGGCGCTGCGGCTGGTGGAGGTCCGCCGGGACGCCGACGGCCGCTTCCAACCGGTGCCGGGCACCGAGCAGGAGCTCCGCGCGGAGCTGGTGCTGCTCGCGATGGGCTTCGTCGGGCCCGAGAAGGGCAAGCTGCTCGGCGACCTGGGGGTGGAGCTCGACGAGCGCGGCAACGTCGCGCGCGACGAGAACTTCATGACCAGCGTCGACGGCGTGTTCACCGCCGGTGACATGGGTCGCGGGCAGTCGCTCATCGTCTGGGCGATCGCCGAGGGCCGGGCCGCCGCCGCGGGGGTGGACGGCTACCTCACCGGCCGGGACGTGCTGCCCCGCCCGATCGCCCCGACGGACCGCCCGCTCGTCTGATCCGTTCCCCGACGCTCTCGTGGCCCGGCCGCGGACCCGCCGCTACTCCTCGGCGAGCTCCAGCTCGAACGCGTCGTCGCCGATCCACACCCGCAGCCCCTCGGCGTCGTCGGTGAGGTACCCGTCCTCCTCCTCGCCGAGCTCGCGGGCGGCGCCGAGGGCCCGCTTCGAGTAGGAGATGCGGCCGTCGCCGAGATCCATCGGCCGGTACTCGCGGGCGAGCCGGGCGGTGCGGCTCTCGGTGGCCAACCAGTGGGCGTGCTCGGCGCCGACATCGGCCACCCAGGTCTCGTCGCGCATGGACGCAGTATGGGCCTTCCGTGCCGGCGCGCGGATCTGCCACGCTGCGGGGGGCACACCGCGAGGGGGCGGCGATGATCGGGCAGCGAGGCGGGCCGACGCTCATCCAGTCGGTGCAGCGTGCCCTGCGGTTGCTGGAGATCGTCGGCGAGCGTGACGGGCGGGCCAGCGCCAAGGAGATCGCCCGCGCCGCGGGGCTTCCGCTCGCCACCACCTACCACCTGCTGCGCACCCTGGCGCACGAGGGCTACCTGCAGCGTCTCGACGACGGTTCCTACGTCATCGGCCACCGCTTCGACGTGGTGCGCGACCACGGAAGCGCCGCCCGCGCCGTCGCGAACGCCCGGCCCGCGCTCGAGTGGCTGCGCGACGAGCTGGGCAGCGCGGTGTACCTCGCGCGCTGGGTGGACGGCGAGGTCGTCGTCGTCGAGATCGTCGACAGCGCCCGGGCACCGCGGATAGACCTCTGGGTCGGGATCCACGACGCGGCGCACGCGACCGCACTCGGCAAGTGCATCCTCGGGCAGCTGCCGGTCGCCGAGCGCGAGGACTACCTGGCCCGGCACCCCCTGCACGACCTCACCCCGCGGACGGTGGTGGACCGCACCCGGCTGCGTGACCGCCTGCCCGCGCCGGACGGCCTGGCCGTCGACGACGAGGAGTACGCGGTGGGCGTGCACTGCCTGGCCGCGCCGCTGCCCGCCGGCACCGGCCCGGGATCCCTCGGGTTCGTGACGCCCACCGCCGAGCGCGGATCGGAGCGGGTTCGCCGCACCCTCGGCACCGCCGCGGCCCGGGTCGCCCGCGCGCTGGTCCTCAGCTGAGGTGCACCTCAGCGCGGGCGTCACCATCTGAAATCGGGGCACTTCCGGCGGTGTGGCGCAGCTCAGAGGATCAGGACATGGATCAGCGCCACCCACCACCGGTCCCCGCCTGGGCGACCGAAGCCCTGTCCGAGGTCTACGACCCCTGCTGCCGGGAGAAGGGCATCTCCGTCGTCGACATGGGCCTGCTCCGCTCGGTCCGCGTCACCGACGGGCACGCCCGCGTCGAGCTGCTGCTGACATCGGGCTGGTGCCCGTTCGCCGCACACGTGCTCACCGAGGTCGAGCAGGCCGTCACGGCGCAGCCCGGGATCGACTCGGCCGAGGTCGAGATCGTCTGGGACGAGGCCTGGACGACCGACCGGCTTTCGGAGTCCGCCAGCCGCAAGCTGCGGTCCCTGCCCGACCCCGCGCGCGTCCCGGACCGGGACGCCTTTCTCTCCGCCCACCGCCCGAAGGTCGAGGAGGCCAGCTGATGATCGGTGACGCGTTCGTGTTCGACGGGGTGGCGCACCCCTTCAACTTCACGCCCAAGAACGCCTACGGCCCGGCGGGCGAGATGTTCGTCAACCACCTCTACGCCTTCCACCAGGTGCTGACCCCGGACACGGAGCCGAAGCTGCCGCCCGAGGAGTACCTGAAGGACTGGACCCCGGCCGACATCCACGAGATGGTCTACGAGCACTCGGACACCGACATGCTGGTGGCGATGCCGCTGCCGCTCACCGACCTGTTCCGCGACGGCCTCTCGCCGTGGGAGGACTGCGCCGAGCTCGCCTCGCGCGACCCGGAACGCACGATCTTCTGGGGCTCGGTGAACCCGCTGGAGGGCCGGCGGGCGCTGGACCTGATGGAGCGTCAGGTGAAGGAGTTCGGCGCCAAGGCGTTCAAGTTCTACAACGTCCGCTACGACTACGGCTCGCCCTTCCCGTGGCGGATGGACGACCCGCAGGTCGCGTTCCCGATCTTCGAGAAGGCCCAGGAGCTGGGGATCAACCTGATCGGGGTGCACAAGGGCGTCCCGCTCGGCCCCCAGCCGATCGAAGCCACCCAGACCTGGGACATGGACGGGGCGGCCGCGAACTTCCCGGACATCAACTTCGTGATCTTCCACGTCGGGCTCCCGTTCCTCGACGAGGTGTGCTGGCAGCTGATCCGTCACCCCAACCTGTACGCCTCCATCGCGGCGACGATGAACTTCCTGGTCCGGGCCCCGCGGCAGTTCGCCGAGACCATCGGCAAGCTGCTGTTCTGGTGCGGCGAGGACAAGATCGTCTACGGTTCGGAGGCGCCGATCTGGCAGCCGCAGTGGGGGCTGCGCGCGTTCATGGACTTCGAGATCCCGCAGGACCTCTGCGAGGGCTACGGCTACCCGCAGCTGACCGACCAGGCCAAGCGCAAGATCCTCGGGGAGAACCTGCTGCGGCTGCACGGCATGGACGTCGACCAGACGCGCAGCCGGCTGGGCAAGCCGCCGGCGCACTGATCGGGGGCCCAGTGGTGGCCCTGCGCGACGTCCGACGTCCGCAGGGCCGCCCGACGGACATCCCGCTCCTGGCCCGCGCAGCGCGGCCGTCACCCCCAGGTGAGGGTTGCGCGTCCGCGCCGAACGCGCTCCCCTGATCGGCGGCCGGGGAGACGCGAGGACGCAAGCGGGTGCTCACCGCCCGTCGACCGGCACCCACCGTTCGGCGGATGCTCCGGCCCGACCGCATCCGCCGGGCGCGGGAACCCGTTGTTCGCAGTGACCGGGTGCCGGCGGAACGGGGAGCCTCCGCCGGCACCCGGTGCACAGAGCCCCAGCGTCGGAGATCAGGCGACGGCGCCGGCCTGGACCCGGCGCACGCCTTGGAACAGCGCGAACCCGCCCGCCGTGAGGACCCCGATCGCCACCCCGGCGACGAGGCTGGCCACCGGCGCGCCACCGGTGACGGGGCCGATCAGCAGGCCGATCGCCAGCATGTAGCAGCTCCACATCGCGGAGCTCGCCACCGACCACGGGACGAACCGGGCCAGCGAGAGCCCCGCCCGCCCCGCGGCGGCCGTCGAGACCAGCCGCCCGCCCGGGACGAAGCGTGCGCCGACCAGCGCCGTGCCCGGCCGCAGCAGCAGATGCCCGTGCACCCACCGGGTCAGCGCGCACGCCGCGTCCCGACGCTGCCACCAGCGCCGGCTGCCGCGGCCGAGCCCGAACACCAGCAGGTCCCCCGCGGCGGAACCGACCAGCGCGGCCACGAACAGCCCGACCAGGATGGGCACGTCGTGGCTGCCGAAGGCCACGGTAGACGCCGACAGCAGCAGCGTCTCGGTCGGCAGCATGGGCAGCGGCCCGTCCACGGCGACCAGTACCGCCAGCACGGGCAGCAGCCAGGCGCTGGTCAGCACCACGTCGAGGGTCGTCGTCAGATCCGGCAACGAACGTCCTTCCGGGGCGCGATCGGCGGGTGCGCCGGTCCCCGACGGTAGCCGGGTCCGTCGCCCGGCCCCGAGGAGGGCGGCCCGCGCCGGCGCCCGCCGGTGGACCCGGGCGTGCCCTGACCCGGTCGGCCGAGCACCTGCTCGTGCCGCCCGGGGATCGCGCGGCACCGGGTGCCGCGGTTCGCCGGGGTAACGTCCGGCCATGCCGAGGTACGCCGTGCTGCTGCGGGGGATCAACGTGGGGCGGGCGAAGCGGATCGCGATGGCCGACCTGCGGGCCCTGCTGGCCGACCTCGGCGGAACGGACGTGCGAACGCTGCTGCAGAGCGGCAACGTGGTGCTCTCCGCGCCGGCGGGCCCCGCGGAGCTGGAGGCGGCCGTCGAGGAGGGGATCGCGGAGCGGTTCGGGATGGACGTGCGCTGCCTGGTGCGGACCGCCGAGGAGCTGCGGGCGGTCGCGTCGGCGAACCCGTTCCCGGACGTCGAGGACGGGTCGCGGCTGATGGCGCTGTTCCTCTCGGCGGTGCCGGACGGGGCACTGCTCGCGGCACACGACCCGGTGGCGGTGGACCCCGGGCGGGTGCGGTCCGGCGACCGCGTGTTCTACCAGTGGTGCCCCGACGGGTTGATGGCCGCACCGGCGGTCGGGACCTACGTCGAGAAGCACCTCGGCGTCGCGGTGACCGCGCGGAACTGGAACACCGTGACGAAGCTCGTGGCGCTGCTCGACGCGTGACCGGTGCACGGGGCGCCGCAGGCAGGCGGGTGCGCGGCGTCCGGAGCGGTCATCCGTCGAGGCGCAGGTCGGCGACGTCGACCTCGATGTGCGCTCCGGCCTCCACCAGCTCCTCGGCGTCGGCGGCCGAGAACTCACGCCGGTTCGCGAAGTCCGGCTCGTGCAGGGCCACCTCGCCGGTGAACGTCACCCGGTCCCCGCGCTCGACCACGAGCGGGCTCTCCCCCGCCGTGGTGATCTGGACCCACACCCGCCGTCCGTCCGCCGACACCCAGAAGCCCTCGTCGGCGGGCACCCCCTCGACCTCGACCCCGTCGGCCGCCACCAGCCGGCCGGCGGCCGCGCGCAGGTCGTCCACGTCCTCGAGGCCGACGATCTCCTCGCGGACCACGGTCCCGGACTCGTCCCCACCCGTGCTGAGCACGATCCCGATCACCAGAGCGGCGAGTGCCACCAGCAGTCCGCCCACCACGACGGGATCACGCCGCAACCACATGGCCACCCCCTCCTCCCGGCTTCCGACCGCAGGCGCCGGCACCGCGGCGGCGTGGTCACCGCGCCGGGCCGTCGGCTCGCGCCAGCAGGGTTTCGTCGAGGCGGGCGTGCAGCTCGGCCGGCGAGTCGACGACCTCGCGCGCCCCGGCCTCGTGCAGCTCCCCGCTCGAGAAGCCGCCGCTGCGCACCCCGTAGCCCGGCATACCGAGACGGGCAGCGGCGCGGAAATCCCACACCGAGTCGCCGACGAGCACCGCGGACCCGCCGTCGACCTTGTCCAGCGCCGCCTGGAGCAGATCCGGCGCCGGTTTGGTCCGCGCGACGTCCGACGAGGTGGTCCAGGCGTCGGCGAACTCGGCGCCGTCGAACAGGCTCAGGTAGTGCTCGACGTGTTCGGCCTTGCCGGAACTGGCCAGCACCAGCTTGAACCCGCGCTGCCGGACGTCCTCGAGCAGCTTCTTGACCCCGTCGAACGGCTGAACCTCCCCGAGCATCGCGTCGAACTCCTCGGCCCAGGCCTCGCGCAGCTCGTCGCCGAGTCGCTGCTCGACGTGGTCGCCCGCCACCGCGCCGACGAGCTGGTCGCCACCCATGCCGAGCGCCCGGTGCAACTGCCATATCGGAATCGTCAGATCCCGGCGGCGGAACGCGCGGAACCAGGCCAGCGCGTGCTGGTAGTTCGTGTCGACCAGGGTGCCGTCGACGTCGAAGATCGCGGTGTCGGGCGCGGTTCGCATGTTCGACCGGCTACCCGGAACCCCGGTCGGCAACCGCAGCCGGCACGGTTCCGAGCCTGCTACCGGCCGCCGCTCGTGCCTCGGCCGACGGCGCTCGGCCACCGGATGGGCCGGCCTCACGACCCCCGGAGCCAGCAGACCGGGGGACGCGAGCTGATGCCCTGCGGGCAACCGGAGGGGTCGCGAAGTGCTCAACCGGTGGTCCGTGGAGCGGGTGACGGGAATCGAACCCGCGTAGCCAGTGTGGAAGGTATCTGCTCCGCATACGACAGGGCCTCTACCTGCAACGGAAGCCACGCACCTCCCAGCTGAGGGCGCCGCCTGCCTCTCCCCTACCCGGTGCTTCGCACCACGTTTGATCCCACGGCTATGTCGCGCAACCCCATCGCCTTGCCGGTTATCCGACTTTGATCTGCTCGTCTCCGAAATCGGCCACGATCTGCAAGTCGCCGCCGAGTGCGTGTACGTACCGGTCCAGCACGTCGATCCCGGCCAGCTCACCATTCTCGATCTGGCTGACCCGACCTACGGTCACGCCCATCGCCTGCGCGACCTGCCGCTGGGTCAGTCCCCGCCGCTTACGCATCTCAGCGAGCCGGTGCGCTCGCACCTGCGCAAGCAGCCCCGCCTTGCCCCGCTCGACCTCCGCCTCGCCGATCGCCTCGACATGCTTGCGTCGCGCGTCCGACCACCGCACTGTGCTCATCGCCCCTCCTCCGCGGCCCGCTCCTTGAGATACGTCTCGTACAACTGCTCGGCAAGGGGGATCGCCTGCCGGTACCACTCGCGCCACCGCCCGGACTTGTCCCCGGCCACCAGCAGCACCGAGCTGCGCCACGGGTCGAACGCGAACAGGATCCGCATCTCCGTCCCGCCGGACGAGTGTCAGCCGCCGTTGAGGACGACGACGTAGCCGGGCGAGGGCGCCGTTGGGGGTGACGACGGTGGGGGCGCGCGGCGCGGCGTGTTGATCTCGTTGGTCGCCGACGCCACGGTGACGACGGCAGGTCGACGTCGGAGGGCTCGGCTCTCCCGTCGTGTCCTTGGCCGGCTACTGCGGGAGGGCCGAGCGGTTGCGCTCGGAGGCGCGGTGGTCACGGTAGAGATCGACCCGGTCGTGGTCGAGCAACGGCTGTGCTCGGGCGGGTTGGCGTGTCCGGGCTGCGCGGGCCGGTTGACCGGCTGGGGTCGGGCCCGGACTCGTGTCGTGCGCGGTTCGGACGGGCCCACGGTGGTGACACCGCGCCGGTCGCGGTGTTCGCAGTGCCGGGCGACCCACGTGCTGTTGCCGGTGTTGTTGCTGGTCAGGCGTGCGGACGCGGCCGCGGTGATCGGGGCGGCGCTGGCGGCGCGGGCGGCCGGACAGGGGCATCGGCGGGTCGCTGCCGCGCTGGGGCGGGCGCCGGACACGGTCCGGGGCTGGTTGCGGCGCTTCGCCGCCCGCGTCGATGCAGTGCGGGAGGTGTTCACCGGGTGGTGTCGGGCGCTGGACCCGGACCCGGTGCTGCCCGGCCCGACCGGGACAGCGTGGGCAGACGCGCTGGCCGCGATCGACGCGGCCGCCCGGGCGGTGCATGCCCGCTTCGGCGCCGCCGGCGGCGGCGCTGTCGGGGGTGGTTCGGGCGTGGTCGTGGTGCCGGTCTGGCAGGTCGCTGTGGCGGGGTCGGCGGGCCGGTTGCTGGCGCCGGGTTGGCCCGCCTCGACAGCTCGGAGCTGATCAACACGAGTTGCCCCTGCCCGTGGGTGATCACCAGCGGTGATCCTCACGCTGCCCGCCCGAACCGCGGCGGGCGGACTCCAGCGAGGAGGCGGCACGTCATGGTGAGACCGATGGCAGTGGGCGGGGTGCGCCCGGACGAGGCGACCGGCCGGGCGGAACGAGCCCGGGCGGTCGCGTTGTTCCGCTACCAGCTGATCCGCGAGGCTGCCGACCCGGCGCACTCGACACGCCAACGCGGCAGGATGGTTCGTGAGCTGGCCGCCCGCTCCCACCTGGACCCGGCCGGGCGGCCGGTGCGGGTGTCGCGGGAGACGCTGGACCGCTGGATCCGGGCCTGGCGCACCGGCGGGTTCGACGCCCTGGTCCCGCACCCGCGGCAGTCCTCGCGGCGCCTGCCCGCGGAGGTGTTGGACCTGGCGGTGGCGCTGAAGAAGGAGAACCCGGACCGGACCGCGACCCAGGTGCGGCGGATCCTGCGCGCCCAGCTCGGCTGGGCGCCCGGGGAACGCACGCTGCAGCGCCGCTTCGCCGACCTGGCCGCGGTCGACCCGGCGCATGGCGGTGCACGCCGGTCCGGCGCAGCGTCGCGGCGGGACCTGGCTCGGTCCGGCGCTCGGCCACACCTCCCGGCTCGCCGGTGCCGCCGCGGACGGCCAGGTGGTGTGCTCGCACGTCGCGGCCGCGTTCGCCGAGGACGATCTGCCCACCGGCGTCGGGCTCGTCGACCTCGGCGAGCACCGGCTCACCGACCTCGCCCGCCCCGAACGGGTGTATCAGGTCACGCATCCCGACCTGCCCCGCGACTTCCCGCCGCTGCGTTCCCTGGACGCCGGGCGGCACAACCTGCCAGTCGCGCTGACCTCGTTCGTCGGCCGGGAGCGGGAGGTTCGCGAAGTCGTCGCGCTCCTGGCGAGGTCGCGAGTGCTGACCCTCACCGGCGCCGGCGGGTCCGGCAAGACTCGGCTCGCGCTCCAGGCGACGGTCGGCGCCCTGGACCGGTTTCCGGACGGCGGCTGGCTCGTCGAGCTGGCCCCCGTCCGGGATCCCGATCTCCTCGCCGATCAGGTCGGCGCCGCCCTGGGGCTGCCCGCCGACGCGCCGATGTCGCCGGAGCGGCGCCTGTGCGCCCACCTGGCTGCTCGGCGACTGCTGCTCGTTCTCGACAACTGCGAGCATGTCGTCGCCGGCGCCGCCCGGCTCGTCCACACGGTGCTCACCCGATGTCCCGACGTCACGGTCCTGGCCACCAGCCGGGAGGTGCTCGGCGTTCCCGGGGAGGTGGTGTGGACAGTTCCGCCGCTGTCCCTGCCACCGGACCACACTGGCGATGTCGAGGACCTGGCGGGTTCCGACGCCGTCGCGCTGTTCTGCGAGCGGGCCCGGGCGGCCCAGCCGGGCTTCAGACTTAGGAAGGCGAACGCCGCCGCGGTGGGTCGGATCTGCCAGCGCCTGGACGGCCTTCCGCTGGGGCTGGAGTTGGCGGCGGGCAAGGTCCGCGTGCTCGGCGTCCACCAGGTGGCCGAACGCCTCGACGACCGCTTCCGGCTGCTGACCAACGGATCGCGCACCACGGTGCCGCGCCACCAGACGCTGCAGGCCGCGATGGACTGGGGCTACGCGCTGCTACGCGCCCCCGAGCAGGTGGTCCTGCGTAGGCTGTCGGTGTTCCGCGGGTCGTTCACGCCCGCCGCAGCCGAGGCCGTCGTCGGCACCGCAGCGCCACTACGGGGCGTGGACGTGCTCGGCCTGCTGGGACGGTTGGTGGACAAGTCGATGGTCTCCGTCGCCGGATACGAACCCGAGGTCCGCTACGTGCTCTTGGAGACGGTGCGGGAGTACGCGGGCCGCGCGCTGGCCGACGCCGGTGAGACGGACGACGCGCGCAGGCGGCACCGGGACTTCTTCCTCGACCTCGCCGACCGCTGGGCAAGCGGCTCGGACTACTGGAACTGGGGGCTGTGGCTGCGGCGGATCAGCGCCGATCGGGACGACTTCGCCGCTGCGTTGGAGTGGTCCTCGGCGACGGGTGACGACGAGGAGCTGCTGCGCCTCGCCGTGGCGCATTGGCCCTACTGGTATTGGGGTGAGGCGCCGGGCTGGCGCCCCTGGCTCGTCACCGCGCTCGGCCGCTGCGCGACACCCTGTCCCGCCCGCGTGGAGGCACTGATCGCTCTGGCCACACTGTTGGCACGGACGCGCGAGGACCCCGCGCGCAGCGCGGCGCTGTTCCACGAGGCCAGGGACGTCGCGGCCGGCCTGCCAGACCCGCAGCCGCTCGCGCAGGTGGACTTCTACCGAGCGCACATGCTGCTGTCGGACGGTCAGCGGCGCGCCGCCGAGGGCCTGCTCCGCGGGGCGCTCGCGCGGTCGGGCAACACCGACTTCCTCGGCTGGTGCCACTGGGGTTTGGGGTGGGTCGCCCTGCGCGACGACCACCTCGACCAGGCCGTCACAGCGTTTCGAGCCTCGCTGCAGATCGCGGAAGCGGTCGACGACGAGTCCATGCGCGCGCACGTCAACGCCGCGCTCGCGCTGGTAGCGGCCCTGGGCGGGGACCGACGGACGGCCGCCGCGACGGCCGCGCGGGCCGTCCGCAGCGCGGAACTAATGCAGGGTGCACCGCGGGTGCTGATGATGGCGTTGGCCCTCGCCGGGCAGACCGCCGCCCTGATCGATGACGGTTCGGCCGGGGACCCGGTATCCCGGCTCCTCCGGCTCCTGAAGGACAAGGCGGTGACGTACTGGGCGGACGAGGCCCTGGCCGTCGGCACCCTCGTCCTGGCCGACCGGAACCCGGAAGAGGCCGCCGTAATCCTGTCGTCGCTCGGCGCCGGAAGCGGGATCGGTGTGCTGCGGGACCGGCTCCGGCGCTGCCGCGCCCAGCTCGTCGAGACCCTGGGCCCGGAACGATGGCGGGAAACCCAACGGCGCGGGGATGCCATGCGCGTCGACGAGGCGGTCGTCACCGCCTTGGCGGCCCTCGAACGGCTCGATGCGCCGGTGCCCAACACTGCGGTCAGCCGCGGCTGATCGCAGACTCGTCTGCACCGGCGGGCTCTGCGCTGGCGGGTGAACGCCCTGGATCTGATGAGATTCCGCCGAGGTCCGACGCTCGTTCCGGATGACCAAGCCCGACCTGGCCGCCCGGCCGATCTTCCACCGGCTCCGCGACAGCATCGAGGCCCACCTCCCCGTCGTGTTCGCCGCCATCGCGATCTCCCGCGAGGCACAGTGCGAGCCACGGCTACCACCGCGGCATGATTCTCGCCGCGCTCGACCGTGACGCGGAGCCGTCCACGACCGGCGATCCCGGATCCGCCGGCCGTGGCGGGGTCACGTCCAGCTCCAGCACCTGCTGATCAGCATGCAGGCGCTGTTTCGCGGTCTCCAGCAGCAGTGCCAACCGGTCCTCGTCGTGCGCGTAACCGATGTGATCGATCCCGACGACCCGCCGCCCGCGCTTGTGCACGATCTGCACCGCCGTCGCACCCGAGGCGGTCTCACCCGGCGCACGAACGACCCCACCAGCGCGAGGCTACCGGGATCCGGGCCCCAGTTAGCAACCACATCTCGGAGCGAACCCGCAGGTCAGCCGCTTACGCCGGGCATGATTACGCCGTAGTGATACAAGTCAGGTCTGAAGAGCAATAGTCAAGACCTGTGGATGAAGATCTTTACGCGGCTTCCGGTTGGTGGTGGTCATCAGGTCGTTCGACGAGTTTGCCGTTGACGAAGGTGGCGCCGGCGCGGACGAGCGCGACGAGGTGTGGACCGTTCACGGCCCGCCAGCGGTCCTGGGCGGCCTCGATGAGCTTGAACGCCATCGCCAAGCCCGCCGCCCGCGAACCAGGCCCGCGGGTGATCTTCGTGCGGTGCCGGACGGTGGCGAAGGTCGACTCGATCGGGTTGGTGGTGCGCAGGTGGATCCAGTGCTCGGCTGGGAAGTCGTAGACCGCGAGCAGCACCTCAACGTCGTCGGTGATCTTCGCGACGGCCTTCGGGAACTTCGTGCCGTAGGCAGCGTCGAACGCGCGCACGGCGTCGAGGGCGTGCCTGCGGTCTTCGGCGTTCCAGATCTGCGCGAGGGCCTTCTTCGCGCCCGGATGTGCGGACTTGGGCAGCGCCCCGAGCACGTTGGCGATCTTGTGGAACCAGCAGCGCTGCTCCCTCGTGCCCGGGAACACCTCGCGCAGCGCGCTCCAGAACCCGAGCGCACCGTCCCCGACGGCCAGGACCGGGGCGCGCATCCCGCGCCGCGCGCAGTCGCGCAGCAGGTCCGCCCAGGACTCGGTCGACTCCCGGTAGCCGTCGGTCAGCGCGACGAGTTCCTTGCGCCCGTCGGCGCGCACGCCGACGAGCACGAGCAGGCACAGCTTGTGCTCCTCGAGGCGGATGTTGACGTGCACGCCGTCGACCCACAGGTAGACGTAGTCCACGCTCGACAGGTCGCGAGCGGCGAAGGTGCGCTGCTCGGTCTTCCAGGTCTCGGTCAGCTTCGTGATCACCGGCCCGGACAGTCCCGCGGTCGAGCCGAGGAACTGGCCCAGCGCGGGGACGAAGTCGCCCGAGGACAGCCGGTGCAGGTACAGCAGCGGCAGCACCTCGGTGATCTTCGGGGTCTTGCGGCACCACGGCGGCAGGATCGCCGAGGCGAACCGGGCCCGCTCGCCGGTCTCCAGGTCGATGCGGCGGTCGTTGACCCGCGGCGCGACGACCTCCACCGCGCCGGCCGAGGTCAGTACCTCGCGGGGCTGGTGGCTGCCGTTGCGCACCACCAGCCGGCGCCCGTTGGCGTCGCGCTCGGCTGTGAACCGGGCGATGTAGGCGTCGACCTCGGCCTGCAACGCCTCGGCCAGCATCCGACGGGCACCCTCGCGGACCAGCTCGTCGATCAGCGATTCCGAACCCGCCAGGGCCGCGGGCGGGCGGGGGCCATCGGCATCAGCGGCTCCAGGAACTACGGTGAGCACGGGTCGTACCTTCCCGACCGGCGTTGGCGCGCCGATCTTGCTCGAGGGCTTGCAGGTGATCGGGAGGGTACGACCCTCTCGGTCATCCACAGGTTTCAAGCATTGCTCGCGTGATCAGCCAACACCTTCAGGACCGCCGTACGTGACCTCCACCTGCCCAGGTGCCATGTCGTTAATCAGGACGTGTACATCACCGATGGGCTCGGACGCGAGGTCGCGCTGTTGATCAAGTTGTTGGACGAGCTCTCTGCTCAGGTAAAGGGCCATGGCCGCAGACATGGCGCAGGCAGCCCTCGAACGACATGGGGGGAGTACGCGCGCGATCCCACGGCCGCCCTCACCGAGCTGTGCGGCAACGGTTCGAGCCGTGCCGACGGAGAGGGAGATCGACCGATGAAGGTGCTCGTCACAGGGCGCAGGGCAAGGTCGGCCGGGCCACGACCGCCGCTCTGGCCAGAGCGGGTCACGACGTCACGGCCACCGACGTGGGCCGCGGCGTGTTCCAGCGACCGCTGACGGGGGAGCCTGCCTACCAGCAAGGCCGACCTGACCGAAGCGGGCCAGGCGTTCGCGATCGTCCATGGGCACGATGCTGTGGTCCACACCGCGGGAATCCCGGACCCCACTCACGACCCGCCACACGTCGTGTTCGGGAATAACCTGATGTCCACGTTCAACGTGCTCGAGGCGGCCGTGCGCTTCAGACCTCCCCCTCGCCACACTGAACGTCAAGGACATCCGAGACTTCGTCGAGCACAAAGGACTGGTCCTGCTCGGCACCTGACGATCAGGCCGCCCGATCAGGACGGCGCGCACCAGTTGGCGACGCCACGGTCCGGCCGACCAACGCCAAACCTCGCTCGACACCGAGAACGGCCAAGACCGGCCGGGCGCCGAAGAGCGCATGCGCGTACCGGTTCAGCACGTCAACACCGGCCAGCTCACCGTTCTCGATCTCCGCTGCCAGCGATAACGGACGTGCCGACACCGGCGTTGCCCTTCGATCTACATCCACCGGCCCAGCACCGTGCCGACCTTGATCAGGCTCAGCTGACCGACGAGATTAGTGACGCGGTGCGCATCGACCTCAGGAGTCATCCCGGGTTCGCATCACCAGTTGACTCGTGCCACATTTCGCACCATGCGGACTGCTCGGCAGTCCGAATTACACTGCAAAACTGCTGGTCAAGCATGGAGCGGGCGACGGGAATCGAACCCGCGTAGCCAGTTTGGAAGACTGGGGCTCTACCATTGAGCTACGCCCGCGCGCCGCCGCACGGCGACCGTCTCAGCCTACTGCACGCGCCCGCGCCGTAACGGCTCGCCCGCACCTGCTCGCGACCCTCGAGGGACAGCGACCAGGCGGACGACGCAGCGCTGCGGACGGCGTCCTGGTTGCTCACGGGATGTCATCGGTCGCACGCCGAGCAGCCAACGACCTCCCACGCCGTGACGGGCATTCCGACATCCGCGCCGGTCGCGCGCTCGGGAAGGCCTGGCAGGCCGCCCTTGCGGGGTGACCGCTCGGCCTCACCCGGTGCGGGTGGCGTGCACGACGAAGTTGTCGGTATAGCTGCGCTCGCCGCGGTCGAACTCGCCGGCACAGGTCACCAGGCGCAGCACGTCCTGCTGGGTCGCCCCGAACACGGCGAACGTCGGGAACTCGTCCTTCGACACCTGCTCGGTGCGCTCGACGACATAGCGGGCGAGCGTGCCGCCGGCGGTGGTCACCTCCACCACGTCGCCGGGCGCGAGGTCGCGCAGCCGGTAGAAGACCGCGGGACCGGTCGACGAGTCGACGTGGCCCAGGATCACCGTCGGCCCGACCCAACCCGGGCGTCCGCCGCCGCTGAACCAGCCCGCGACGCCGTAGTCCTCCGGTACCTCCGCCCGGCCGTCCGAGGTGATGCCGAGGTGGACCAGCTCCGAGCGGACGCCGATCCCGGGGATGCCGATGGCAGCAGGCGCCATCCCCTCCAGCGCTCCGGCGGGCAGCGCGTCCGGCACCGGCCCGGCGTAGTAGCGGACCCCGTCGTGCACCATCGAACCGTCCGCCGCGGCGCCGTGGTGCGACTCCTCGGTCCCGCCGAGCGCCCAACCGGACACCAGCAGTCCGGCCAGCGCCAGTGCGACCGCGGCCCCGACGGCCTGCAGGATCACAGGCCGGCGGGACCGCGCGGTGTCAATCCCTCGCATGCCGCCGCGTCGCGACGACTCCGACACCGGCCATGCCGATCAGCGCGGCCGCACCGAGTGCGATCGGAGCCCAGGCGCCGTCGTCAGCAGGACCCGCGGTGCCGCCCGCACCGGTGTCGACACCACCCATCGGAACCGCGGAGAGCTGGCCGCGCAGCGCGCCAGGGACGAAGTCGGCGGTGTGGACGTCGGCGTAGAACCCGGCCGGGTCGGCCTCGATCTGCGCGAGGCTGAAGCCCTCGCCGGTGTCGGTGCCCTCGGGCGCGACACCGGTGGTGAACGGGCCCTGCAGGCATCCCTCGCTGCGCAGCGTGCCGTCGCCGGCGTCCTCGGGGTTCGGGAACACGACCCGCGGCGGGCCGGACATGCCGGCGGCGGCCTCGTGGATGTGGGTCGCGGTGCGAGCCGGGCTCTCGTACTCCGCGGTGATGCCGCGCACCGTGATGTCGTAGCAGATGATCTCTTCGTCGCTGTTGATGCGGAAGTTCCACGTGCCGGTGGCGCCCGCCGGGCCCGGCACCGACTCGCCGTCGGCGTTGACGACCGCGTCGGGCGTCGTCGTCGTGGTGAACATGCTGGTGAAGGTGGCGGGCTCGGGCACCTCGGAGTCCTGGGCCGAGGCGACGCCGGCGGAGAGGGCGACCGTCGCGGTGGTCAGGGCCGTGAGCGTCGCAAGTCTGCGGGCAGTTCGGCGCATGCGGATCCTTCCGTCGGGGCCGGCCGAGCCGACCGCGTTTTGCCGGGTGTGTCCGGTCCTACGCACGGCCCCCCGGTGCCGTTCACCCGCCGGTCGACAGGCACTCGTTCGGGTGCAGCCGGACCCGTCGCCGATCCGGCCTACACTGCCGGCACGGGGTGTGGCGCAGCTTGGTAGCGCACTCGCTTTGGGAGCGAGGGGCCGTGGGTTCAAATCCCGCCACCCCGACCAGGTCAGGCCGGGTGCGAGCGACCTTGCAGCCGGTTTGACAGCAGTAGTTGACAGCAACGCGGGTCACTCGCCTGTCTCTCCCGGGTCGCCGATCCGGTCGTTGAGCAGGTCGAGCGCGGCGCGCTGGTTGTCGAGCGTGACGTGCCCGTAGACGTTCATCGTCATCTCCATCGCGGAGTGGCCGACGATCTCCATCACGACCCGCGGGTTGACCCCGAACGACAGCAGCAGGCTCACGCAGGTGTGCCGCAGGTCGTGCAGCCGGACCCGGCGCATCCGGTGCCGCGCGCACAGCGCGTGGAAGGTGCGGGTGAGCGTGCGCGGCTCCAGCGGTGTCCCGACGCTCGACGTGAAGACGTACGGGGTGTCGATCCAGCCGCGTCGGGCGGTCGCGCGCTCCTCGGCCTGCCGGTCGCGGTGCTGCTTGAGCGCGTCGACGCAGAGCGCGGGCAGCGGCACGGTCCGGTTCGAGCGCCGGGTCTTGGTCGGCAGCTCGGTCAGCTCGCCGTTGACGCGTTGCAGGCCTCGGACGATCCGCACGCTGCGGTTGTCGAGGTCGACGTCCGACCAGTGCAGCCCGCACGCCTCCGAGCGACGCAGGCCGAGCATGAGCACCAGGACCCACAGCGCGTAGAGCCGGTGCTCGCGGACGCGCTGCAGGAAGGTGCGCGCCTCGCCCGCGGTGAACGGCTCGATAGCGGTGATCTTCGTCGGGCTCTCGATGCGGACGCCCTTGGCGACGTTGCGCGTCACCAGCTCCTCGGCGAACGCGTGTTGCAGCGCGTTCCGCAGCGTCGAGTGCACCCACTGGACCATCCGCGGGCTCATGTCGCTCGCCCGCAGGTCGTCGACCATCACGCGCACGTCGCGAACGGTCAGGCGCGAGAGCTTCTTCGACCCGATCCGCGGCACGAGGTGCAGCCGGACGTTGTTCTCGTACCCGGCGAGGGTCTGCGGCCGGACCTGGTGCTTCATGTGGTCGAGCCATTCGAGGAGGTACCGCTCGACGGTGAGCGTGGTCGAGCCGGCCGGGACGCCGGAGTCGTGCCGCTTCTGCAGCTCGGCGAGCTTGCCGGCCACGTCCTTGCGCGTCTTGCCGTAGACGTATCGCCGCTCCATCCGGCCGGACACGGTGCGTACGAAGGCGCCGGCGCACCACCGGCCGTCCTTGCGGAGCCAGACGCTGCCCTCGCCGTTCGCGTTCTGCCGGCGAGTCACGCGACCACACCCTCGGGGCTCGGTTGCGCGGCGAACTCGTGGACGGCGTCGAGCGGGACCCGGCGCAGGCGGCCGATCTTGATCGAGCGCAGGTCGCCGTTGCGGATCAGGTCGTAGACCTTGCTTCGCCCGATGTGCAGCAGCTCGGCCGCCTCCTCGGCCGTGAGGAGGAGCGGTGTGGTGGCCTGTCGGATCACGGGGTCTCCTCGGCTCGGGCGGTCAGGGTCTGGACGGCGTCCCAGTAGTCGCCGTAGTCGGGCATCCAGGGGGTGCGGAGCCGGCCGAAGGGGTGGCCGGGGGCGTCGTAGAGGGCGACGCCGGGCTGGCCGTCGCGGACGTGCGCCTCCGCGGTCGGCAGGGTGGCGGCGGGGTGCAGCAGGCGGACGGCGTCGACGTTGTCGACCGGCAGGGTGATCCGGTAGGCGAACTGGCCGCGGAGCAGGCCGCCGCCGACCTCGTTGGCCTCGGCCCGCTGCGGCAGCATGATCACGCGGAAGCCGACCTTGCCGCCCTCGGCGGCGAGCCGGCGGGCGGCGAGCGCGAGCCGGTCGCGGAGTTTGCGGTCCGAGCCGGCCAGGCCGAGCAGCGCCAGCCACTCCTCGAGGACGACGAACACCATCGGCCGGTCCGCGGTCAGCGGGAGGACGTCGGCCCGGTGCGGGATTGCGGCGAGCCGGTCGTCCATCTCCGCGCAGAGCCGGTCGAGCAGCCCGGCGTGCGCGGCGACGTCGGCGCCGAGGACCTGCCAGCGGGCGTGCCGCGTTCCGCGGAACGGCCGCAGCAGCACCGACGACGGATCGCAGCCGGCGATCAGCGCGTCCGGCGCGGCCGCGAGCTGCTGCAGGATCGCGTAGGACAGCCGGCTCTTGCCCGACCCCGTCCGGCCCTGCGCGATCAGGTGCACCCGTTGACCGAAGTCGACCGTCACCGGGCGCCCGTACTCGTCGGCACCGAGCAGGACGGGCACCGTGGCCGAGGTACCGGCCGGCCGCGCCGGGAGCGGCATCGGCGTGGTGAGCGGGTCGCGCACGAGCAGGGAGACGCGCAGCCAGCCGTGCCGGTGCGAGCTAATCCGCACCATCGGCACGCCCATGCCCTCGGCGATCCGGTGCGCCTGCGCCTCGAAGTCGGCGAGAACCTGGCCGGGCAGCATCCGCACGATCAGCGTGAGCGGCGGGCCTGCCTCGACCCACCACACCTCAGGGCACGACGTATGCCTGATCCCGGCGGCCGTCGCCGAGCGGTGCACGAGGTTCGCCCCGTCGACCGTGTCGTCCCACTGCCAGCCGAGGTAGCGGGCCATCTCGTCGAGGTGGCGAGCCTCCCGCCGCCGCCGCCACCACTCCAGCGGGCCGCCTCGCTGCCGCGGGACGTTCGTGGGT
>DATLGI010000035.1:0-13664 GCA_035540535.1 Pseudonocardia sp.
GATCACCGTGGACGCGCGCGGGGAGATCCTGGAGCTGAAGAACACCGTCAACACGATGGTCGACCAGCTGTCCAGCTTCGCCGACGAGGTCACCCGGGTGGCCCGCGAGGTCGGCACCGAGGGCAAGCTCGGCGGCCAGGCGCAGGTCCGGGGCGTGGCGGGGACCTGGCGCGACCTCACCGACAACGTCAACCAGCTGGCCGGCAACCTGACCGCGCAGGTGCGCAACATCGCCCAGGTCACCACGGCGGTGGCGAGGGGCGACCTGTCGCAGAAGATCACCGTGGACGCGCGCGGGGAGATCCTGGAGCTGAAGTCGACGGTCAACACGATGGTCGACCAGCTGTCCAGCTTCGCCGACGAGGTCACCCGGGTGGCCCGCGAGGTCGGCACCGAGGGCCGACTCGGCGGCCAGGCCGAGGTCGAGGACGTCTCCGGCACCTGGCGTGACCTGACCGAGAGCGTCAACCAGCTCGCCTCCACCCTCACCACCCAGTTGCGCGCGATCTCGGCGGTGTCCACGGCGGTGGCCAGCGGCGACCTGACCCAGAAGATCAGCGTGGCCGCGAAGGGCGAGGTCGCGGACCTCAAGGACACGATCAACCAGATGATCGCCAACCTGCGTGAGACCACCAAGGAGAACGCGGAGCAGGGCTGGCTCGACTCCAACCTCGCGCGCATCGGCGGCCTGCTGCAGGGCCAGCGCGACCTCGGTGAGGTATGCCAAATGATCATGAATGAGGTCGCGCCGCTGGTGAACGCGCAGGTCGGTGCGTTCTTCCTGGCCGTCGAACCGGGCGTCGACGAGCTGGAGGCCCAGCCGGTCGAGTGGCGGCTGTGCGGCGGGTACGCGCTCGCCGACACCACCCCGGTGTCCTTCCGGGCCGGCGAGGGCCTCGTCGGGCAGGCGGCGATGACCAAGCAGGTGGTGCGGATCGACGAGGTGCCCCACGGGTACCTGCCCATCCGGTCCGGGATCGGGTCGGCCTCGCCGCGCACCATCGTCGTGCTGCCGGTGCTGTTCGAGGGCGAGTCGCTCGGAGTGATCGAGCTGGGCTCGGTCCGGGCGTTCTCCGAGCTGCACGTGGCCTTCCTCGAGCGGCTGGTCGGCACGATCGGCGTGGCGATCAAGACGATCCAGGCCAACCGCCGCACCGAGGAGCTGCTCGCCCAGTCCCAGGGTCTGGCCCGCGAGCTGCAGGACCAGTCGGCCGAACTCCAGCGCACCAACGCCGAGCTGGAGGAGAAGGCCGAGCTGCTGTCCGACCAGAACCGCAACATCGAGATCAAGAACGCCGAGATCGACGCGGCCCGTCGTGGCGTGGAGGAGAAGGCCCAGCAGCTGGCGCGGGCGAGCCGGTACAAGTCGGAGTTCCTGGCGAACATGAGCCACGAGCTGCGCACGCCGCTCAACTCGCTGCTCCTGCTGTCGCGGCTGTTGGCCGAGGACCCCGACCGCAACCTCACCGACAAGCAGCGCGAGTTCGCCAGCACGATCCACAACGCGGGCTCGGACCTGCTGCTGCTGATCGACGACATCCTGGACCTGTCCAAGATCGAGGCCGGCCGGGTGGACATCGAGTCGCGGCCGGTGGACCTGGCCGAGATCCGCGGATACGTGCTGGCAGCGTTCGGCCCGCAGGCCGAGGACAAGGGCCTCGAGCTGCACGTCGAGCTCGCCCCCGACCTGCCCGCGACGATCTCCACGGATCCGCAGCGGCTGCAGCAGATCCTGCGCAACCTGCTGTCCAACGCCGTGAAGTTCACGGCCGCGGGAAGCGTCAGCCTGCGGATCGAGACCGCCCCGACCGGCCCGGTGTACGGGATGCCGAGCCTGGACGAGGCGGCCGCCGTCGTCGCGTTCGTCGTCAGCGACACCGGCATCGGTATCGTCGAGGACAAGCTCGACATGATCTTCGAGGCGTTCCAGCAGGCCGACGGCACGACCAGCCGCAAGTACGGCGGCACCGGGCTGGGCCTGTCGATCAGCAAGGAGCTGGTGCAGATGCTCGGTGGGTGCATCCGGGTGTCGTCCGAACCGGGCGTCGGGTCGGTATTCACCCTGCTGCTGCCCGACGAGCACCCCGCGGCCGCCGGCACCGCGCCGGCGCGCGCCAAGCTCTCGCCGCCGCGCCCGGCCGGCGAGACCGCGATCCTGATGACCGGACGCAGCGAGCCCGGCGGTGGACGGCCCGCACCGCAGCTGGCCGGGGTCACCGTCCTCATCGTCGACGACGACGTGCGCAACGTCTTCGCCCTCACCAGCGCACTGGAGCTGCACGGGCTGCGGGTGCTCTACGCCGACAACGGGACCGACGGCATCCGGCTGCTGACCGAGAACCCCGACGTGGACATCGTCCTGATGGACTCGATGATGCCCGACCTCGACGGCAACGAGACCACCCGCCGCATCCGCCGGCTCCCGCAGGGTGAGGACCTGCCGGTGGTGTTCCTGACCGCGAAGGCGATGCCGGGTGACCGGGAGTCCAGCCTGGCCGCGGGGGCGTCGGACTACATCACGAAGCCCGTGGACAAGGACCGCCTCCTCACGGTCATGGCGTCCTGGATCGAGCATCGACACGCCTCGGACACCGGCGCCGCCGCCGAGCCGGTCGCGTGAGGAGCGTTCCGGTGCGACCGAGCCACCCCGCGAAGGTCCTCGCCGTCGACGACCGCAAGGAGAACCTGCTCGCCCTGGAGGCGATCCTGCAGGGCCTGCCGATCGAGGTCGTGAGCGTGATCAGCGGCGACGACGCGCTCAAGCGGCTGCTCACCGACGATTTCGCCGTGATCCTGCTCGACGCGCAGATGCCCGGGATGGACGGGTTCGAGACCGCGGGGCACATCAAGAACCGCGAGCGCACGCGGCACATCCCGATCCTGTTCCTCACCGCGGTCGACTACGACGCGCACCTGGCCTTCCGCGGCTATCAGGCCGGCGCCGTCGACTACATCACCAAGCCGTTCGATCCCTGGGTGCTGCGCTCGAAGATCGCGGTGTTCGTCGATCTGTGGCGGCTCAACACCGAGCTCGCCGAGCAGGCCGCCGCGTCCGGCGAGCTGCGAACCGCCGTCGACGACGCGCTGCAGGTGCTCGCCGAGCCCGAGGGCGACCCGGCCACGCTGCTGACCCGCGTCCGCGGTCGACTCACCGCGGCCCGGGACCGGGCCGCGGCTACCGGACCCCGCCCATGACCCGTCGCAGTGCCGGGGTGAGCAGTGCCAACACCGCGCCGGCCGGCGCACCGCAGGTGCACACCTGCGCGGCCTGCAGTTCCTCGCGGACCGGCCGGGCGACCACTTCGCCTTCGAGGCGCTGCTCACGACCGCTGCGGAGGTGACGCCCCGTTCGGCCCCTCTCGCGCCGTGCCGCTCAGCGTCCTGCCGGGGGTGAGCAGGTGCGTGCCGAGCCGACCGGACGCTGCCCCGAAACGGGGAGCAGCGGGAACACACTGCTCGCGGGGACGATCTGCGCGATGAGCGAACAGGACGGCGTGCGGCATCTCCGGGAGCTCGCCGCGCTGCGCGCCGCCGGGGCACTGAGCGACACCGAGTTCCAGAAGGCCAAGACGCGGCTGCTCGCCGGGTCGGGGGCAGGAGGCGGGGCAGCGACACCGAACGGACCGCCGGGCCCCGCGGGAGGTTCCTGGTGGGCGCAAGCTCCGCCGTCACCCGCCTTCTCGAGCGCCGGCAGGATGCCGCTGCGCCTGCCGTGGGTGGCCGCGGCGGTGGCGGTGGCCGGCACCGTGGTCGTGCTGCTCGCGGTCACCGGTCTGGTGGGCGGCTCTCCCGGGGCGGGCATCGAGGACAGCGCACCCGCTGTGGGCGGAACGGGTAGCCCCGCGGTGCTCGCCACGATTCCGCCCGCAGCGGAGTACATCCAAGGCATCGCCGTGTCCACGGACGGTACGAGGGTCTTCGCAACCACGACGACCTCGACGGCGGACGGGCAAGCGCTCTTGATGGTGGTCGACGCCGATACCGCGACGACGGTCGCGACGACGCCGCTGCCGCTGAACAGCACGTACTCCACGGATCTGGTGGTCGCCCCGGACGGGAGCCCGCTCGTCTACATCTGCGGCAACGTCGCCGAGCAGCAGGTGGCGGTCCTCGTCGTCGACACCTCGACGCAGGCGGTCGTCCAGCAGGTCGTCGTGCCGGACATGGCGGCCTGCAGCGAGGTGGCGATCACTCCCGACGGACTGACCGTCCTGGTCACCGGCGTCTCCTCGGGCTTGGCTGCCGTCGACACGATGACTTCCACCGCGGCCTCTATCACGAGCGACGGATACACGAACGACGTGGACGTGTCTCCGGACGGCACCCGGATCTACGTCGCGAACAGTGGCGATCAGACCCTGACCGTCGCTGATGACACCGGCCGGACCCAGGTCGTACCCCTCGCCGTCGAGCCGACGTCGGTCTCGGCCTCCCCGGACGGCCGCCATCTCTTCGTCGCGGGCCAGGGCTCTACGGATCTCCACGTGCTCGAGGTCGGAAGCTGGTCGACGGTCGCGACGGTCCCGCTGGGCACCGAGGAGGCCGTCGTCGACGTGGCACCCGACGGGAGGCACGCCTACGTCGTGCGCGACGACTTTTCGATCATCGATACCGCCTCCTTCACCGTCGTAGACACGGTCGACCTCGGGGTCACCGGGCGCGAGGTCGAGGTCTCCCCGGACGGCACCCGCCTCTACGTCGCCAGTGCCGAGGGCGTGATCGTGGTCGGGATCCGATGATCGGGGTTTGCCTCGCCGGGCGTCATCACCCCCAGGGCTCCGTGTCGGCCGGTCACGGCGTCAGTCGCCACAGCGCGTCCAGCGGTAGCGCCCGGAGCTTGTCGCCGAACGGCAACGTCTCCTGGCCGGTGTAGAGCACGTAACCCGCGACAAAGCGGTCGCCGAGCACCTGGTCGAGCTGCCGCAGCCCTGTCAGGTCGGCAGTCCGCACCGTCGCGCCCGCTTTCACCTCGATTCCGATCACCCGCCCGTCGGGGGTCTCGATCACCGCATCGACCTCGACGCCATCCTTGGTGCGGTAGTGGTGCAGCCGTCCTCGCTCCTCGGACCAGGTGAGCTGGCGGGCGAGCTCGGAGACGACGAAGTTCTCCATCATCGCGCCGGCGGCACCGTCGGGCTCGCCGAGGCGGTGAGCGTCCTGGCCGAGCAGGTGACACGCCACGCCCGTGTCGACGAAGGCGAGCTTGGGCGTGCCGATGGCCCGTCGGGTGCGGCCGGTCGACCAGGCCGGAACCGATTTGATCAGGAAGACGGCGGCGAGAAGTTCCAGATAGCGGACCAAGGTCGTTCTGGGGAGCCCGGCCTGCCCGGCGAGCGTGGCGGGAACGAGCAACCCGCTCGCCCTCGCCGCCAGCAACGACAGCAGCTTCAGGAGGTCCGCGCGCCGCTCGATGCTGGCGAGTTCCATCACGTCGCGTTCGATCAGGGTTGTCAGGTACGAGTCGAAGAAGGCGGTGCGGCGTCGAGCGGTTCGTCGCACCGCCTCCGGAAATCCCCCGACGACGATCCTCTCCAGGTAGTCGCGGCGGCGCAGCTGTGACGAGTGCCGTACTCGTGGCCCTCGGCTGAAGGCGGCATCGACGAACCGGTCCGCGCCTGAGCCGATCTCGCCCTGGGAGAACGGCCACAGCTCGATGATCTCCATCCGGCCGGGCAGCGCGTCGGGCAGGTTGCGCAGGGCGAGGACGCGCGACGACCCGGTGAGCAGGAACCGGCCGGGGGTCGGGTCGAGGTCCACCACGACCTTGATCGCTCGGAGCAGCTCGGGGACGAGCTGAACCTCGTCGATCACCATGAGTCCGTCGTGCTCGACGAAGCCGGTCGGGTCGTCGGTCGCGGCGTGCCGGGTGGCAGGGGCATCGAGGAGGCGGACGACAGACCCCGACCGGCCGGCGGCGATCAGCCGGGTGAGCGTGCTCTTCCCTGCCTGACGCGCGCCGTTGACCAGGACGACCCGAGTGTCGCCGAGTGCCTCGGTGACGGTATCCTCGGCGCGCCTGGCGACGAGTCCCCGCGGTGCGTTCATGGGCGCGTACGGTACTCCCTGTGGTCACCTGGTCGGGGCCGAGTGGTCATCCGGCCGCACGGGAAGTGGTCATCTGGCCGCAGGTGCAGTGGCTCCGCGGACGGTCGTCCCGCGGTCGCCCGGCCGGCCAGGAGACGGCCGGCCGCCGCTCACCAGCTCCCGAGCGGCTCCACGGCGGTCACCCAGACCACGGGCTCGCCCTCGGTGTCGGAGGCGGCGAGGTCGATCTCCGCGGTGATCGCCCAGTCGCGGTCACCGGCGGGGTCGTCGAGCACCTGGCGGACGAGCCAGCGGTCGGGCTGCTCGGTGATCGTGAGCAGCTGCGGGCCGCGGGCGTCGGGGCCGGTCCCGATGTCGGTGTGCTCGGCGAAGTACGGCTCCAGCGCCGCCCGCCAGGTCTCGGCGCCCCAGCCGGCCTCGCGGTCGAGTTCCCCGAGCAGGTCCCAGCGGCGCAGCGCAGCGAGCTCCACCCGCCGGAACAGGGCGTTGCGGACCATCACCCGGAACGCGCGGGGATTGCCGGTGACGCCGGCGGGCCCGCGGTCGAGCGGTGGGGGGGCCAGCTCCTCGCCGGTTCCGCCACCCGCGGCGAGCTTCTCCCACTCGTCGAGCAGGCTGGAGTCGACCTGGCGCACCAGCTCGCCGAGCCAGGCGATGACGTCGGCGAGCTCCTCGGTCTTCGCCTCGTCCGGCACGGTCTGGCGCAGCGCCCGGTAGGCGTCGGCGAGGTAGCGCAGGACGAGACCCTCCGAGCGGGCGAGCTGGTAGTGGCCGACGTACTCGACGAAGGTCATCGAGCGCTCGGACATGTCCCGCACCACCGACTTCGGCGACAGCCGCGCGTCCTCCACCCACGGGTGCCCGCGCCGGTAGGTCTCCAGGGCCGCGTGCAGCAGCTCGTCGAGCGGCTTCGGGTGGGTGACGTCCTCCAGCAGCGCCATCCGCTCCTCGTACTCGACGCCGTCGGCCTTCATCGCCGCCACGGCCTCGCCGCGCGCGCGGTTCTCCTGGGCGTACAGCACCGGCCGGGGGTCGTCGAGGGTGGCCTCGACGACCGAGAGGACGTCCATCGGGTAGTCCGGCGAGGCGCGGTCGAGCAGCTCGATCGCGGCGAGCGCGAAGGGCGAGAGGGGCTGGTTGAGCGCGAAGTCCAGCTGGAGGTCGCCGACGAGGCGCACCCGGCGGCCCTCGACGTCGGGCTCCGGGAGCTCCTCGACGACGCCCGCGGCGCGCAGCGCCCGGTAGATCGCGATCGCACGGCGGATGTGGCGCAGCTGGCGCGGCCGTGGCTCGTGGTTGTCCTCCAGCAGGTGGCGCATGTTGGCGAACGCGTCGCCCGGGCGGGAGACCACGTTCAGCACCATCGCGTGGCTCACGGCGAACTGGCTGGTCAGCGGCTCGGGTGGGGCGGACTGCAGCTTCTCGAACGAGGTCTGCGACCAGCCGACGAAGCCCTCCGGCGCCTGTTTGCGCACCACCCGGCGGCGCTTGCGCGGGTCGTCGCCGGCCTTCGCGAGCGCCTTGGCGTTCTCGACCTCGTGCTCGGGGGCCTGCGCGACGACGGTGCCGACGGTGTCGTAGCCCGCGCGCCCGGCCCGGCCGGCGATCTGGTGGAACTCCCGGGCCCGCAGCGTGCGGGTGCGCCGGCCGTCGTACTTCGTCAGCGCGGTGAACACCACCGTGCGGATCGGCACGTTGATCCCGACCCCGAGCGTGTCCGTCCCGCAGATCACCTTCAGCAGCCCGGCCTGGGCGAGGGTCTCCACCAGCCGCCGGTAGCGCGGGAGCATGCCGGCGTGGTGCACGCCGATGCCGTGGCGGACCAGCCGCGACAACGTGCGGCCGAAACCCTTGGTGAACCGGAAGTCGCCGATCAGCTCGGCGATCGCCGCCTTGTCCTCCTTCGAGCTGACGTTGACGCTCATCAGCGACTGCGCCCGCTCCACGGCCGAGGCCTGCGTGAAGTGCACGACGTAGGCCGGCGCCTCGTGGGTCTCGAGCAGCTCGGTGATCGTCTCGTGCAGGGGCGTGAGCACGTACCGGTACAGCAGCGGGACCGGGCGCTCGACCGACGTGATGGCCGCGGTGGGGCGGCCTGTCCGGCGGGTGAGGTCGGTGCGGAAGAAGGACGTCTCGCCGAGCGTGGCCGACATGAGCACGAACTGCGCCTGCGGCAGCTCGATCAGCGGCACCTGCCAGGCCCAGCCGCGGTCCGGATCGGCGTAGAAGTGGAACTCGTCCATCACCACGCTGCCGACGTCCGCGCCCCGGCCCTGGCGCAGCGCGAGGTTGGCCAGGATCTCCGCGGTGCAGCAGATCACCGGCGCGGTGTCGTTCACCGCGGCGTCGCCGGTGAGCATGCCGACGCGGTCGGCGCCGAACACCTCGCACAGCGCGAAGAACTTCTCGCTGACCAGCGCCTTGATCGGCGCGGTGTAGAAGGTGCGCTCGCCGCGGGACAACGAGGTGGCGTGCGCCCCGGTCGCGACCAGCGACTTCCCCGAGCCGGTGGGGGTGGACAGGATCACGTTGGCACCGGTGACGATCTCCAGCAGCGCCTCCTCCTGGGCCGGGTAGAGCGACAGGCCCTGCTCCTCGAACGCCCACTCCGCGAACGCCTCGACCAGCGCGTCGGGGTCGAACGGGGGCGGGGGCAGCCGGCCGGAGAGAGTCATGCAGCCTCGTTCAGGATCTTGCCGGGGGTGCTCGGGAGGCGGAGCCCCCCGAGGGGAAGGCTAGTGTGACGCCGTGTTGGGGCGGCCGGCCACGGGCGGAGCGGGGACGATGCCCGACCTCGTCGCGCCCATGCAGGTCGTGCCCGGTGAGCTGCCGCACGGTGCGGAGTGGGCCGTCGAGTTCGCCTGGGCGGGGCTGCGCTGCCTGGCCTACGTCCTGCCGAACCGGCTGCGCCTGCTCACCGCCGCGAGCGACCGCGACGTGACGGCCTCGTTCCCCGAGCTCGTCGCGCCGTTGACCGCGGTCGCCCCGGCGCGCGGGGTGATCGTGGACGGCACGGTGGTGGCCCTGCGCGACGGCGGGCTGCCGCGACGGCGGTTGCTCCAGGCCCGCAGCGCCACCGCCCGCCCCACCGAGGCGCTGATGAAGCGCACGCCGGTGGGCTTCCTCGTCGGCGACCTGCTCTGGCTCGCCGGACAGTCCGCGGTGGAGCTGCCCTACCGGCGCCGCCGGGAGCTGCTGGCGCGGCTGCGTCTCGACGAGCCGCCGGTCGCCGTCTCGCCGTCGTTCCCGGTGGCCGACGTCGACGCCGTGCTCCGGGCGGCCGAGCAGCACGGCGTGGAGGCACTGCACGCGCGCCACCTCGAGGCCCCCTACCGGCCCGGGCGCCGCTCCCGCACCTGGCTGCGGGTGCCGACCACGCGCACCCGTCAGGTGGTGATCGGCGGCTGGACCCCCGCGGGCCCGCGGCGGCCGGATTCGGTGGCCGCGTTGCTGCTCGGCGTACCTGCCGGGAACCGGCTGGAGTACGTGGGGCGGGTCGGCCTCGGTTCGGCCTCGGCACACCGCCGCCTCGCCGCGCAGCTGGTTCGGCTGCGCCGGCCGGCGTCGCCGTTCCGCGGACCGCTGCCGGCCGCGGTGCAGCGCGACGGGCAGTGGGTGGATCCGTCCGTGGTCGGGCTGGTCGAGTTCGCCGGGTGGACGGCGGACGGCAGGCTGCGGCTGCCGCTCTGGCGCGGGTGCGTGGACGACGAGGGCGCCGAGCCGCGTCCCTGGGCGCAGCCGCCGGGCGCGGACCGCGAGGACCCCGAGCGGGCGGAGGAGGGCACCGCGCCGGAGGCGGGCGTCCGGAAGCCCGCCGTTCCCGGCGACCCGGCGCCGGCGCACGCGCCACCGGCAGCCGGCCCGGCCGCACCCGCCGGGCCGGCCGCAGCGGAGCCCGGGCCGTCCGTGCAGCAGCAGCGCGACGAGGCCCGGGGCGACCCGGACGCCGTCGCGTCCCGCCGCCTGGAGCAGCACTTCATCTACAACTCGCTGAACACGATCGCGTCGCTGGTCCGCACCGATCCGGCCCGGGCCCGCGAGCTGCTGCTCGGGTTCGCCGATCTCGCGCGAGCGACGGACCGGGCCGGCGCCGCGGGCCGGCGCCTCGGCGACGAGCTGGCCGCCGTACGGGCCTACCTCGCGCTGGAGCAGGCCCGCTTCGGTGCCCGGCTGCGCATCGACGTCGAGGTGGATCCCGCGCTGCAGGCCCTGCACGTCGCACCCTCGGCCGTACTGGTGGCCGTGCGCGAGGCCGTGCAGCAGCGCATCGAGCCCCGGCCCGAGGGCGGCACGCTCACGGTGCGGGCGGGCCGGAGCCCGGATGGTGCCACCACCGTCCGCGTCACCGACGGGGGCGGTGACCCGATCCTGATCGGACTCGCCGAGCCCTGACCACCCGGGGGCCGGTAGCGTTCGCCCATGCTCGGCCTCCCCGACGGCACTCGCGCGTGCCTTTTCGACCTCGACGGGGTCCTCACCGACACCGCGAGCGTGCACGCCGCCGCCTGGAAGCAGATGTTCGACGAGTACCTCGCCGCCCGGGCGCGCCGCGAGGGCGTCGCGGCGCAGGGCCGGTACCGGCCGTTCGACGCGTCCGCCGACTACGGCCCCTACGTCGACGGCCGGCCCCGGCTCGCGGGCACCCGGGAGTTCCTCGGCTCGCGCGGGATCGCCCTGCCGGAGGGCACCGCCGAGGACCCGCCGGACGCCGAGACCGTCCACGGCTTGTCCGCCCGCAAGAACGAGCTGGTCCAGGTACGGCTCGTCACCGACGGGGTGACGGTGTACCCCGGGTCCGTGCGCTACCTGCACGCCGTGCGCGCGGCCGGGCTGGCCACGGCGGTCGTGTCGTCGTCGGCCAACGCCGAGCAGGTGCTGCGGGCGGCCGGGCTGGCCGAGCTGATCGACGCCCGGGTCGACGGCGTCACCGCGCGGGAGCGGGGCCTGCCCGGCAAGCCGGCGCCGGACACCTTCCTCGCCGCGGCCGCCGACCTGGGCGTCGCACCCGCGTCCGCCGCCGTGTTCGAGGACGCGCTCGCCGGGGTCGCCGCCGGCCGTGCGGGGGGGTTCGCGGCCGTCGTCGGGGTGGACCGGCTCGGCCAGGCCGACGCGCTGCGCGCGCACGGCGCCGACCTCGTCGTCACCGACCTCGCCGACCTGACGGACGCCCCGTGAGCCCCGATCCCGGCCGGCCCTTCACCGTGGAGCCGTGGGTCGTGCGCGAGCCGTCGCTGGACCTGGCCGCGCTCGGCCGGACCGAAACGGTGTTCGCGCTGGCGAACGGGCACATCGGCCTGCGCGGCAACCTCGACGAGGGCGAGCCGCACGTGCTGCCCGGCACCTACCTCAACTCGTTCTACGAGCGCAGGCCGCTGCCCTACGCCGAGGGCGGCTACGGCTACCCCGAGTCCGGCCAGACGATCATCAACGTCACCAACGGGAAGATCATCCGGCTGTTGGTGGACGACGAACCGTTCGACCTGCGCTACGGCCAGCTCCGCCGGCACCAGCGGGTGCTGGACCTGCGGGCGGGCACGCTGACCCGCGAGGTCGAGTGGGTCTCCCCGGCGGGGCGGGCGGTGCGGCTGCGCACCGAGCGGCTCGTCTCGCTCACCCAGCGGGCCGTCGCCGCGATCAGCTACGAGGTCGAGGTGCTGGGCGAGGACGAGGGCGGCTCGGGCACCGCCGCACTGCTCGTCGTGCAGTCCGAGCTGGTGGCCAACGAGCAGTTGCCCGCTCGCGGCGACGCCGACCCGCGGATCGAGGAGGCGCTGCACGAGCCGCTCGTCGCCGAGCAGCACCGCAGCGGGGAGACGAGTGCCACCCTGGTGCACCACACCCGGCGCTCGGGGCTGCGGGTGGCGGCGGCGATCGATCACGAGGTCCACGGCCCCGCCGGCCACCAGATCTCCTCGGAGGCCTCCGAGGACATCGGCCGCACCACCGTCATCGCCCGCGTCCGACCCGGCGAGCGGCTGCGAGTGGTCAAGTACCTGGCGTACGGCTGGTCGGCGCGGCGCTCGCTGCCGGCCGTGCACGATCAGGTGCGGGCGGCCCTGGCCGCGGCCCGGTACACGGGGTGGGAGGGGCTGGTCGCCGAGCAGCGGGGCTACCTCGACGAGTTCTGGGCCATCGCCGACGTCGAGATCGACGGCGACGCGGAGCTCCAGCAGGCCGTGCGCCTCTCGCTGTTCCACGTGCTGCAGGCCGGGGCCAGGGCGGAGCGGCGGGCGATCGGGGCGAAGGGCCTCACCGGGCCCGGCTACGACGGCCACGCCTTCTGGGACACCGAGACGTTCGCCCTCGCCGCGCTCTCCCACCTCGCCCCGGACGCCGCCGCGGACGCCCTGCGGTGGCGGCAGTCGATCCTGCCGCTGGCGCGCGAGCGGGCCGCACAGCTCGGGCTGGCGGGCGCCGCGTTCCCGTGGCGCACCATCCGCGGGCACGAGTGTTCGGGCTACTGGCCGGCGGGCACCGCGGCGTTCCACATCAACGCCGACATCGCCGACGCCGTCCGCCGCCACGTCGCGGCCACCGGCGACCTGGACTTCGAGCGGGAGGTCGGGCTCGAGATCCTGGTCGAGACGGCGCGGCTCTTGCGCTCGCTCGGCCACCACGACTCGTCCGGGGAGTTCCGCATCGACGGCGTCACCGGTCCGGACGAGTACACCGCGGTCGTCGACAACAACGTCTACACGAACCTGATGGCGCAGCTGAACCTGCGCTACGCGGCCGACGTGGCGGCGCGCCACGGGCGGGCCGCGGCACGGCTCGGGGTGAACGCCGAGGAGATGGCGAGCTGGCGCAACGCCGCGGCGGCGATGCGGATCCCGTACGACGAGCAGCTGGGCGTGCACCCGCAGGCGGAGGGCTTCACCCGCCACAAGGTGTGGGACTTCGAGGCGACCAAGCCGGACATGTACCCGCTGCTGCTGCACGTCCCGTACTTCGACCTCTACCGCAAGCAGGTCTGCAAGCAGGCCGACCTGGTGCTCGCCATGCAGCTGCGGCCCGACGCGTTCACCCCGGAGCAGATGATCCGCAACTTCGCCTACTACGAGGCGGTGACGGTGCGCGACTCGTCGCTCTCGGCGTGTACGCAGGCCGTCGTCGCGGCCTGGACGGGTCATCTCGACCTGGCCTACGACTACCTGGCCGAGGCCGCCCTGATCGACCTCGACGACGCCACCGGAAACACCGACCACGGCGTGCACCTGGCGTCGATGGCGGGAACCTGGACGGCGGTGGTCACCGGGTTCGGCGGCATGCAGTGCGACCGCACGGGCATCTCGTTCGCGCCGCGGCTGCCCCCGGCTCTGTCCCGGATCGCGTTCGGGCTGCGCTGGCAGGGCCGGAGGCTGCGCGTGGAGACCACCGCCGAGGGGGCGCGCTACGAGCTGCTCGGCGGCCCGCCGATGCGGCTGGTGCACCACGGTCAGCCGGTGGCGCTGGCGGACCGGCCGGTGCTGCTGCCGGTTCCGGACCCGCCGGTCGTCGAGCCGGTCGAGCAGCCGTTCGGCCGCGCACCGCGGGCCCGCCACCCCGGCGGCTGACCGCGTGTCCGGTGGCGCACGGCGGGGTATGCGGTGACACGCGATCGTCGCCCACCCCTGATGAGG
>DATLGI010000036.1:0-4980 GCA_035540535.1 Pseudonocardia sp.
ACCCTGCGCTCCGCGGAGGAGGACATCGTGATCCGAGTCTGCCCGGTCGGCGGCTCAGGCGGAGCGCAGGGTGGACGTGATCTCGTCGACCGTGGAGACGTCGGCGGCGGGGTGCTCGACCAGCGCCAGCACCCGGTTGGCGAGGAACCGCGCGGTGCGCACGGTGCTGCCGCCGCGGGTGGTCTCCGCGACCTCGACGACACCGCGGCCGTGCGTGATCGTCACCCGGCGCCCGGCGCGGGTGGCGGTGACCTCGTAGGTCTTCGTGGTGCCGCTGCCGGCGTCGATGACGATCTCGACGCGATCGCCCTTCATCGGTCCTCTTCTCGTGGTCGGGATGTCCGCCCGGCACCGGTCGCCTCTCGGCGCGTTGCACGCCCCTGGGGGCGGCGGAAGGGTGGGACCCGGGGACACGGTGCACCGGGCGGACATCTCTTACAACCCGGTTACCCCACCCGGCATTCCCGGCCGCTCAGGAGACCCGCGACCCCGCTCCCGCCGGCGGATCGAGCCGGTGCAGGCGGAAGAACTGCCACATCAGGGTGGCCGCGCGCGGCCCGGCCGGATCGCTGTACGAGCCGCCGGCGCGCCCGCCCGACCAGGCGTGCCCGAGCCCGTCGACGAGCCAGTACTCGAGCACCTTGCGCCCGTCCGCGGTGTACCAGCGCGTCGTCCGGTGGGCCCGGCCGTCGCGGCTTCGGCCGGTGGTCGTCCGGGAACGGGTCACCGCGGCGTGGGCGAGCCACTGGTCGACGACCCGGTCCCCGTTGGCGGCCCGGACGACGGAGTCCGCGCCGCCCTGCACGACGACGGTCGGGGCCACCACGGCACCGGGCTCGGGCACCGGGACGTCGGTGCGGGCGGACATCGCGGGCAGCGCCTGCCCGACGTGGGTCGCCGAGCGGTACGGCGGCGCCGAGTGCACACCCGCCGCGGCGAAGACGTCCGGGTAGGTGGACGCGAGCGTCAGCGCCATGGCCCCGCCGGCGGAAAGGCCGGCGACGTAGACCCGCCGCGGGTCGATCCGCCACCGCTCGTCCTCGGCGAGCACCTGGCGCACGATCCCCACCAGCGCGGCCGGCTCACCCCCGCCCCGGTGCTGGTGGGCGGCCTCGTACCAGCGCCAGCAGCGCTGCACGTGGTGCCGGCCCTCCTGGCGGGGCAGGGCGAGGACGATCCCGTTGCGGTCGGCGGTGGCGGTGAACCGGGTGGCGTCGGCGAACTCGGCGGGGGTCTGCCGGCAGCCGTGCAGCAGCACGACCAGCGGCACCCGCGCCCGCCGCCGGACGCCGGCGGGCAGGTAGACGTCAAAGACCCGCCCGCCCGGCGCGCGCAGGTCGCGCAGCCAGCGGCCGCGGGTGGTGGGCCGCGGCGTGGCCGCGCGCCGGGTGGCGCCCCGACGCTTCGGCGGCGGGGCGAACGGGGCGGGCAGGCGCGGCGGGTGGAGCCCACGGAGCCGGGAAAGGAGCCCGCGGGGTGTGCGGCGGCGGCGCGGCATGGATCCTTTCGGGGCGGCGACGGCGGACGCGTGCGTGGTATGTCAAGCAGGGTCAGGTTATCAAGTCCGCTGCAGCGCCCCGAGGATCCCGTCGGTGAACGGCGGCCACGCGTGCACCGACCACTCGGCGAAGTCGCGGTCGGTCAGCGCGACGCACCCCGCACCGGCGTCCGGGTCGACCCACAGGAACGTGCCCGACTGCCCGAAGTGCCCGAACGTCCGCGGGGAGCTGCGCGCGCCCGTCCAGTGTGGTGACTTGCCGTCGCGGATCTCGAATCCCAGCCCCCAGTCGTTCGGCTTCTGCCGCCCGTAGCCGGGCAGGATCCCGTCCACGCCCGGGAAGGCGACGGTGACGGCGTCGGCGAGGGTGCTCGGGTGCACCAGCGTGGGGGCCTGGAGCTCCGCGACGAACCGCGCGAGGTCGGCGCAACTGCCGGTGGCGTCCGCCGCGGGCGAGCCGGCGAGCTCGGTCGAGGTCATCGCCAGCGGCGCGAGCACCGCCTGGCGCAGGTACTCGCCGAAGGGCATCCCGGCCGCCGCCGCGACGGCCTCGCCGATCAGCTCGAACCCGACGTTCGAGTAGATCCGCCGGGTCCCGGGCCGGGCCTGCGCCACGCCGTCGGTGAACGACAGCCCGGACGCGTGCGCGGCCAGGTGCCGCAGGGTGGAGCCCTCCGGCCCGGCGGGCATGTCCCAGTCGACGGCCCCCTCCTCCACCGCGACCAGCAGCGCGTAGGCGGCGAGCGGCTTGGTCACCGACGCGAGCCGGAACACGTGGTCCTGGTCGCCGGCGGTGGCGAGCACCGTCCCGTCGGCAGCGACGACGGCGACGGCGACATGCTCGGCCGGCCATTCCAGGGCGGCACCGGCGGCCGCGGCGAGGTCAGGCATCGCCGTACACCGGGATCGCGGCACCGCTGATCGGGGCGGCGTCGGGCCCGCACAGGAACGCGATCACCCGCGCGATCGCCGCGGGGGCGACGGCCCGGGCGGCGAGGTCGTCGGACATCCAGGTGCGGTTGGCCGGGGTGTCGATCACCGACGGCAGGATCGCGTTCACCCGGATCCGCTGCCCGCGCAACTCCTCGGCCAGCAGCCCGGTGAGCCGGACGACGGCGGCATTGGCCGTCGCGTGCGCGATGGGCGCCCTCCCGGTGACGGCGGTCTTCGAGCCGACCAGCACGATCGCCCCGCCATCGCGGGCGGCCAGCCGGGGGGCGGCGGCCTGGGCCGTCCACAGCGCCGAGCCGAAGTTCGAGCGCCACAGGCCGTCGAGCAGCTCCTCGTCGGTGTCGGCGAGACCGCCGGGAGTGAACCCGCCGGCCAGCGCGACGAGCGCCGACGGCTGCACCGGCAGCGCGTCGACCTGCTCGAACGCGTGGCGCACCGCGGCCTGCGCGCCGAGGTCGACGGGCACCGCATGCACGCCGTCGCGGGCTCCGAGCTCGTCGAGGCGCCCACCGGGCCGGTCCAGCGCGGCCACGGCGTACCCGCGGTCGAGGAACTCGGCGACGACGGCGCCGCCCAGCGCCCCCGCCGCCCCGGTCACGATCACCGCATGCTCGGACATCGGTCCATCCTGTCAGGGTGGCCGGGATCTACGTGGGGACCTCCGGGTGGCGCTACCCGCCGTGGCGCGCCACGTTCTACCCGCCCGGGCTGGCGCAGCGCCGGGAGCTGGAGCACCTGTCGCGCCGGGTGACCAGCATCGAGATCAACGGCTCGTTCTACTCGCTGCAGCGTCCGGAGAGCTACCGCGCGTGGGCGGCGGACACCCCCGAGGGCTTCGTTTTCGCCGTCAAGGGCCCGCGGTTCGTCACCCATCTGAAGCAGCTGCGCGACGTCCGCGTGCCCGTGGCGAACTTCCTGGCCTCCGGCGTGCTGGCCCTCGGGGCCAAGCTCGGGCCGTTGCTGTGGCAGCTGCCGCCCCGGATGCGGTTCCGCGCGGACGTCGTCGAGGAGTTCCTGGCGCTGCTGCCGCCGACGACCGCGGCCGCGGCCGGGCTGGCTCGCGAGCACGACGAACGCCTCGACGGGCGCGCGCACCTGGCGACCGACGCCGACCGCCCGCTGCGCCACGCCGTCGAGCCCCGGCACGAGAGCTTCCGCGACCCCGCGTTCGCCGCGCTGCTGCGCGCGCACGGGGTGGCGATGGTGATCTCGGACTCGCCCGGCACCTGGCCGGCCTTCGACGAGGTCACCGCCGGGTTCTGCTACGCCCGCCTGCACGGCGCGGACGAGCTCTACACCAGCGGCTACACCCCCGAGGCGCTCGACGCATGGGCCGCGCGGGTGCGGGGGTGGACCGGCGGCGGGCGCGACGCGCACGTCTACTTCGACAACGACGCCAAGGTGCACGCCCCGTTCGACGCGATCGCGTTGCTGGACCGGCTCGCGGGGTGACCCCGGCCCTGCGCGAGCGGACGGTGCCGGTTCGATCGCGGCTGCCGCGGGTATGCGGGGTCGTGCCGCAGCAGACCGATCAGGACGTCCGCACGGAACTGGCCGGACGGATCGCCGAGCTCGCCCGCGAGCAGGGGCTGACCGTCGCCGTCGCCGAGTCGCTCACCGGCGGGATGCTGGCCCAGCCGCTGGCCGCCGCGCCGGGCGCCAGCGAGTGGTTCCGCGGTGCGCTCGTCGCCTACTCGAGCGAGGTCAAGCACGACGTGCTCGACGTCCCGCCCGGACCGGTGGTGAGCGCCGAGGCGGCGGTCGCGATGGCCCGCGGGGTGCGCCGGCTGCTCGGCGCGGACCTCGCCGTCGCCGTGACGGGTGCGGGCGGGCCGGACCCGGAGGACGGGCGCGACCCGGGCACGGTGTTCCTGGCCGTCGCCCGCGAGCACGGCGACGACGTGCGGCGCCTGCTCCTCGACGGCGATCCCGGCGAGATCCTCGCCGCCACCGCCGAGCACGCGCTGCAGATGCTCGTCGACGCGCTCGACCGCTGACCCCGCCCGGTTCCGCTCGCCGTTTGCGATCCTCGCAGCGGGCCAGAGCGCTGCGAGGATGACAATCGGCGAGCGTTGGGTGCGTCAGGCGCGCGACCACGCCGCGCGGTGGGCCACCAGCATCCGCCGGCCCGCCACCATGAGCCCTGCGGCGAGCACCATCGCGCCCGCGGCCGCGAGCCAGGCCGTCGGGAACCCGAGGTGCGCGGCGATCAACCCGAACCCGACGGGCCCGCTGAACCCGCCGCCGTACACCCCGACCTGCACGATCGAGGTCGCCGAAGCCGGCGCCGAAGGGTTCAGCCGCACCACCGCGAACTGCAGCAGCCCCGGCCACGCCCAGCCCAGCCCGAAACCGAGCACCGTCCCGACCACCAGCGGCACCGTGCCGGGCACGGCGAGCAGCGCGACCCCGCCGGCGCCGAGCACCAGGCTCCCGGCGACGACGGCGATGTGCCCGCCGGAGCGTCGGTCAGCCAGCCAGCCGTGCAGCAGCCGCACCGAGAGCCCGACCACGCTGCCGAGGGTGAGCAC
>DATLGI010000037.1:0-16695 GCA_035540535.1 Pseudonocardia sp.
CCCCGACCCCGAGCGCGACGGCGACGGCGACGGCGACGAGGACGAGGACGGGGGCGAGGACCGCGAGGCGGACGCCCCGGCGGACGACCCGAAGCCGGCGCTCGAAGTGCTCGGTCGTGACTGCGGCGCCAGCGACCTCGAACCGCACGAGGGCTTCCAGGACGCCCCCCGCTGCGTCGACACGGCCTTCGGCGAGGTGGCCGACGAGGAGCGCAACCCGTCGCTGCTCATCACCTCGGCCCCGCAGAGCGTCGCCGCCGGCGAGGCGTTCGAGATCGAGGTGAGCACCCGCAACCTCGTCCGCGACCGGTTCCTCGGCGCCAAGGACGGCGGCTACTACCTCGAGAGCTCGTTCCTCACCCCGGAGGGCATCCAGCGCGGCCACTTCCACACCGCCTGCCGGATGCTGCCGAGCACCGACGTCGCCCCGGACGCCGCGCCCGAGCCCGTCTTCTTCGTCGCCACCCAGGACGGCGGTGGCGGCGCCCGGCCGGACAGCGTGACCGTGCCGGTCCCCGAGGGCCTGCCCGGGGCCGGGACGGCGCAGTGCGCGGTCTGGGCCGGCGACGGCTCGCACCGCATCCCGATGATGCAGCGCGCCAACCAGGTCCCCGCGTTCGACATCATCCGGATCGAGGTCGCCGGGTGAACCGCGGCTGGTAGCCCCCGCCCGCCCTTTCGCGACGGACGCCGCTCTCGTCGGCCGGATGGCGACGAGAGCGCCGTCCGCTGCAGGGGGACGGCCGGGATCAGGTCAGGCCGAGGTCGGCGAGGCCGAGCAGGGCCCGGTAGGCCACGCCCTCGGCCTCGATCGCCTCCCGCGCGCCGGTCTCCCGGTCGACGACCGTGACCGCGCCGACGACCTCCGCGCCCGCCTCGCGCGCGGCGCGCACCGCGGTGATCGGCGAGGCACCCGTCGTCGACGTGTCCTCGACGACGAGCACCCGGCGCCGGGCGATCTCCGGGCCCTCGACGCGCCGCTGCATGCCGTGCCGCTTGGCCTCCTTGCGCACCACGAACGCGTCGACGGCGGCGCCATCGGCCGCCGCGGCGTGCAGCACCGCCGTGGCCACCGGGTCGGCGCCGAGGGTGAGTCCGCCGACGGCGGCGTAGTCCCAGTCGGCGGTGAGAACGCGGAGCAGCCGCCCCACCAGCGGCGCGGCGCGGTGATGCAGCGTCACCCGACGCATGTCGACGTAGTAGTCGGCGGTGGCGCCGGAGGACAGGGTCACGGCGCCGTGGACGACGGCGAGCTCGCGCACCAGGCCGATGAGCTCGTCGCGCTCGGTGTCGGCGCTCATGTCCGATCCCGGTCCACCAGCGCGGCCAGCCGCCGCACGAGCGGCCGCGGCAGCAGGTCCGCCACGGTGACGACGGCCTCGTACCGGACGCCGGGCACCGACACCACCTTCTTCTCCGTCACGTCCCGGAGCGGTGGCGGACGGCCTTGCCCTGTTCCAGCACGGTCGCGACCTCGGCGAGATCGGCCAGCAGGTTCTGCAGCCGGTCGGGATCGGCGCCCAGCGGGGCCACCGCGAGCACCCACGCGTCCTCGGCCCACAGCACCTCGATGTCGTCGCCGACGGCGTCGGCGGCGACGGCGAGCCGGGAGGTCAGCAGCGGGCGCACCGCCTCGGGGTCGGCGACGAACGCGTAGCGCTCGCCGACCCGTTCCAGCAGGTCCAGGCCGGCGTCGCCGGGCTCGGGGGCGGACGGCAGCCGCAGCTCCATCGCGGCCGGCAGCGCCGAGCGGACCTGCACCGCGGCGACCACCGAGGCGACCCGCCCCGCCTGCTCGTGGTCGAAGAGGTAGCCGCGCCGGTCACCGTCCGGCGTCGGCACGTCCCCCGACACGACGTTGCGCGCGACGCCCGCGCCGCCCTGCGAGATCGTCCCGTAGCGCCACCGGCCGGGCAGCACGGGATCGCTGTCCTGCCACTCCCAGCCCCGCGCAGCCGCCCAGCGCTTGCGGTCGCGGCTGCCGGCGCTGCTCCGGATCCGGTCGACGACCAGCAGCGCGACACCCAGCAGCACGGCGACGAGCGCGATCACGAACCACGTCGAGGCGTCCACGGCCGGAGCCTATCCCCGCGGACCCCTTCCGGCCGGGAACGCCACGGGCTCCGGGGTCGCGAGGCTCGGCGGCGGCAGCGCCGCCGCGGCGAGGAGCAGCTGGGCCGGCCGGAGCCGCGGGGCGGGCCGCCGCCGCTTACTGCTCGCCCCGGACCATGCGTTCCCAGTCCCGCGGGCGGTGGCCTCCGCCCTCCCAGTCCCGCGGCGCCGCCTCGGCCGATTCCTTCTGCTTCCAGCTCTCGGTGGTCACCGCGGCCGCGGTGTCGACCACGTCCTGCCGGGTGAGCGGCGTCGAGGGCCCGGGGACGGCGGCGGCCGGCAACATGCTGAGCCCGGCGTCGCGCACCCCCTGCCCGGCGATCTGGACGGCGTGCCCGCGCCGCGCGACGTCGTCGAGCAGGTCGACCGCGCCGTCCGTGCGCCGGGCCAGCGAGGTCGCGACCGTGCTGATGCGCCCGACCGTCCCGGTCAGCGCGTCCGCCGCCGCGGCGAGGTCGTCGAGCAGCGTCGCGATCCTCGACGCCACGTCGGCCGCCGTGGTCGCCGCCCGCATCACGGCCCACCCGATGAAGGCCGCCACCGACCCGCCGACGGTGACGAGGCTCGCCGCGAGCGTCCCGGCCGCCCAGTAGACGAGCTCGACGACGAGGTCGACGATCAGGTCACGGACGATCGAGCGGACCAGCCCGACGTGCGCGCCCGCGGCGAGGATCCGGTCGGACAGGCCGAGTGCCGTCGCGGCACCCTCGCGCAGGCCGGCCTCGTAGTGGGCAGCGGCCCCGCGGTAGGCGTCGGCGGCGAGCCCGTCCCAGGCGGCGAGCCCGGCCACGTCCGCGCCGTAGTCGTCGGCCAGGGCACGCAGCGCCTCGGAGACGTTGTGCCACGTCCTGGCCTGATCCCTGATCTGGACGGGATCGCCGGCGAGCCGGTCGAGCGGCTCGTGCAGGAACGACACGTGCTCGACGAGCCAGCCCACGCCGGCACCCACGAGCGCGTCGAGCGGGCTCATCACGGCACCGAGGGAGTCCAGGCCGGCACCGACGGCGGCGGAGGCGATCTCGCCGCCGTCGCCGTGCCGGACGGCGTCGTCGAGGTCGGCCCAGCTGGAGACGAACCCCGCTCCCTCCAGGTCTCCGGTCGCGACGTCGTGCGGCGAGGCCACGACGAGGTCGGTCCGCTCGTAGGGCCGCGGCACGGGGTCCTGCCCGACGACGGGGCTCATGCCGGCCCCCGCAGCGACCGCATCGCGTCCTCGTCGGCGACCCGGTAGGCCTCGGCCGCCGCGTGCAGGCTCGTCGCGTACCAGGCCGCGACGTCGGACAGGCCGCGCACCGCCACCGCCGCCTCCCGTGCTGCCTCGACGGCGCTGCCGGCGAAGATCTGCCCGACCATGCCGAAGGCGTCCATCCCGAGCGGGCGCGCCGCCCCGGCGACCGTCCGCAGGTGGCCGGCATGGCCGCCGACCCGCGCCGCGTGGGCGGCCACCACCGGGGTGTCGACGTCGAAGCCGTCGCTCATCGCCGCTCACCGTCCTGCGGCACCGGGAGCTGCGAGCGCAGGAACGCCATCGCCGGGGATCGCTCCCCGACCAGCGGGGCGACCACCCGCGTCGCCTGCCGCGCAGCGTCGGCGTGGGCCCGGCCGATCGTCGTCATGATCGTCTCGGCGAGCTGCGGGCGGCTCAGCGCCTCGGCGCGCTCGCCGAGCACCAGCTCCTGCACGGCGCCACTCGGGGCGACGGTGACGGTCACCGCGCCGTCACCGCTGGTGGCCGTCGCGGTGACGGCGGTCAGCGTCTCCTGTACCCGGCGGGCCCGCTGGCCGATCTCGCGGATGCGCCGCCGGTAGGAGTCCAGCCAGTCCTGTGCGTCCATGATCGGGGACGGTACGGCCGGCACCCGCGGCGGCGGGCCGGAACGGTGGAACCCGTCCCGGCCCGCGGCCGCGCCGTCACCGGGTCACGGCCGGCACCGCCCGCCGGACGATCAGCCCGCCGGTGCCGCCCGCGGCCGTGGGGTCGAGGTCGACCCGCACGGTGTCGCCCTCGCGGACGTCACCGGAGAGCAGCTCCTTCGCGAGCTGGTCGCCGATCGCCGACTGCACGAGCCGGCGCAGCGGCCGCGCCCCGTACACCGGGTCGAACCCGTTCATCGCCAGCCACTCACGCGCGCCGTCGGAGACGTCGAGCGTGAGCCGGCGGCGCGCCAGCCGGCGCCCGAGCACCCCGAGCTGGATGTCGACGATGTGCGTGAGCTCCTCGGTGGACAGCGCGGAGAACACCACCACGTCGTCGAGCCGGTTGAGGAACTCCGGCTTGAAGTGCGCCCGCACCACCGCCATCACCGCCTCGCGGCGGCCGGTGTCGTCGAGCGCCGGATCCGCGATCGCGTGCGAGCCGAGGTTCGACGTCAGCACCAGGATCGTGTTGCGGAAGTCCACAGTGCGGCCCTGGCCGTCGGTCAGCCGGCCGTCGTCGAGCACCTGCAGCAGCGTGTCGAACACGTCGGGGTGCGCCTTCTCCACCTCGTCGAACAACACCACCGAGTACGGGCGCCGGCGCACCGCCTCGGTGAGCTGCCCGCCCTGGTCGTAGCCGACGTAGCCGGGCGGGGCACCGACGAGCCGGGCCACCGAGTGCTTCTCGGAGTACTCGCTCATGTCGATGCGGACCATCGCCCGCTCGTCGTCGAACAGGAACTCGGCGAGCGCCTTGGCCAGCTCGGTCTTGCCGACGCCGGTGGGGCCGAGGAACAGGAACGAGCCGGTGGGCCGGTTCTCGTCGGCGACGCCCGCGCGTGCCCGCCGCACCGCGTCGGACACCGCGCGCACGGCCTGCTCCTGCCCGACGACGCGCTGGCCGAGCTCGCCCTCCATCCGCAGCAGCTTCGCCGTCTCGCCCTCGAGCATCCGGCCGGCGGGGATCCCGGTCCACGCCGAGACGACGTCGGCGACGTCGTCGGGGCCGACCTCCTCCTTGAGCATCAGGTCGCCGCCGGATGCCGTCACCGCCGTGGCCTCGGCCAGCTGCTTCTCCAACGCCGGGATGCGCCCGTAGCGCAGCTCGGCGGCCCGGCCGAGGTCGCCGTCGCGCTCGGCCCGCTCGGACTCCCCGCGCAGCGCCTCGAGCTGCTCCTTGAGCTCGCGGACGCCCTCGATCGCGCCCTTCTCGTTCTGCCAGCGTGCCGTGAGCGCGGCGAGCCGCTCGCGCTGCTCGGCCAGCTCGGCGCGCAGGGCGTCGAGCCGTTGCCGCGAAGCCGGGTCCTCCTCGGACCGCAGCGCGACCTCCTCGATCTCCATCCGTCGCACGGCCCGCTCGACCGTGTCGATCTCGACCGGCCGCGAGTCGATCTCCATCCGCAGCCGGGACGCGGCCTCGTCGACGAGGTCGATGGCCTTGTCCGGCAGGAAACGGGCGGTGATGTAGCGGTCCGAGAGCGCCGCGGCGGCGACCAGGGCGGCGTCGGTGATCCGGACGCCGTGGTGGACCTCGTAGCGCTCCTTGAGCCCGCGCAGGATGCCCACGGTGTCCTCCACCGAGGGTTCCCCGACCAGCACCTGCTGGAAGCGGCGCTCCAGCGCCGGGTCCTTCTCGATCCGCTGGCGGTACTCGTCGAGGGTGGTGGCGCCGACCATCCGCAGCTCGCCGCGGGCGAGCATCGGCTTGATCATGTTGCCGGCGTCCATCGCGCCCTCGGCGTTGCCCGCGCCGACGATCGTGTGCAGCTCGTCGATGAACGTGATGACCTCACCGGCCGAGTCGGTGATCTCCTTGAGGACGGCCTTGAGCCGCTCCTCGAACTCGCCGCGGTACTTCGCGCCCGCGACCATCGACCCGAGGTCGAGGGCGACGACGCGCTTGCCGCGCAGTGACTCCGGGACGTCACCGGCGACGATCCGCTGGGCCAGGCCCTCGACGATCGCGGTCTTGCCCACGCCGGGTTCGCCGATGAGCACCGGGTTGTTCTTGGTGCGACGCGACAGCACCTGCACCACGCGGCGGATCTCGGTGTCCCGCCCGATCACCGGATCGAGCTCGCCGGAGCGCGCGCGCTCGGTGAGGTCGACGCCGTACTTCTCCAGCGCCTGGTACGTGCCCTCGGGGTCCGGGCTGCTGACCCGCGAGCCGCCACGCACCTTGCCGAACGCCTCGCGCAGCGCGTCGGGCGTGGCACCGTGACGGCGCAGCAGGTCGGCGACCTGCCCGCCCTTGGCGGCGAGCCCGACCAGCAGGTGCTCGGTGGAGACGTACTCGTCGCCCATCTCGACGGCGAGCTGCTGGGCCGCGGTGATCGCGGCCAGGGCGTCGCGGTCGAGCTGCGGTGCGCTGACCGTGGCCCCGGAGGCCGACGGCAGCCGGTCGCCCAGCTGGGTGAGCTCGCCCCGCACCGCGGCGGCGTCGGCGCCGACGGCGGCCAGCAGCGGCGCCGTGATGCCGTCGCCCTGTGCGAGCAGCGCGCCCAGCAGGTGGGTCGGGCCGACGTCGGGATTGCCGGCCAGCGCGGCGGCCTGGGCGGCGGCCGACAGCGCCTGCTGCGTCTTCGTGGTGGGGTTGAACGAGTCCATCCCCGCGTCCTCCTGCACCTCATCGGTCGGGCCTGACCATCGTGCCCGTCCACACCGACAACGCCAGGAAAGTTGAGTCTGTTCCGCTCAGGTACGGATTTCTCCCGCTCACAGGCCCGCGACCGCCTCACGCGACGCGCAGCCCGACCTCGACGTTGCCCGCGGTCGCCTTCGAGTACGGGCAGATCGTGTGGGTCTTCTCCATCACCGCCCTGGCCTGCTCGGCGGAGAGCCGCGGGGCGTGAAACGCCAGCTCGACGGCGAGCCCGTAGTTCGCCACGCCCTGCTTGAGCAGGTGCACCGTGGCCGTGACGTGCGAGTCCTGCAGCGCGTCGCCCGGGAGGTCGAGCTCGCGGACGGCGAAGCGCATCGCGCTGTGGAAGCAGGCCGCGTACCCGGCGGCGAACAGCTGCTCGGGGTTGGTGCCCGGACCTGCGTCGCCGCCCATCTCCGCAGGGCGGGACAGCTCCAGGTCCAGACGCTCATCGGAGGAGACCACCGCCCCGGTCCGCGCGCCGTACGCCGTCGCCTCCGCTGTGTAGAGCCTGTCCACCGCCACCTCCGGTCCGCCGCCCGCGCGGGTGCGTCGACGCGGCCGTCGGGTCGGCTCGCCGCGGCCCGACACGACAGCGCCCCCGCCAGGTCGTCAACGGTATCCCCCCGCGGCGCGGAAGCAATCCCGCAGCGCCGCGCGCGGCCGCAGCAGGTGCCGCTGCCCGCGACCAGCGCGGCTGGCCGTCGCGAGTGCCACCCACGGGCCGCTACGGCTACCGGGCCTGACCGTCCGCCGCCCGGTGGCCCCCGTCGGAGGCCGGGCGCGGCCGGAGCGTGCGGGCGCTGCCCCCGCCGAGATGCGTGGTGCTCGGGAACGCGCGCCGGGCCCGCGGCGTGCGCGGCACCCGCCGCGGCGTTCCCTTGGCCCCGAAGTAGTCGCCGCCCTTCCGGCCGGGGTCGTCGGTGCCCCAGGCCCGGCGGCGCGGCATGCGCTGCATCCGGGGGATGTGCTTGCGGCAGTGCACGTAGGCCTCCTGGACCTCGACGACCACCCAGCGTTCCGCCCGCCGCCCCGGCGCCGCGTCCTGGCGCAGGTGCGGATACCGCACCCGGAACACCTCGTCGGTGAGGATCCGCGCCGCGCCGTTGACGTGCAGGCCGATCAGGTCGTCGACGAAGTCGACCATGAGCAGTCCGACGTTTCCGTTCTCCGAGATGTTGCCCAGGCTGGCGTGCACGCCGTTGCCCCGGTACTCGGGGTAGGCGAGGGTGTACTCGTCGAGGACCCGCAGGAAGCCCGGTGGCCCCGCGCGCAGGGACGCGTCGCACTCGCCGTGCGCGTCGGCCGAGGCGACGAACACCATCTCCATCCGCCCGATGAACTCCACCATCGCCGGGAGCAACCGGTCGCGGACCTGCTCGGCGTAGAAGCGCTCCGCCCGTGCCTGCGTGCCGAAAGCGGCCTGGAGCAGGTGTTCGCCGGACGAGCCGGGCCGCGGCGCGGGCTCCTCCGGCGCCACGGCGGACGGCCCGACACCGGCCGCGGGCTGCGCGACGCGCGTCCGGACACCCGCCGGACCGGGCCGGCGGAGGGCTGAGGTACGCAGTGCCATACCGCCACCGTGCCACCACTCCGCCAGGGGAGTCACCCCCGCCGTCGACGGACGCTAGTCTTGGCCTCCGGTGCGACCCCGTGGTGTCACGAACGTCACCACCGCGCCCGACGGACGAAGGACGGATGCAGTATCGCTTCCCGGACCCGGACCGGACGCCCGCCCGGGCGTACCCGGCGCGTGGAGTCGTGCCGCGTCCTCGACGAGAGAGCCGGCGCCGATGACCGCTGAACAGTTGCTAACCGCCGATCTCCCCCGCTCGGCGGCGCCCCGCAGCGAGGCCGCCGGCACGGTCGAACTGATCCGGGGGAGCTTCGCGCTGGTCGAGCCACGCGCCGAGGAGCTGAGCCGGCACTTCTACGCCACGCTGTTCAGCCGCGCCCCGGAGACCCGCGACCTGTTCCCGGTGAACATGGAGGTGCAGCGCAGCAGGCTGCTGCGGGCGCTCGTGCACGTCGTGCAGATGGTCGACCAGACCGACGAGCTCGTGCCGTTCCTCGAGCAGCTGGGCCGCGACCACCGCAAGTTCGGCGTGATCACCGAGCACTACGACGCGGTCGGCGCCGCCCTGCTCAGTGCCATCGGCGAGTTCGCCGGCGACGCCTGGACCCCCGAGGTCGAGAAGGCGTGGAACGACGCCTACCGGATCGTCGCCGCGGCGATGCGCACGGCCGCGGACGCCGAGCGCGGGCCGGCGTCCTGGCTGGGCCGGGTCGTCGAGCACCGCCGGGTCGGCTGGGACCTCGCGATCGTCACCGTGCAGGCCAGCGAGCCGATCCCGTACCGCGCCGGCCAGTACGTCAGCGTCGAGACGCCGCAGCGGCCCCGCCTGTGGCGCTACCTGTCGCCCGCCAACGCCCCGCGCGAGGACGGCACCCTGGAGTTCCACGTCCGTGCCGTCGGCAACGGCTGGGTGAGCCGGGCGATCGTCGCCCACGCCCGGGTCGGCGACACCTGGCGGATCGGGCCACCGATGGGGCGCATGCAAGTGCCCGCGGACAGCGGCCGGGACCTGCTCATGGTCGTCGGCGGCACCGGGGTCGCCCCCATCAAGTCGCTGCTCGACGACCTGACGCGGCGCGAGCAGCGTCCCCGGACCCAGGTCTTCGTCGGTGGCCGCACCTGGGAAGACCTCTACGACTTCACCGCCCTGCGCAAGCTGTCCTACAACCACCCGTGGCTCGACGTGATCCCCGTGGTGGAGCAGGACGACGACGCGTCCGGGGCGGAGAAGGGCACGCTGGCCGACGTCGTCACCCGGTACGGCGCGTGGGCCGACCACGACGTCCTGGTCTGCGGGTCGCCCGCGATGATCCGGGCCACGGTGTCGCGGATGCTGGTCGCCGGCACGCCGCTGGACCGGATCGCCTACGACCCGTTCACGATGGACTGACCGACGAGCGCGCGACGAAGGAGCTTGCGCTCGTCGGAAAATCGATGAGCCGCGGCGAAGCCGCGTCCACGCGGTTCGCGGCGCAGCCGCCGGCGACGTCAGTCGCGGTTCGCGGCGCAGCCGCCGGCGACGTCAGTCGCGGTTCGCGGCGCAGCCGCCGGCGACGTCAGTCGCGGTTCGCGGCGCAGCCGCCGGCGACGTCAGTCGCCGGTTCGCGGCGCAGCCGCCGGCGACGTCAGTCGCGGTTCGGCCGCCACACCACGAGCGCCTGGCGCCGGTCCACGGGTACCAGTTCACGCCGGTAGGAGGCGTGCACGCTCGCCGCGGCCTGCTCAGCGGCGGCGCGGGTGGCGAGCAGCTCCTGGGTCATCTCGTCCAGCCGGGAGCGCAGCTCGTCGACGAGCTGCTCCAGCTCGATGATCCGCTTGATCCCCGCCAGGTTGACGCCCTCCTCCTGCGAGAGGCGCTGCACCTCGCGCAGCAGCGCGATGTCGCGGGCCGAGTACCGGCGCCCGCCGCCGGCCGCGCGGCCGGGCCGCACCAGGCCCAGCCGGTCGTAGCTGCGCAGGGTCTGCGCGTGCAGGCCCGCCATCTCGGCGGCCACCGAGATCACGAACACCGGGCTGTCCGGGCCCGCCCCCGGGGGGAGTGGGCCCGGCTCGCCGCCGCCTCGCGACACCGTGCTCACCGACCGGCGTGACCGAACAGGTCGGCGCGGGGATCGAACGACTTCGTGGCGTCGGCGTAGGCCTGCAGCGCGGCGGCGGCCTCGTCGTCCAGCCGCGCCGGCACGGCCACCTCGACGGTGACCAGCAGGTCGCCGGTGCGCCCGTTCCTGCGCTGCACCCCGCGCCCGCGCACCCGGAAGGTGCGCCCGCTCGCGGTGCCCGGCGGGATCCGCAGCGAGACGGTGGACTCCAGCGTCGGCACCGTGAGCGTCGTGCCCAACACGAGCTCGGGGTAGGTCACCGGCACCGTCAGGGTGAGGTCGTCCGGGTTGCGGGCCGAGCGGCCGAACAGCCGGTGCGGCGTGACGTGCACCTTCACGTACAGGTCACCGGCCGGCGCGCCGCCCCGCCCGGGCTCGCCCTGCCCGGCCAGCCGGATGCGCTGGCCGTCGTCCACCCCGGCCGGGACGCGGACCGTCAGCGACCGCGTGCGGGTGCTCACGCCGTCGCCGCCGCACTCCGGGCAGGGATCGTCGATGATCCGCCCGGTGCCACGGCAGTCGCGGCAGGGCTCGGAGAACGCGAACGCCCCCTGGCTGCTGCTGACCAGCCCGGACCCGCTGCACGTCGGGCAGGTCCGCGGGCTGCTCCCCGGGCGCGCGCCCACGCCGCCACACCGCTCGCAGCGGCCCGGCGACTGCAGCCGAATCGGCACCTCCGCCCCGCGCACGGCCTGCACGAAGTCGATCCGCAGCTCGCTCTCGACGTCCGCGCCCCGCCGGTTCCGCGGGGCCGACGCAGCCCGGCCGGCGCCGCCCCGGTTGCCGAACATGCCACCGAAGATGTCGCCGAGGCCCGGGCCGGCGCCGCCGCCGGCCTGGCCGAACAGATCGCCGAGGTCGACGTCGGGCCCACCGGCGCCGGAGAAGCCACCCGGGAAACCACCGCCTCCTGGGAAGCCCCTGCCGCCGAGGCCACCACCGCCGGCGAACAGCGCGCGCGTCTCGTCGTACTCGCGGCGCTTCTTGTCGTCGGACAACACGCCATAGGCCTCGGACACGGCCTTGAACCGCGCCTCCGCCGACGCGTCGCCCGGGTTGGCGTCCGGGTGCAGCTCGCGGGCGAGCTTGCGGTACGCCTTCTTGATCTCGTCGGTCGACGCCGTGGAGGGCACGCCCAGCTCACGGTAGAAGTCCTTCTCGATCCAGTCGCGCTGGGTCATCGCACCTCCTCTCGGGTCGTCTGGTCATCGGGTCAGGAGCCGTCCGGCTCGTCGGACGGCGGCGGCACCGCGGTGCCGCCGTCGTCGGGCCGGTCGGCGACCGTCACCATCGCCGGCCGCAGCACCCGGTCGGCGACGCGGTAGCCGCGGCGCAGGACCGCGGACACCACCGTGACCGTCGGACCCGCCACGTCGGCGGGCTCGTGCTGCACGGCCTCGTGCAGGGCCGGGTCGAACAGCTCGCCCACCAGGCCGAACGGCTCCAGCCCCTGGTTCTGCACGACGGCCACGAGCTTGTCCGCGACGGCCTTGAACGCGCCGGTCAGGTCGCCGTGCGCCTCGGCGCGATCGAGGTCGTCGAGCACGGTGAGCAGCTCGGAGACGAACTGCGCCCGTGCGCCCACGAGCACGGCCTCCCGGTCGCGGTCCACCCGGCGCCGGTAGTTGGCGTACTCGGCGGAGACGCGCTGCAGGTCGGCGGTCCGCTCGGCCACCTCGGCGGTGAGCTCGGCGACCCGCGCGTCCTCGGCACCGTCGCCGGGCGGGGTGTCCTTCGGTGGCGCCCCGGCCGGCTCCGCCCCGGCGGCTCCGGCCGGGGTCCGCGCCTGCCCGGTCACCGGGTCGATCCGGCGCCGGTCCCGCACCACCACCCGCTCGCCGTTGCCGTGCTCGGCGTCGTTGCGGTCGTCGGAGCTCACTTGCGGTCCTTCTCCTCGTCGACGATCTCGGCGTCCACCACGTCGTCGGCCTGCTCGCCGGCGGCGCCCGGGTCGGCACCGGCAGCGGCGCCCTCGGCGCCCTGCTGCTGGTAGAGGGCGGCACCGAGCTTCTGCGACTCGGTGGCGAGCTTCTCCATCGAGGCCTTGATCGCCCCGCTGTCGGTGCCCTTCAGGGCCTCCTGCACCTCACCGAGGGAGGCGTTCACCGAGTCCTTGACGTCGGCCGGGAGCTTCTCGTCGTTCTCCTTGACGAACTTCTCCGTCTGGTAGACGAGCGTCTCGGCCTGGTTGCGGACCTCGGCCTCCTCGCGCCGGCGGCGGTCCTCCTCGGCGTGCTGCTCGGCCTCGCGCATCATCCGGTCGATCTCGTCCTTGCCGAGCGCGGACCCACCGGTGATCGTCATGGCCTGGCTCTTGCCGGTGCCCAGGTCCTTCGCGGAGACGTTGACGATGCCGTTGGCGTCGATGTCGAAGGAGACCTCGATCTGCGGCACGCCGCGCGGCGCCGGCGGCAGCCCGGTCAGCTCGAACATGCCGAGCTTCTTGTTGTACGCCGCGATCTCGCGCTCGCCCTGGAACACCTGGATCTGCACGGACGGCTGGTTGTCGTCGGCCGTCGTGAAGATCTCCGACCGCTTGGTGGGGATCGTGGTGTTGCGCTCGATGAGCTTGGTCATCACGCCACCCTTGGTCTCGATGCCCAGGGACAGCGGGGTGACGTCGAGCAGCAGGACGTCCTTGACCTCGCCGCGCAGCACGCCGGCCTGCAGGGCGGCGCCGACGGCGACGACCTCGTCCGGGTTGACGCCCTTGTTGGGCTCCTTGCCGCCGGTGAGCTCCTTGACCAGCTCGGTCACCGCGGGCATGCGGGTGGAACCGCCGACGAGCACGACGTGGTCGATCTGGCTGACGGAGATCCCGGCGTCCTTGATGACCTGGTTGAACGGCGCGCGGGCGCGGTCGAGCAGGTCGGAGGTGATCCGCTGGAACTCGGCCCGGGACAGCGTCTCGTCCAGGAACAGCGGGTTCTTGTCCGCGTCGACCGTGATGTAGGGCAGGTTGATCGTGGCCGTCGACTGGCTCGACAGCTCGATCTTCGCCTTCTCCGCGGCCTCGCGCAGCCGCTGCATCGCCATCTTGTCCTTGGTGAGGTCGATGCCCTGGCTGTTCTTGAACTTCTCGACGAGCCAGCTGATGACGCGCTCGTCCCAGTCGTCGCCGCCGAGGTGGTTGTCGCCGTTGGTCGCCTTGACCTCGACGACGCCCTCGCCGATCTCGAGCAGCGAGACGTCGAACGTGCCGCCACCGAGGTCGAAGACCAGGATCGTCTGGTCCTTCTCGCCCTTGTCGAGCCCGTAGGCCAGTGCGGCCGCCGTGGGCTCGTTGACGATGCGCAGGACGTTGAGGCCCGCGATCTGGCCGGCCTCCTTGGTGGCCTGGCGCTGCGCGTCCTCGAAGTACGCGGGGACGGTGATCACGGCGTCGGTGATGTCCTCGCCCAGGTAGGACTCGGCGTCGCGCTTGAGCTTCTGCAGCACGCGCGCGCTGATCTCCTGCGCGGTGTACTTCTTGCCGTCGATGTCCGGGGTGGCCCAGCTGGTGCCGATGTGTCGCTTGACCGAGCGGATCGTCCGGTCGACGTTGGTGACGGCCTGGTTCTTCGCCGACTGCCCGACGAGCACCTCACCGTTGCGCGCGAACGCCACGACCGACGGCGTGGTGCGCGCTCCCTCCGAGTTGGCGATGACCGTCGGCTCGCCACCCTCCAGGACGGCGACGACGGAGTTGGTGGTCCCGAGGTCGATGCCGACCGCACGAGCCATGGTGGTTGCCTCCATGATTGCCTTGAGTTGCCTTGACTCAAGTCTGCCACGGGATGACGGCCTCGGTGTGAGTCGCCCCCGCTCAACTTGCGTCTGAAGGGCTCAACGCCGGTGCTCACCGCGGTGTTCCCGGGCTCCGGCGAACCGCCCCGGCGGCCGGCGGGCCGCTCCGACCTGGCTCGGAGCCGGGCGGCAGCGCCGGCTGGACGCGGTCCGGGCGCTACAGCGGTGGCGCGGGCCGCGGCGGGACTCGGCCGGCCACCACGCCGGGCAGGGAGTCCTCTACCGGTGCGAGGACGCGGTGCGCCTGCGGGTCCGCCACCAGCCGGCCGGCCCGGTCCCGGAACTCCAGCTCGCCGTCGGGGCCGAGGTCCGCGACGTAGCCGGCCGCGCTCAGCTGATCCTCGTCGAGGTCGACGAGGTACTCCCAGCGGCTCGGCACGACCGCGTAGTCCGGCCAGGTCAGGTCTCCGTAGGCGTCGTGCAGGTCGGCGAGCAGGCCGACGAACACCTGCTGCCACCGCAGTGGCATCGACTGCGCGAGCGAGCGGGGCACGACCAGGTACTCCTCGGTGGCGCCCGGTGCCGGCCGATCGAGGTAGTCCCGGACCGGGGTCGTCGACGCCGGGAGGGGCGGATCGGTGGGCATCGGGGCTCCTGCTCGAACGGACGGCCGCGCCCGGTCGGACGGCCGGCGTCAGGCGCGGTTGGGCGTGGTGCCGGGGCGGGTGGCGAGCGGGACGAGCTCCTCGTACTCCCACGGGACCGGCCGCACCCGGACGAATTCGCCAGTGTAGGGAGCCTCCACCATCTGCCCGTCGCCCATGTACATGGCCACGTGGTGGATCGTCGCCGGGTCGCTCGGGTCGGTCGCGTAGAACAGCAGGTCGCCGGCCTGCGCCTGCTCGATCGGCACGTGCCCACCCGCGTAGAACTGCTGGCGCGAGACGCGCGGCAGGTTGATCCCGGCGGCCTGGAAGGCGCGCAGCATGAGCCCGGAGCAGTCGTAGCGGTCCGGCCCGGTGCCGCCCCACAGGTAGGGCTTGCCCACCTCGCCGAGCGCGAACGAGATCGCCGTGCGGGCCACGCCCTCGGGCAGCGTCGCGGCGCTCGGCCCGCAGTTCGCCGGGTCCGCGACGTCCGCCAGGGTGGAGACGAGGTCCGCGGCCAGCCCCTCCCACCGGGCGTAGGCGTCGGGGAACGCCGAGCGCTGCACGGTCTGGGCCGCGACGGTGACCGGCAGCCGCTCCCAGCCGGGCACCTCCAGCAGCCGGTCCAGGAAGATCGTCGTGCTGTAGACGGGGTCGGTCACCTGCGCGGGCGAGCCCCAGCCCTGCGAGGTCCGCTGCTGGAACAGGCCGAGGGAGTCGCGGTCGCCGTAGTCCAGGTTGCGCAGCGTCGACTCCTGCATCGCGGTCGCCAGCGCCACCAGCCACGCCCGCGGCGGCGCGCCGATGTCGCGGGCCACGCCGATGATCGTCGCGGCGTTGCGCAGCTGCTCCTCGCTGAGGTCCGCCGCCCGCGTGCCGGCCTGCCGGCCGGACAGACCCGCCTCGCCGAGGATGCCCGCGTCGCAGGGGCCTGCGGAGGGCTGGGGGCCGCCGACGAATCCGCGGTAGCTGACGAACCCGATGCCGACGAACAGCACCAGCGCCGCGGCGATCGCGACGAACGGGATCAGCAGCCGCAGCGGCCGCAGCGGGCTCATCACGCCCGCTCGTGGCTCGTCACGCGCCAGCCGGTGTCGGTGTCCACCACCACGACGACGAGCGTCAAAGCGTCGGTCGGCACCTCGACCTGCACCGACCGGGGCGCCACCCGCACCGCCCGCGGCGCGCCGGTGACGGCGTTCGCCGGCACGTTCGCCGGGTCGACCGCGCCGAGCGTGGGCAGGTACTCGGGGGTGGTGACGTCGCGCAGGCCGGCGAGCCACTGCTCCGACGTCGTCCCGGGGGGGTGGTCCACCCAGGCCGCGGCCCACCGGGCGGCGACGTCGAGGGCCGCGGCCGGCGCCGCGGACAGCGGCAGCGTGGTCGGGGCGAGCGCGGGCACCGGAGGCAGGGCGGTCGGCACCGGCGTGGTCGACGGACCCGGGGACCGCCGGGCGCTCGAGGTGGCCGGTGCCGGCTCGGCCGCGTCGGCGAGCAGCCCCCGGTTCGACGATCCCGTGGTGGCGCCGAGCCCGAGCCCGATACCGGAGGCGAGGGCCACCACCGCGACCAGGGTGACGGCCAGGCGGGCGGGTGAGCGCAGCGGCCACTGCCACAGCGTCCGGTACGCCGCGGCCCGGCCCCGCGGTGACCTAATCGGCACGGCCGTACCCCGTCCAGGCCGGGCGGGCGGTGCGCGGGCGGTAGATGCGGTACACCGGCACACCGTCGACGAGCTCGGGCTGCACCGGGCGCGCGCCGCCGGGTCGCATCGGCACGCCCTCGGACCGGCGGTACAGCACGCGGTCGTCGACCTCGCCCGGGTCCGACCAGCTCGGCGTGCCGCCACCCGACGCGCCGGCGCGGGCGGGCGGGGCCGGCAGCGCGGGGCGGCGGGCCGCCGGGACCGGCGCCGGTTCGGGTGACGCCGGGGCGGGCCGCGCGGCGAACCGGCGCGCGGGGGCCTCGGCTTCGGGG